>NZ_OZ252217.1:975597-1296629 GCF_965249125.1 Pelagibacterium sp.
GGGGACACGACCTCGCCCGATGAGGGATTTACCCACCTTGAGGACCTCGAAGCAGTGCTCGATGCGCTCGACGTCCATGCCGCAGTGTTTGTCGGCTGCTCGATGGGCGGGGCGCTGGCCATCGATTTTGCGCTGGCCAATCCCGAGCGTACTGCGGGACTGGTGCTCGTTGGCACCTCGATCAGCGGCGCCCGGGTGCCCCACCTGCCGCCCGAAATCATGCAGATCGCCAACGCCATGGAGGCGGTGGAGGAAAGCGGGGATGTCGATGCGATCAACGCGGTCGATACCCACGCCTGGCTCGACGGTCCGCTTTCGGAAAGCGGGCGGGTCAAGGGCGAGGTGCGGACGCTGTTTCAGGCGATGAACGGCAATATTCTGCGCAAGAGCGAAATGACCAGGGAGGATAAGCCCGAGCCCGCAATCGAGCGCATCGGTGAGATCGATACGCCGGCGCTTCTGGTGGCCGGAGATCTCGATTTTCCCCATATCGTTAATCGCCACGACGATCTGTCCGAAGAGATGGAGAACGCCTTTGCCGTCGTGATCGAGGGCACGGCGCACCTGCCGAGCCTGGAGCGCCCGGACCTCTTCAACCCGCTGCTGCTCGAGTTTCTCGGCATGGTAACCGGGTCGGCCGGCAATGAGGAGTGATCGAACCGATCACAAACTCTTACTGGCCTATGGGCGGCTGGCGGCATAGTCTGGCGCTTGCGACTCCTGGTTTGAAGGCCTCCCCATGACATCGATCGAAGGCGCTCCGGCCGCCAAGGGCGTGCGGTCTCCCCGTCCCATCGGGCCGGATACCAATGTGCGCCTTGGCGTATTCGCGGCATTGGCCACCTATACGATCTGGGGCGTGCTGCCGCTGTTCTTCAAGCTGCTCGAACACGTCAATCCGGTGGGCGTGGTGGCAAACCGGATCTTGTGCTCGCTGTTTTTCGTGGTGGCCATCCTCTATTTCCGCCATCAGTTCGGAGAGGTCCGGGCCGCGCTCAAGGACCGGCGTACTGTCTTGCTGATGTGCGTTTCGGCGGTGCTGATCGCCGGCAACTGGCTCATTTTCGTATGGGCGGTGGCCAATAACCACGTTCTCGAGGTGAGCTTTGGCTATTTCATCAATCCGCTGGTCAGCGTGGCGATCGGCATGGTGCTGCTGTCGGAAAGGCTGAGCCGGACGCAGGCCATCGCCATTGCAATTGCCTTGGTCGCCATCGGCATTCAGGCGATCGGACTGGGAAGCGTTCCGTGGGTATCGCTAGTGCTGGCACTGACATTCGCCTTCTATGGCTACGTGCGCAAGACCGTCAATGTCGGGTCCGCTGCCGGGCTGGCCATCGAGACGCTGGTCCTCATTCCGATCAGCGCAGCCTATATCTTCTATCTGCTGACCGGGCCGGCACCCGATTTCTATGCTGATCCAACCACGACCCTGTTTCTGGTGATGACCGGGCCCATGACGGCGGTTCCGCTGGTCATGTTCGCTTTTGCGGCACGGCAGTTGCGGCTTTCGACCATCGGCATGTTTCAGTATATCGCGCCCTCGTTGCAGTTTGCCGTGGCTGTTTTCGTGTTCGGCGAGGACTTGTCGCCGGCCCGGCTGGCCGGCTTTGCCCTGATCTGGGTGTCGCTGGCGGTGTTTTCCTTCGGGTCGTGGCGGGAGCGGGGACCCAGGCCCGCTTAAGCCGGTTGCAGATCGGTGCGCAGGCTGGCTTCTCCGACCGTGGTCACAACGTCTGCGATCTTCCTGTAGAGCGCTTCGTAGGGCGAGTTGGCGCGCCAGACCAGTCGCAGAACGCGGGCCGCACCGGGAGCGCCGAGCGTATGAAATTCGATGCGTTTGTTATGTTCCTCGCGTCGGAGGCTGATGGTCGGCAGCAGCGTGACGCCATAGCCATTGGCAACTAGCTCAAGAATTGTGGTCAGCGACGTGGCAGCGAAAGTTCGGCCCTGCAGGTCGGGTTTAAGCGCGCAAGCGTCCACCATCTGGTCGCGCAGGCAATGGCCCTCTTCGAGCAGCAGAAACTTGTCACGCGGTAGGTTGGCGAGGCTGACCGGGTCAGCCAGTTCGGTGCCCTGGCGGGTGGCGAGGACGAACGGATCGGCAAACAGGGCGACCGAAGTGAGACTGGGGCGGTCGGTTTCGGTCGCGATCAGTGCAATGTCGAGATCGCCGTCATTTAATGCCGATAAAAGCCGCTCGGTCTTACCCTCGCTGATCGAAAAGCGGATATCCTTGAGATCGTCATTCAATGCCGGCAGAATCTCTGGGAGAAGGTAGGGCGCGACCGTGGGTATCAATCCGAAACGCAAGGGACGGGCGGGTTGTCCCGCTGCCATATCCGCAAAAGTTTCAAGATCGACTGCCGCGTTTAGCACGCGACCGGCATGGGCCAGGAATTCACGGCCAAACGGTGTCAGCGTCACTGTTTTGCCGAGCCTGTCGAAAATCTGGGTCTGGCAGCGATCTTCCAGCAGCCTGATTTGCTGGGATAGCGCGGGCTGGGTAACGTGGCATCGCTGGGCGGCCCGGCCGAAATGCCCTTCGTCTGCAATCGTTTGGGCGTAGTGGAGCTGTCGCAGGGTGATTGTGTTCATCTGACCTTCGAAGTGATTATTAGTTATTGTTATCACAACGGTCAGTTTTATCAATTTGCATAATTGCCTCACTGACGATAGGAAAAGCCATCTCTTTAGAATCGATACAAACTAGGAGGCCTCATGTCCGATAAACCAACAATGACGACCAGCGCCGGCGCGCCAGTCCCCGATAACCAGAATTCAATCACTGCCGGTCCGCGTGGCCCGGTGCTGATGCAGGACTATCAGCTGATCGAAAAGCTGTCGCACCAGAACCGCGAGCGGATTCCCGAGCGCGTCGTGCATGCCAAGGGCTGGGGTGCCCACGGTACGCTCAAGATCACCGGGGACATTTCGAAATACACACGCGCCAAGGCGCTGCAGCCGGGAGCGGAAACGCCGCTGATCCTGCGGTTTTCCACAGTCGCAGGCGAATTGGGTGCGGCCGACGCAGAGCGCGACGTGCGTGGCTTTGCCATCAAGTTCTATACCGAAGAGGGCAATTGGGATCTGGTGGGCAACAACACGCCCGTGTTCTTCGTTCGCGATCCACTAAAATTCCCCGACTTCATCCACACACAGAAGCGTCACCCCAAGACCAATCTGCGTTCGGCAACGGCGATGTGGGATTTCTGGTCGCTTTCGCCCGAAAGCCTGCATCAGGTGACCATCCTGATGAGTGATCGCGGTCTTCCCATCGCGCCGATGTTCATGAACGGGTACGGAAGCCACACCTATTCGTTCTGGAACGATGCGGGCGAGCGGTTCTGGGTGAAGTTCCACTTCAAGACCCAGCAGGGCCACAAGCACTACACCAACGAGCAGGCCGAGAAGGTCATCGGCTCGACCCGCGAAAGCTATCAGGAAGAGCTTTTCGGGGCGATCGAGAAGGGCGAGTTCCCCAAATGGACCGTTCAGGTGCAGATCATGCCCGAGGCGGATGCGGAAAAGACTTCCTATAATCCGTTCGACCTCACCAAGGTCTGGCCGCATGGTGAATATCCGCCCATCGAAATCGGCGTGCTTGAGCTCAACCGTAACGCCGAGAACTATTTCTCGGAAATCGAACAGGTTGCGTTTTCGCCCTCCAACATCGTGCCGGGGATCGGGCATTCGCCCGACAAGATGCTGCAGGCTCGCGTGTTCTCATACGCCGACGCCCACCGCTATCGTTTGGGCACGCATTACGAGGCACTGCCGGTCAATGCCCCCAAATGCCCGGTGCACCACTATCACCGCGACGGCCAGATGAACTTCTATGGCGGCATCAAGACGGGCAATCCCGAAGCCTATTATGAGCCGAACAGCTTTAACGGCCCGGCCGAGGACAAATCGGTTCAGGAGCCCCCGCTCAAGATTTCGGGCGATGCGGACCGCTACAATCACCGCGAAGGCAACGACGATTTCGGCCAGCCGCGAGCTCTGTTCAATCTGTTCGATGACGGACAGAAACAGCGGTTGTTCGCCAATATCGCGGCGGCGATGGGCGATGCTCCCGACGAGATCAAGGAACGTCAGTGCAAGCTGTTCGATCAGGTTCACCCCGACTACGGCGCGGGCGTTCGCGCAGCGCTTGCAGCGGGCAAGGACGATCGTCCTGCGGCAATCTCGGCAGCCGAATAAAGTTCACGCTGCCACCCGAAATCCTGGGGTCCGGCTGGCAAGAGCCGGGCCCTTTTTATTGGGTAAGGGAAAATACCTAGCTTTTTATTCAAATATGTCTTGATGAATTCAGCGCCCTGAAAAGCCGCTCCCGATAGGTTGGCGGAATATGCGGCAACCAGCCGGGGAGAACATCATGTCCGAAGTAAGTGAAAGCGTGAGAGCATTCGCAAATTTCAGAGTTCTGAATGGCGAGGCTGATGCGGCAGAGCGGGATCACCTGATCCGCAATCTGGCGCAATTGTTCTCCTATGTGTCGGACCGTTGCGACGACGAACAGGTCGCCCAGTATGACGAAGTGCTGTGCCAGCTTGCCGATATCGTGGAAGTCGAAGCCCGCACGCACGTGGCCAAGATGCTGGCGCCGCTCGAGCGCGCCCCCGGCTCGGTTGTGCTCAAGCTCGCCAATGACGAGATCGAAGTGGCGGCGCCGCTGCTCGAATTCTCCCAGGTGCTTTCGGATGACGATCTCATCGACATCGTCGAAAACCGCTCGGAAGCCCACAGGATAGCCATTGCCGGTCGCAAGGATCTGGCGGGGCGCGTGGGGGAAGCGATTGCGACATTTGGCGCCGAGCCCTCGATCCTTCGGCTGTTGGGCAATGCGCGGGCCGAGATTACTTACACCGCTGTGGATCAAGTCGCGCAGCGGGCGCTCGAAAATGAGTCTTTTGCCCAGCTGCTTCGCGGCCGCAAGGATATCGACTGGGCCGAAGTGCGCGCCGAAATTTCAACCATGGGTATGGCGGCGCTCGAAGGTCTCGGCATTTTTGCGCGGACAGAGAATCCGGGGACGTCGTCGCGCGTGCAAGCGGTAGTATACAACCGCATGAAGAACCAGGCGGGCTTTTCCTCACAGGAGTGGAAGCTGGCCTGGAACCAGGTCAAGGCCCTTGCGGACCGGCGCCGGTTTGATCTCAAGGCGCTGCACCGGTTTACCCGGTTCGGTTATGGCCATCATACGGCGGCGGGATTGACCATGCTGCTCGAAGTTCGCCCTGAAATTGTCGTCAAATGGCTGGCCATGCAGGATTATGTGGCCTTTACGGTGGCGGCGCGAGCCATCGGCCTCGATGCTGCTCTGTTCGAGGCTGTCGTTGCCGTGCTGCCTTGGCGCGACATGCCGAGCCGGGATGACATCGTCAATGTGCGAAAGCGCTATGAAGCGTTGAGCGAGGACGAAGCATCGGGCATTTTCGATCTTTGGCGGTCTCATTCCTTCCGCCGGCGTCAGGAAGAAGCCGTGGCCTGATAGGGCGCAAGCCTTGACAGGAAAGATATAAAGATATCTTTATGTCCCTGACTGCTTTGACAGACAGGGACACGCATGCGGCAACCGCAGGACATCGTCTTGCTCTTGAAGGCGGCGGGTGAAATCACCCGCCTGCGCCTGCTTGTGCTTCTGGTGCAGGGCGAGTTGTCGGTCAAGGATTTTACTGAAATTCTGGGCCAGAGTCAGCCGCGGATTTCCCGTCATCTGAAGTTGTTGGCCGATGCCGGATTGGTGACGCGGCACGCAGAAGGAGCGTGGGCCTATTATCGGCTCAATCGCGACAGGACCAGCGGGGCGCTCGCTGAGTGGCTGATCGGCCATCTGAACACAGACGCTGCCGAACTGAGGCGTGATCTGGAAAAGCTCTCCGGATTGCGGGTCGCCCAGCAAGAACGCGCCGCCGCCTTTTTCGCCACCATTGCGCAGAGCTGGGACAGATTGCGCAGCCTGCATGTTGCAGATTCCGCGCTGGAGGCCGCAATCGTCGAGGCGGCAGGCCAAGCGCCGGTAGGGATGTTCCTCGATCTGGGGACCGGAACCGGGCGAATGCTGGAGCTGCTGGCCGGGAAATATGCGCAGGGCATAGGGCTAGATTCAAGCCGGGAGATGCTTTCGGTCGCGCGGGCCAAGCTCGATGCCGGGGGCATCGAGAACGCCCAGGTGCGGCTCGCCAATATCACCGAGCTTGGCGATTATCAGAGATCGGCCGATCTGGTGATGCTGCACCAGGTGCTTCACTATTTCGATGATCCTTCGATCGCCATTGCTCACGCTGCATCGTGCCTGAAGCCCGAGGGCCGGATGCTGGTGGTCGATTTTGCGCCCCACGACCTCGAATTCCTCCGCCGCGAGCAGGAGCACCGTCGGTTAGGCATGTCACAGGAACAGATGACCCTCTGGTCGCGCGCGGCCGGGCTGAAACCTGTCCTGTGCCGCAGCTTCCCGCCCTCGCGCGAGGATGGATTGACTGTGTGCCTGTGGGTACTCGAAACCATAAAATCAAACACTACAAAAGGAGTCTGATCGTGGAGTCTGCGACAGGCGAGAGCCGGCTGAGCCGTCAGCCCGAAAGTGGGCGTCCCGATATTGCGGTGAGCTTCGAGTTCTTCCCCCCAAAGACCGACGCCATGGAAGACCGGTTCTGGGCGAGCCTTTCGCGTCTTGCGCCGCTTGGGCCGCGCTTCGTTTCCGTCACCTATGGCGCTGGTGGTTCGACGCGAGAACGCACTTTGCGGATGGTGTCGCGGATCACCAATGAGACCGGCGTTCCCGCCGCGGCGCATCTGACGTGTGTCGGGGCAACGCGCGATGAGGTCGATGATGTGGTGCGCGGCTATGCCGACGCGGGCGTGAATCGTATTGTCGCACTGCGTGGTGATCCTCCAGAAGGGGTCGGGCATGCGTTCAGCCCGCATCCACATGGTTATAACGGTGCTGCAGATCTCGTGGCGGGCATCCGCAAGCTTGGCAATTTTGACATCTCGGTCGCGGCGTACCCCGAAAAACATCCGCAAAGCGCCGACTGGGATGCCGATATCGACAATCTCAAGCGCAAGCTCGATGCGGGTGCCGACCGCGCGATCACCCAGATGTTTTTTGAGAACGGAGATTACTGGCGGTTCGTCGAACGGGCGCACAAGGCTGGTATTTCTGCGCCCATCGTGCCCGGCATTCAACCCATCCATAGTTTCCGGCAGATTTCCGGTTTTGCGGGCCGGTGTGGAGCGTCGATCCCGAAATGGCTGGCAGACAGATTCGAGGGACTCGATGAAGACCCGGAAACCCATGCGCTGGTGGCAGCGGCCGTTGCCGCCGAGCAGGTGACCGAACTCCTCGATGCCGGGATCACCGAATTCCATTTCTATACGCTCAATCGCTCCAATCTGGTGCTGGCGCTGGCGCGATTGCTGGGCATTCGGCCCTGACAAGGTTGTCGGGACAGGGCCTTCAGGTTCCATTCACCAAACTGCTGCCATTTTCAGGAGCGAAGAGAGTGGCTGTGCGGGGGCACATGGCCAAATCGGCCGATTGGAACGCAAACATGATGCTTTCTAGACCTGTGGCGTCGGGCGCGATGCTGGTTCTGCTGATGGGCGCGGTCGGCGCGGCTGCCTTGCAGCAGGAGCCGGGCGCCGGCTTTGTCGCCGTGCCTGAAGCGCCGGCGGAGAATACGGAGCGCGACGCAACGGCAGCCGATCGGGTTGTCGAAAGTGCAGGCTTTCCCGTGGTGCCGCAGGCGGAACGTGACAGGGCGGGCGAAGCGACGCATGGTCCGATGGTCACGGTAAACGGGCGGCCATTGAGTGAAGACCGCCCCGTCGCCGATCGGACGGTGGCTACGAACCCCGCTGATGAGCCAGCCGCTCCCGCCCCGCAGACTGAGGCGACCGCCGCCGAAACAGCAGCAATCGAGCCGCCGCGCCCGCTTCCGCGCCCGGAAGGGCTTGGGGTGCCCCGGCAACAGGAGACGACTGGCATCGACTACGATGCGATAGCGCGGGCCGCCGGAGCGTCGGGCCAGAGTTCACAGGTCTTGGCGCCAGGCTTTCTGACGCCTCCCAATACGCGGACACTGGCGCCGTTGGACGGACCCGATGGCGGATACGATCCGCGCATCGGGGGTACGCCCGAGCAGGATGAACTGGTCGGTGTCGTGGGTCCGAACGGAGAAATCCTGTGGGTCTATTAAGAACAGGTGCCGACGCTGAACAGCCGCGTGATAATCGACCGCCGGCAGCAGGCTCCGCAGACCAATCCGTTCGGCTTCGTTTACGAATAAGCGGCTTGACCGCGCGTATTGACGCATCGGCTGCGTCCTGTCTTGCTTGTGCCCAATTGCTGCGAACGATAAACAACCCCTCCGCAAAAGTTCGCACGGGACATTGTCATGTCGATCTGGCAGCAAATCGCAGCGCTCCTTGGCTCGTTCTCACAGGGGACGGGGTTGGCGGGCGGTATCGCCAGCATCCTGGATCCCGACAATTGGGCACCGGGCGGCCGCGAGGCGGCGTTCACCATGTCGATCATCGCCCTTTCGGCCAAGATGGCCGTCGCTGACGGCGTTGTGAGCCGGCGCGAAGTCATCACCTTTCACACGCTCGTCGACATTCCAGAGGGAGCTGACGCGCATGTGGACCGGTTTTTCGCGCTCGCCCAACAAGATGTGACCGGATTCGACAGCTATGCGCGCAAGGTGCGTAAACTGTTTGCCGACAGCCCGGCGACTCTCGAGCACGTGCTGGACGCCCTGTTCGAGATCGCGACGGCGGACGGGTTCGTCCATAGTGACGAAATGGCCTACCTCGAAGCGGTGAGCGAGATTTTCGGGTTTGATTCCGTTCGTTTCGAGCAGATCGCTTCGCAGCATGTGCTGATGCCGTCGGGCCACCGGGACCCATACGCCGTGCTTGGACTTGCGCCGGACGTGACTGATGACGAGTTGCGCCGCGCCTATCGGCGGCTGGTGGCCGAGCACCATCCGGACCGGATGATCGCCAAGGGTGTGCCCGAGGAATTGATGGGGCTGGCGTCGGCCAAGATGGCGTCAATCAATACGGCCTATCGCGACGTGACACGGGCACGGGGCACGCGGCCGGCTCTGGCTTCCAGCTAAGACTTGACCAGATCACCCCGGGCACCCTACATCAGCCGGTCACCAGTTGACCGGGCGGCCGCTGCGCAGGCAGAGGAAAGTCCGGGCTCCATGAGAACACGGTGCCGGGTAACGCCCGGCGGGGGCGACCCCAGGGAAAGTGCCACAGAAAGCAAACCGCCCCGGACATGTCCGGGGTAAGGGTGAAAGGGTGCGGTAAGAGCGCACCGGGTGCCTGGCAACAGGGGCCGCACGGTAAACCCCACCGGGAGCAAGACCGAATAGGGACGATGGAGGCTCGCCTCGGCCGCGTTTTCACGGCTTGTCGTCCGGGTTGGTTGCATGAGGGCTCCAGCAATGGAGTTCCCAGATGAATGGTCGCCACGTCCGCGTTTGCGCGCGGGCCCTACAGAACCCGGCTTACAGGTCAACTGGTGACCAGTATCCCCGTTCTTTAAGGCTCCAAATCGGTTTGGGAAACAAAATCTTAAAGACTGGGATGCAATCTGCGCAATGTGGAGCAATGCCACGAGTTTTAGTTTGAGTTCCGGCCGACGCCATCGGCTGGCCCAAGGAGCGCCGGGCGCGAGTATCTGACCAGATGGGCGAGCCACAATCCTCCCATGAATCGGTGTTGTTGAGCGAAGTGCTCGATGCGCTTTCGCCGCTCGATGGTGCGCGCATAGTCGACGGCACGTTCGGAGCAGGCGGGTATTCGCGGGCGTTGCTCAAAGAGGGGGCGCAGGTGATGGGGATCGACCGGGACCCGAGCGTTGCGCCGTTTGTGGATGCACTCTCAAGAGAATTTCCTGAACGTTTGGTCTTCGTGGCCGGGCCGTTTTCCGAGCTCGATACGCTGGTTGGCGAGCAGCAGGTCGATGGCGTCGTGCTCGATATCGGGGTGAGCTCAATGCAACTCGACCAAGCCGAGCGCGGCTTTTCCTTCATGCGATCCGGGCCTCTCGACATGCGGATGGGCGGGGAGGGCGAAACGGCTGCCGATCTCGTCAACACGCTTAGCGAAACCGATCTGGGCAATCTGATCTTTGCGTTTGGCGAAGAGCGGGCCTCGCGCCGGATCGCCAAGGCGATCGTCGAGGCACGCAACAGCGCGCCGATCACAGATACGCTGGCGTTGGCGCAACTGATCGAAAAGACCGTCGGGCGCAGGCCGGGTGGTCCGCATCCCGCGACGCGGACATTCCAGGGTCTGCGGATCGCGGTGAATAGCGAGTTCGATGAATTGGTTGCCGCGCTTTTTGCCGCCGAGCGCATCCTTCCCGAAGGTGGGCGGTTGGCAGTCGTGACCTTCCATTCTCTGGAAGACCGGATCGTGAAGCGCTTCTTTGACCAGACCAAGACAGCGACGCCCCAATCGCGGCACCTGCCGTATTCGGCGCCGGTCGAGGCCTGTTGGGCGCCGGTGCGCAAGGCCGTCAGAGCCGGAGCCGACGAAGTGGGCCGTAATCCGCGCGCGCGCTCGGCCACCCTGCGCAGCGGGATCCGAACGGCGGTTGCAGCGCGGCCCCGGCAGTCGACAGGGCTGGGTGTGCCCGGGTTCAGGCGAGGTGCCGCATGAGCCGGTTCCTGCAACGTTTCAATATCGTGCTGGCGGTCATCGCGGTCATCGCGGTCGTCGCCGTCTATTCGCAAAAGCATATGGCCGAACTGACGGCCGAAGAGATCGGGCGTATCGAAACGGCCATCGCCCGGCAGCAGGCCGACCTTTCCGTTCTCAAGGCCGACTGGGCCTATCTCAACCAGCCGACGCATATCCAACCCATCGTCGATCGTCACAATGACGTTTTGAACCTTCATGTGGCGGAGGCCCAGCAGTTCGGAAGCTTTGCCGATCTGCCCATGCGGCCGCAGCAAAGGCTCGATACCGAATCGCTCGACGCGCTTTTCGAAACAATCGAGTCGGGAGAAGACCCGATCGGCTCCTTGCTGGAGGGATTGCTATGAGTGCGATCACGCCGGAAACGATTTCCATCGATGGCACGCGCAAGGCGCGAGGCAATCTCACCGGCGCCCGCATCCGCTGGGCCATGGCGTTCGTGCTGATCGTGTTTTCGGTGATGGTGGGGCGGCTGATCTGGCTGGGCAATGTCGAGGTCGATACCACAATCGAGGGTCAGACGCGCGACGCGATCATGGCGTCCCGTCCCGCGATCCTCGATCGGAACGGGCTCGAACTGGCCGTCGATATCCGCGTGCCGTCGCTTTTCGCCGAGCCCCGGCGGATACTTGACGTCGATGAGGCCGCGGACGCGATCCTGACCGTCCTGCCCGATCTCGATAGCGCCTGGCTGCGCGATCGTCTGACGGGGGACCAGGGTTTTGTATGGGTGGCGCGGGAGCTGACCCCGGCGCAACGCGACCGGATCATGCGGCTTGGTGTTCCCGGGCTCGATTTTCTCGAAGAAAGCAAGCGGTTCTATCCGGGGGGAACCGTGGCCGCCCATCTGATGGGTGCGGTCAATATCGACAATGTGGGGATCGCGGGTATCGAAAAGCACCTCGATGACGACAATCTGGCCCTGCTGCAAAATCTGGGACTTGCCCGCGACAGCGCTCTGACGCCGGTCAACCTTGCGATCGACCTGCGCGTCCAGAGCATCCTGCATGAAGAGCTGGCAAGCTCCATCGAACGCTACCAGGCGATCGCCGCCGGCGGAGCGATCATGGATGTGCGGACCGGCGAAATCATCGCCATGGCCTCCGTGCCAGATTTCGATCCCAACAATCCCGCCACCATGCTCGAGGAGGGGCGGTTCAACCGCCTGACCGCCGCCAAGTTCGAGGTGGGCTCGATCTTCAAGCCGATCACATTTGCCGCGGCGCTCGATTCGGGTGCCGTGCAGCTTACTGATTCTGTTGACGCCCGGTTCGGCGTTCGTTTCGGGCGGTATACGATCGAGGATTTCCATGGGGAATACCGCGTCCTGTCGGTGCCCGAAGTGTTCCGCTATTCGTCCAATATCGGGACGATCAGAATCATGCAGGCCCTGGGCAAGGACAATTTCCGCGCCTTTCTGACGCGGATCGGGCTCGATGGCGCTCCCAATATCGAGCTTCCGGAAGTCACGCGGTCGAGTATTCCGGCAAATTTTTCGGAAGTCGGTGCAGCGACCGCCGCGTTCGGGCACGGGTTGAGTGTGACGCCGTTGCAGATGCTGACGGCCACCGCCGCGCTGGTGAATGGCGGGCATCTGATGGATGCGACGCTGTTTCCGCGCACCGAACAGGAAGCAATGGCGGGCTCGACGCAGGTCATTACCCAGCAAACCAGCGACTATATGCGTTATCTCATGCGTATGAACGGTGTGATCGGCTCGGGCAGCACGGGCAACAAGATTGCCGAGGGTTACCGGTGGGGCGGCAAGACGGGGACAGCGGAAAAGGTCGTGGACGGACGGTATTCGAGCAGCCTGGTCACGGCGTTCTTTTCCTCGGCCTTTCCGCTCGACGATCCTAGATATGCCCTGATTATTTTTGTAGATGAACCACAGGCCGAAAACGCGCAGTCGGGTCGGACGGCGGGTTGGAATGCCGGGCAAATGTCGGCCCGCGTTGTCAAGCGCATAGCGCCGATGCTGGGCATCCAACCCATTCTGGGACCGCAAATCGACGCGCAGCTGGTGCCAGTCCAGCTCCGCAACGGGGCCGAATTTACCGGGTTCTGATGCAAGTGGCGGACAACGGGGGACGTGATATTGCCGCATAAGCTTACCGACATTTTGCACCGGGTCGCCGGGGTTGGCGATGTGCCCGATATCGAGGTCGGCGGGTTGAACGCCGACAGCCGCCTGATCGGGCCGGGAGACGTGTTTTTTGCGCTGCCAGGCACGCGCGGGCATGGAAATATCTATGCCAAGGACGCCGCCGGCCGGGGCGCAGTGGCCATGGTCACCGACGAGGCGCCCAACGCCGACGCTGGAATTCCTGTGGTGCTGATTGACGATGTGAGGGCCGCCTATGCCATCGCTGCCGCCACTTTCTGCGGGCCGCAACCGGCTGTTTGCGCAGCGGTGACCGGAACGAACGGCAAGACTTCGGTCGTGTCTTTCCTGCGCCAGATCTGGGCTTATGCCGGAATAAAAGGCGCCAGCCTGGGGACGCTGGGGCTGATGGTGGGCGACGAGCACATACCGGGAGAATTGACCACGCCTGACCCGTTGTCTCTGCACAAGACCCTGGCAAAGCTCAAAGCCGATGGCGTGGATCATGTCGCGCTGGAGGCGTCCAGCCATGGCATTGACCAAAGGCGGCTCGACGGGGTGAAGTTTCGGGCCGTGGCGTTCACCAATCTCAGCCGCGATCACCTCGATTATCACGAAACCATTGAAGCCTATCGTGACGCCAAGCTGCGGCTGTTCCGCGAGTTGATCGATGGCGACGCGACCGCCGTGGTCGATGCCGGGAACGAGGAGGGGATGCCTTTCATGTTCGCGGCGCTCGACAAGGGCGCTACCGTGTTTACCGTGGGTGTCGGCGGGGCGCATATCGACGTCGAGAGCGTTGAGAGCGAAGGCTTCGGGCAGCGGGTCAAGGGCAAGCTGGTGGGCGAGCCGATGGAATTCGTTTTGCCGTTGGTCGGACGGTTCCAGGTGGATAACGCGGTCGTTGCGGCCGGGCTGGCCATGGCAACCGGGGTTGCCAATGGCGACGCCATAAAAGCGCTTGAAACGCTCGAAGGCGCCAAGGGGCGGTTGGAACAGGTCGCCCAGAGTGGCGAATCGGCTGTGTTCGTAGACTATGCCCACACGCCCGATGCGCTTGAAAATGCGCTCGTGGCGCTTCGCCCCTTCGCCAAGGGGCGGTTGATCGTGGTGTTCGGGTGCGGCGGGGACCGCGATCCGGGCAAACGCCCACAGATGGGCGAAGTTGCCGAAAGGCTGGCCGACCTGGTGATCGTGACCGACGACAATCCGCGCACCGAAGACGCCGCCCTGATCCGATCGCAGATATTGGCCGCGGCGCCGCGTGCGGTCGAAATCGGCGATCGGGCCGAAGCGATCGGTCATGCAATTGCCGAAATGGGGGCAGAGGACGTTTTGCTCGTCGCCGGCAAAGGACATGAGGACTACCAGATCGTGGGCAAGACAAAGCACCATTTTTCCGACCATGAGGTCGTACGCGCGGCTTTCGGGAACTGAAGTTGTCCGTACTCTATGGCATCGACGAGATCTTGGCGGCTGCCGGTGGAAAAGCCTGTGATGTTGTTGCCGAAACGGTTTCCTCTATTTCCATAGATTCCCGCGAGATCGGCCCCGGAGCGCTGTTTGTCGCCATCAGGGGCGAGAATTTCGACGGGCATGATTTTGTCGCCAAAGCCATCGAGGCGGGAGCGGTCGCGGCGATGGTGAGCAGGGATAAAGCGGCGGGGCTTTCGGGGCTGCCGCTGGTCGTTGTCGAAGATGCGCTGGAGGGGCTCTATGGGTTGGCGGCATTTTCCCGATCTCGATCCAAGGCCCGCATCATAGCCGTTACGGGAAGCGTGGGGAAAACGTCGACCAAGGAAGCGCTGCGGGTGGCGCTGGAGGCCAACGGGAAAACGCATGCCTCGATCAAAAGCTTCAACAATCACTGGGGCGTGCCGTTGATGCTGGCGCGGATGCCGGCCGACACCCAATTCGGGGTGTTCGAGATCGGCATGAGCGCGGCGGGCGAGATCACACCGCTGTCCAAGCTTGTGCGCCCGCATGTGGCGATGGTGACGACGGTTGCGCCGGCCCATCTCGAGTTTTTTGACTCAGAGGCGGCGATCGCCGATGCCAAGGCCGAGATTTTTTCCGGCGTCGATCCGGGCGGACTGGCAATCATCGGGCGCGATCATGCCCATGTCGAGCGACTGGCGGACGCGGCAGAGGCGGCCGGACTGAAAACGCTGACTTATGGCTTTGCCAATGCCGACGTGACGATATCGGGCTATCAGGCGACGGAGGACCGAGCGAGCGGTCACATCGAGGGTGACGGGCTGTCGCTGGAAGTTTCGATTGCGACGGCGGGCCGGCATATGCTGGCCAATGGCGTGGCTGCGTTGCTGGCCGCACGGGCGGTTGGGGGCGATGTGCAAAAATCGCTGGCGGCTCTTGCCGTTCACGGAGCGCCCGAGGGGCGCGGCGCGGCGATCCTGCTTGGCGATCCGGGCAACCCGATCCGGCTGATCGACGAGAGCTACAATGCCAATCCAACCTCGATGCGTGCGGCGCTCGAGGTGTTCGCGGCGATACCGGCCGAGGGGCGGCGGATATTGGTGCTTGGCGATATGCGCGAATTGGGTGCGGCGTCGGCCGATTATCACGCGGGGCTGGCCGATGCGGTGGTCGCGGCAGGGCCGGACCGGGTCTTTCTGGTGGGCGAGCATATGGCGCGACTGGCCGAACGCCTGCCTGACGGGCTCGTTGCGGGGCGGGGCCAGGCTGTGGACGAGATTGGCGAACATGTTTTGGAAACGCTTGCACCGGGCGACTCAGTTATGCTCAAGGGATCGAACGGCGTGAAGCTGGGCTCGTTGGTGGCTCGGATCCGCGACCGGTTCGGCGTAAAAAGGTAAAGGCACAGACGGTATCCCATGCTCTATTTCCTGCAGCAGTTTGCTGACGCCCTGCCGGTCTTCAACGTGTTCCGCTATCTCTCGTTCAGAACCGGCGGCGCGATCATCACCGCTTTGTTCTTCGTGTTCCTGTTCGGGCCGGGCATGGTCAATTCGCTGCGCGTGCGGCAGGGCAAGGGGCAGCCGATCCGCGAGGACGGGCCGCAGAGCCACCTTCTGACCAAAAAGGGGAAGCCCACAATGGGCGGGCTGATGATCCTTTCGGGCGCGCTGGTTTCGATCCTGTTGTGGGCCGACCTGTCCAACATGTATGTCTGGGCCGTGCTGGTGGTGACCGCCGGGTTCGGGCTCGTGGGATTCTACGACGATTATCTCAAGGTCAAGCACCAGAACCACAAGGGGTTCGGAGGCAAGCAGCGGCTGCTGATCGAATCCGCGATTGCGCTGGTCGCCTGTCTCCTGATCGCCAGCCAGGCGCCCGCCGGATATGAGAATGCGCTGCTGTTGCCTTTCGTCAAGGATGTGGCGATCAATCTCGGCCTGTTCTATTTCGTCTTTGCCGGTTTCGTTATCGTCGGAGCGGGCAATGCGGTCAATCTGACCGACGGGCTGGACGGGCTGGCCATCGTGCCGGTGATGATCGCAGCCTCGGCGTTCGGGCTGATCGCCTATCTGGTGGGCAACCAAGTCTATTCGGATTATTTGTTCCTCAATTTCGTGCCGGGGACGGGCGAATTGTCGATCGTGTGCGGAGCGCTGATCGGGGCGGGGCTCGGGTTTTTGTGGTTCAACGCTCCACCGGCCCAGATCATCATGGGCGATACGGGCTCGCTGTCGCTGGGCGGCGCGCTGGGGACGATCGCGGTGGCCACCAAGCACGAACTGGTCATGGCGATCGTGGGCGGGCTTTTCGTTCTCGAGGCGGTGTCGGTGATCGTGCAGGTGGTCTCGTTCCGGCTGACTGGAAAACGGGTGTTCAAAATGGCGCCCATTCACCACCATTTCGAGCATCTGGGCT
Source organism: Pelagibacterium sp. (assembly GCF_965249125.1). Taxonomy (GTDB): domain Bacteria; phylum Pseudomonadota; class Alphaproteobacteria; order Rhizobiales; family Devosiaceae; genus Pelagibacterium. Next base: position 992,282 of record NZ_OZ252217.1, read on the forward strand.
GGACAGAAAGCCAGATCGTGATCCGGTTCTGGATCATCGCCATGGTTCTGGCGCTCATCGGGCTGAGTTCACTCAAGCTGCGCTGACATTTTCTCGTCATCCATGAGCGTGAGCCTTTCTTTTTGACATGCCAAAGCCTCCGACGGCGAGACCGCCTCGGGCTTTGAAATGGTCAGACGGCATGGGGCAATGAGCGCTCCGCATGTTTATTTAGTATATGAAGCGATCATCGCCCCACGCATCCGGGGTTTTTGGCTTATGGCGGCGTCTCGGGCTGGGGTTTGTCGTCCGGGATATTGGCATTTTTAGTGGGTCGGTTGGCGAACCGGGAAACCGGTCCCCACTTTCCCTGCCAACCTCCCGTCGGTGCCCCTCTCCCTTTCGGGAGTACGACGTGGAACGCCTGGTTCCTCGTCCGGCCATCCGTCCGCTTTGGGCCTTCCCTGCGGCGACCCGCATGGAACCCGGATCGGTCTCACCGGAAGCTCGTATGCATCCTCGTCCCTGGCGACACCGTGGGGGGAGAATGGCATGGGGGTGATGGGGCGGGGATAAGATTTTTCGCAGCGCTTCCACCTTCACCCGCGTCATCCTCGGGCTTGACCCGGGGATCCGCTGCGTCGGGGCAGCCGGTGAAGGGGTTGGGGACCGATGACGCGTCAAGGAGCACCACTTCTGCCGCGCTTGCGGACGCCCTGCGGATCCCCGGGTCGAGCCCGAGGATGACGACGGGGGTGGGGTGAGTGGTGGTGATGGAGCCGCCGGGGGCGGGCCCGAGGATGACGAAGGGGGCGGGGATAAGATTTTTCGAGCGCTTCCACCTTCACCCGCGTCATCCTCGGGCTTGACCCGGGGATCTGCTGCGCCCGGCGAGCCGGTGAAGGGGTTGGGGACCGATGACGCGTCAAGGAGCACCACTTCTGCTGCGCGTGCGGACGCCCTGCGGATCCTCGGGTCAAGCCCGAGGATGACGAAGAGAGTGGGGTGGGCGATGGTGATGGAGCCGCCGGGGGCGGGCCCGAGGATGACGAAGGGGGCGGGGATAAGTTTTTTGCGCGGCGTTTCCACCATCACCCGCGTCATCCTCGGGCTTGACCCGGGGATCTGCTGCGTCGAGGCAGCCAGTGAAGGGGTTGGGGACCGATGACGCATCAAGGCGCACCACTTCTGCCGCGCGTGCGGACGCCCTGCGGATCCCCGGGTCAAGCCCGAGGATGACGACGGGGGGGGGTGAGCGGCGGTGATGGAGCTGCGGGGGGCGGGCCCGAGGATGACGCGGGGTGGGTTGATGGTGGTTATGAGCCGAGAGCGCGGCCCAACATCCATCGCTGTCCCGGACGTGATCCGGGACCCAGCAGCCCTGCCCGTGCTCTGATGCGGATGGACAGGCGCATGGACCCCGGCCGGAGTTTATCCCGGCGAAAGCCGGGACCGGGGAAGCGCGGGGAGAGGTGAAGGGACAGCAACGGGGGGATAAGGTTTTCGGCAAAGGCATCGTGGTTGCGAAATGGTAACCACTGGGGTGGTAATTTCGCATTCTGCAATTTTGTGTCCCCGCGTACCGGAGTATCCCGTGACCGCCATTTCCGCCTGGTTTTCCCGCGAGCGAAAGACGCCCATTGCCGAATGGTGGTGGACGGTCGATCGCGAGTTGATGTTTGCGCTGTGCGCACTAATGGGCTTCGGGGTGCTTTTGAGTTTTGCGGCGAGCCCGCCGGTGGCCGAACGCATCGGGTTGGGGCCGTGGCATTTCACCCAGCGGCACGTGCTGTTCTGCATTCCGGCACTGGGCGCGATGCTGCTGGCGTCGCTGGTCAATGCGCGCTGGGTGCGGGTCATCGGGCTGGTCACGTTGGTGGGCGGCGTGGTGCTGCTGGCGCTGACGCTGCGCTATGGCGTTGAGGTCAAGGGCGCCCGGCGCTGGATTTCTTTTATGGGCCAATCGCTCCAGCCCATCGAATTCGTCAAACCGGCGCTGGCGGTGATGTCGGCCTGGTTCATCTCAGAGCAGATGAAGCGCAAGGACGTGCCGGGACATTTCCTCGCGCTGGGGACGACGGGGCTGGTGGTGGGCCTGCTGCTGCTGCAACCGGACGTGGGGCAGACCATTCTGATTTCCGTGGTCTATGGAGGGTTGCTGTTCCTGTCGGGCATTTCCTGGCTGGTGATCGCGCTGCTGGGAGGGGCGGCGATCGTGCTGCTGGCCATGGCCTACACCTTCTTTCCGCACGTTGCCCGCCGTATCGATACCTTCCTCAACCCCGAAACGGGCGATAATTACCAGGCCGAGCGGGCGCTCGAATCGCTGCTCGAAGGCGGATGGTTCGGCATGGGGCCCGGCGAGGGGATTGCACGGCGCTATCTGCCGGATGCTCATGCCGACTTCGTTTTCGCGGCCGGGGCCAGCGAGTTCGGCATCCTGTTTTGCCTGGTGCTGGTGGGACTGATCGCCTTCATCGTCATCCGGGCGCTCTATCTGGCAATGGGTCAGCAGAATCTGTTCAACAGGCTGGCGGCAAGCGGGCTGGCTATCCAGTTCGGCGTGCAATCAGCGTTCAACCTGACGGTCAATCTCAATCTGATCCCGCCCAAGGGGATGACACTGCCCTTCGTTTCGTATGGCGGTACGTCTATGATTGCGATCGGGCTCTCCATGGGGTTATTGCTGGCGCTGACGCGGCGCAAGCCGGAAGAGACCTTTGCCACCGGCCTGCCGATCCGCAGCGCCCTGACTCATCCGGGCGCGCCGGGCAAACGTTGAGCTGCCCGAACGCTCGGCGCCGAAAAACAGGTTAATATGAGTACATTTGCATTGATGGCCGGGGGGACGGGCGGACATCTTTTTCCCGCCATGGCGCTGGCGCAGGAATTGCGCCGCCGTGGGCATGAAATTCATCTGGTGACCGATGAGCGGGTCAGCCATTACGGGGCCGAGTTTCCGGCGAGTGGCATCCACGTGGTGCCCGCCGCCACGCCCTCGATCCGCAATCCTATAAAGTTCGTGAAGGCAGGATTGACGATCCTTGGGGGGACGGCAACGGCCATAGGCGTGTTGCGCGAGATCAAACCGGCGGCGGTTGTCGGGTTCGGGGGTTATCCCTGCTTTCCACCCTTCCTGGCGGCTTCGGTGCTGCGCATTCCGGGCATCCTGCACGAGCAGAATGCTGTGATGGGGCGCGCCAACCGGGCGCTGGCACGGTTTGCCAAAGTGCTGGCCATGAGCTTTGCGCAGACAGCGCATGCGGACAAGTTTTCGCTGCAAAAGGTACTGGTGGGCAATCCGGTACGGGACCGGGTGCGGGCCATTGCCGGGATGAGCTATCCGGCCCTTGTCGAAAACGGGCCGATCAATCTTCTGGTGTTCGGCGGTAGCCAGGGGGCACGGGCCTTTTCCGATATCGTGCCGGCGGCGATCGCGGAACTCGACGAGTCTTTGCGGCGGCGGCTGGTCGTCACCCAGCAATGCCGCGAGGAAGACCTCGACCGGGTGGCGGAAGCCTATCGCGCGGCGCGGGTCAATGTGGAACTCGCAGGGTTTTTCACCGATCTGCCCGAACGCATCGTTTCGAGCCATCTGGTGATCGGGCGGGCAGGAGCCTCGACGATTGCCGAACTGGGCGCGCTTGGACGCCCGTCAATCCTCGTGCCGCTGCCCGGATCGCTCGACCAGGACCAGAAGGCCAACGCGCTGGTGATGGAAACTGCCGGGGGTGCCTGGATATTCGAGCAGGCCACGCTTTCACCGCAATCTCTTGCCACCCAGCTTAACGATCTCTTCCTCGCTCCGGATCGCCTTCGGGCGGCAGCTTCTGCCGCACTTTCGGTGGGCATGCCCGACGCCGTTGAACGGCTGGCCGATCTCGTCGAGCAAACCGCCAAAGGACAATCATGAACACCAAGATGCCACGCGATATCGGGCCCGTGCATTTCATCGGCATTGGCGGGATCGGGATGAGCGGTATTGCCGAAGTGCTGCACACCCAGCGCTACACGGTGCGCGGTTCGGACGCCTCGATGAATGCCAATGTCCAGCGCCTGCAATCGATGGGCATCGAGGTGATGGTGGGGCAGAAGGCCGAAAATATCGGCGATGCCGCGGTCGTCGTGGTGTCCTCGGCGATCAAAAAGGACAATCCCGAGCTGAAAGAAGCCCGCGCCAAGGGGCTGCCCATCGTGCGGCGGGCCGAGATGCTGGCCGAGATCATGCGGTTCAAAAACGCCATTGCGATCGGCGGAACGCATGGGAAGACGACGACGACCTCGATGGTCGCGGCGCTGCTCGATGCGGGGCAGTTCGACCCTACAGTCATCAATGGCGGCATCATCAATGCCTATGGCACCAATGCGCGGCTGGGGCAGGGCGACTGGATGGTGGTGGAGGCCGACGAGAGCGACGGCACGTTCGTCAAGCTCCCCGCCGATGTGGCGGTGGTGACCAATATCGATGCCGAGCATCTCGACCATTATCACGACTTCGACGGGGTCAAGAAGGCGTTCCGCAACTTCATCGAGAATGTGCCGTTCTACGGTTTTGCCGTGATGTGTCTCGACCATCCCACGGTGCAGGCGCTGGTCGGCGAAATCGAAGACCGGCGGATGATCACCTATGGGCTCAACCCGCAGGCCGATGTGCGGCTGGTCGACGTGGTCAACGACAATGGGGTTTCGAAGTTTTCGGTGATCGTCCGCGACCGGATCAGCGGCAAGACGCGGACCATCGACGCGCTGGAATTGCCGATGCCGGGCATGCACAATGTGCTCAACGCGACGGCGGCGATTGCGGTGGCGCAGGAACTCAAGATCACCGATGCGCAGATCCGGGCGGGGCTGAAAGGCTTCGGCGGGGTCAAGCGGCGCTTCACCAAGACCGGTGAAGTGAACGGGATCACCATTATCGACGATTACGGGCACCATCCGGTCGAGATTGCCTCGGTGCTGCGCGCGGCGCGGCAATCGACAAGGCGCGACGTGATTGCCGTGGTGCAGCCGCACCGCTATTCGCGGCTCAATGATCTGTTCGACGATTTTTCGGCGTGTTTCAACGAAGCCGATACGGTGCTGGTGGCACCGGTCTATGCGGCGGGCGAAGCGCCGATCGAGGGCGTGAGTCATACCGAGCTTGTCGACCGGATCCGGGCACGCGGGCATCGCGACGCGCGGGCGATTTCGGGGCCCGAGGAGTTGGCGGGACTGATCGCTAGCCGGGCCGGGGAGGGCGATTATGTCGTGTGCCTTGGCGCGGGAAACATCACGCTGTGGGCCGCGGCGCTGCCGGGCGAGCTGGAAGCTGAACTGGCTGGAAAGTCCAAGGCCAGCGCATGAGTTTTCCCGACCTTCTACCGCAGTTTTCGGGCTGGATCGGGGATGTAAGGGGCAGCCTGATCCCCAATCATCCGCTGGCCAGGGCCGTTTGGTTCCGCGTGGGTGGACCTGCACAGCTCTATTTCGAGCCGGCGGACGAGGCGGACCTGGCGCTGTTTTTGAAGAACCTTCCGGCCGACATCAAGGTGACGGTGATCGGGCTGGGCTCGAACCTTCTGATCCGCGATGGCGGGATCGACGGTGTGGTCATCAAGCTGCCGGCCAAGGCGTTTGGCGGGGTCGAGGTGCTGGACGGCAACCGGGTGCGGGCCGGGGCGGGGCTGCCTGACGTCAAGATCGCCACGGCGGCGGCAAAAGCCGGGATTGACGGGCTCGAATTTTTCCGAGGGATCCCTGGGGCGGTCGGTGGCGCGCTTTATATGAATGCCGGGTGCTATGGCACCGAAGCGAAAGAGCGGGTGGTGAGCCTGCGTGGCGTGACGCGGCAGGGACAGATCATCGAGCTCACCAATGCCGACATGGCCTATCAATATCGCAAGTCGAACGGACCTGAAGGCGTGGTGTTCACTTCGGCCGTGTTCGAGGGGCTGTCTGGCGACAGCGAGGAGATACTGGCCAAGATGCGCGAGATCACCGAGCGGCGCGAGAGTACGCAGCCGACAAATACGCGCACGGGCGGATCGACGTTCAAGAATCCGGACGGGCAATCGGCCTGGCAGCTTGTCGATGAGGCCGGGTGCCGGGGGTTGCGGATCGGGGATGCGCAGGTCTCGGAAATGCACACCAATTTCCTGGTCAATCTCGACGCCGCGAGCGCGCATGATATCGAGACGCTGGGTGAGACGGTGCGGTCCAAAGTGCGGGAGAAGCACGGGGTGGAGCTGGTATGGGAAATCCGGCGATTGGGGCATTTCGCGCCGGGGCGTGAAGTCAAAGAGTTTCTCGACGGCGATATGTTTGCCGGCGTTGCCTGAATAAGCCGGAAGGGGCGAACCGATGGTCAAACATGTTGCAGTGCTCAAGGGCGGATGGTCGCACGAACGCGAGGTGTCGCTGAGTTCGGGCGTTGAATGCGCGCAGGCGCTGCGCAATGCCGGGTATGAGGTCACTGAGGTTGACGTTAAGCGCGATATTGCTTCGGTGCTGAGTGCTCTCAAGCCCGACGTCGTGTTCAACGCGCTCCACGGCCGGTTCGGGGAAGACGGGACCATACAGGGGCTGCTGGAAATCCTGGGGATTCCCTATACCCATTCGGGCGTGCTGGCGTCGTCGGTGGCCATGGACAAGCATCAGGCAAAGGTGATGTTCAAAGCGGCGGGGGTGCCGGTGACGGACCATGTGATCGCAACGCGGGACGCCATTGCCAAGAGCCATGTGATGGCTCCGCCCTATGTGGTCAAACCCTATAATGACGGCTCGAGCGTCAATGTGTTCATCGTCAAGGACGGCCAGGAGCACCCGCCGCAGGAAATCCTGCGCACCGATTGGGATGGCGATGAAGAGCTTATGGTGGAGCGGTTCATCCCCGGGCGCGAGCTGACCTGCGCGGTGATGGGCGATGTGGCGCTGGGGGTGATCGAGATCGTCACGGACCTGGCGTTCTACAATTATGAGGCCAAATACGTGAATGGCGGGTCGCGGCACGAGTTGCCGGCGCAGGTTTCACCGAAAATTTACGAAAAAGTTCAGAAGATGTCGCTGATGGCGCATGCCGCTTTGGGCTGCCGCGGGGTGTCGCGGAGCGATTTTCGCTACGACCCGCGCGGGGGCGACGATGGCGAGCTTGTGTGCCTTGAAATCAATACCCAGCCGGGGATGACAAAGACCTCGCTGGTCCCGGAGTTGGCGGCCCATGCCGGCCATTCGTTCGAAGAGCTGGTGAGCTGGATGGTGGAGGACGCAAGTTGCAACAGATGAGGCGTAAGGAAGTCATCGGGGCCGTGCCCGCTTCCAGCCCTCTCGCGCCGCCCGCGCCACGCATCGAGCGTCCTGCCCTGCGGGTGGTCCCGAGCCTTTCTCCGTTAACGCGCGACCGTTCGCCGGCGCTGGCCGGTGGCCGGGGCATGCTGGTGCCGGTGCGCCGGCGCGGCGGGATTCTGGTTTCGCTGGGCAATTGGTGGGTGCTGCACAAAAAGCTGGCGCTGCGGGTCGTGGCGCTGCTGATCGTGGTTTGCGTTGCGATTGGCGGCTATGTGATGCGCGAGGAGGTGTCCGAGGGGCTGGCCGTTGTCGGCAATGTGCTGACCGGACACATGGCGGATGCCGGTTTCGGGATCGAGAAGATTGAAATCAACGGGTTATCGCTGACCCGTGAGGCCGATGTGGCGCATGCGCTGGGGATCGAGGTGGGGTCGACCAGTCTCGGCTTTGATATCGCCGAGGCGCGGTTGCGGGTCGAGGAAATCCCTTCGGTCGCTTCGGCGACGATCCGCAAGGTCTATCCTGACAGCCTGCTGGTTTCGATTACCGAAAAGACGCCCATGGCACGGTGGCGGATCGATGGGGCGACCATGCTGATCGATGCGTCGGGGTCTCCTATCGCGCCCGCCAGTGTCGAGAACGGCGATCTGCCGATGGTGATCGGCGAGGGTGCCGGGGACAACGCGGCGGCGATGATCAATCTGGTCAACCGCTATCCCGACCTGACATTCGATCTGGCCGCGCTCAACCGTGTGGCCGACCGGCGCTGGGATCTGATCTTTTATTCCGGCCTGCGCGTGCAACTGCCCGAAACCGGGGTTGTCGACGCGCTGGGCAGGCTCAACGACTATCAGCTCGATCATCAGGTTCTCCAGCGTGATCTCGACCTGATCGACATGCGCGTTGCGCAATATGTGGCTGTAAGGCCCACCGTTCGCGAAGAAGACGACCAATGATGACCTCTGCGATGACAGCGCGTTTAAAACCGGTCCAGCCGGGCCGGTCTTCGCTGGTGACCGTGCTCGATATCGGTTCGACCAAGATCTGCTGCGTGATCGCGCGGCTCGTGCCCCGCGAGGGCAGGGCGCTGCGCGGGCGCACGCATATGGCCGAGATCATCGGGTTCGGCTATGGGCCCTCCGTCGGGGTCAAGAGCGGGGTTGTGACCGATCTGGACAAGGCCGAGCAGGCGATCCGCTCGGTTGTCGGCATGGCGGAGCGGGCGGCGGGCATTACGGTTCAGTCCGTAGTCGTCAACGTTACGGCGGGGCGTTTGGGATCGGAGACGTTTTCGGCGAGCGTTTCGCTCGATGGCCATGAGGTCGAGCCGAGCGATATTTCGCGGGTGCTGATCGCTGTGAACGATCGCAGCGTGCGCGACGAGCGTTCGATCATTCATGCGCTGCCGATCGGTTATTCGCTGGACGGACAGAAGGGCGTGCGCGATCCGCGCGGCATGGTGGGCGAGACGCTGGGCGTCGATGTTGCCGTGATTTCGGCCGAAACGCTGGCGATGCGAAATATCGAACTGGCACTCAACAAATGCCATCTCGAGGTCGAGGCGCTGATGGCGACGCCTTATGCGTCGGGGCTGGCGACACTTGTCGATGACGAAGCCGATCTTGGGGTCGCCTGTATCGATATGGGCGGGGCGACGACAACGGTTTCGGTCTTCAATGAGGGCCATCTGGTTTATGCCGACGCGCTGGCCATTGGCGGGCATCACATAACGCTCGATATCGCGCGGCAGCTTTCGGTGAGCGTGGCGGATGCGGAGCGGCTCAAGACGCTTTACGGCTCGTGCCTCCAGGGGCAGACCGACGAGACCGATGTCATCACCGTCATGCCGATCGGGGCCAATTCCCATGAATCGCCAAATTCGATCTCGCGCGAGATGCTGACGCGGGTGATCCGGCCACGCGTCGAGGAAATCCTCGAAGCGATCCGCGACCGGATGCAGGCGACGGGCATGATGGATATTTCCGGTCGGCGCTTCGTTCTGACCGGGGGCGCCTCCGATCTCACGGGATTGCCGGAACTGGCGCGACGCATGCTGGCGCGCAATGTGCGCAATGGCCGCCCACTGGGCGTTGCCGGTCTGCCGGACCGCGCGAAAGGCGCGGCCTTTGCAACCGTGGCGGGGATGCTGGTCTATCCGCAGGTGTGCGGCGCCGAATATGTTCAGCCGCGTCCGACCCGCAAGCTGACCGGATCGGACGGGTATTTTGCCAAGGTCGGCAGCTGGCTGAAGTCGGGGTTCATGTGAGCCGGGCGTTGAGAGCCCGCCCGGATTGTTCCGAGCGGGCGAAAGGTCATTACTCGGCAACGCCGTAGATTTCAGCGATATCGTCGAGCAGCAGGTTGGCGGCGAGGATGCCGCCGGCGGTGTTCCAGATGGCGTCGGACACCTGATGCGCCTTGCCGGCCTTGACGACTTCGAGGTTCTGCCAGAGCGGGTCGTTGGTCCAGTCCTGGGCCTGGGCATCGCCCTCGCCATTGCCGGTCTCATAGACGAAATAGAACAGACGGTCGCCTTCGGCTTCGGGGATGCGCTCCTTGGTGATCTGTTCGGCGAATTCTTCGCGATCCTGGGCAGCGGGGCGCGGGAAGCCGAGCTGGCGCAGGGTCAGACCCGAGAAGCTGTCGTGGAAATAAATCCGCGACATGCCCGAGCCGAAGCGAACGACCGAGATTTCTTCTTGCAGGTTGTCGCCAAGCTTTTCGGACAGGTCCGCAACGCGGGCATCATAGGCAGCGAGCAGTTCTGCGCCCTCATCGGCGAGCCCAAGAGCGTCGGCGTAGAGGTTGTAATTGATGCGCCAGTCGCCGCGCAGGCGTTCGGACATCACCGTGGGAGCGATGGCGGAAAGCTGCTCGTAAACGCCTTCCTGACGGGTCATGTTGCCCAGGATCAGATCGGGTTCGAGCGCGGCGATCAGTTCGAGATTGACGGCCGATTCCTCACCAACGACTTCGACGCCCTCCATCTGGCCGGCGATATGATCGTACCAGGGATCGCCGAGCCAAGAACGCACGGCGCCAACAGGGGTGACGCCGAGCGCGATCAGGGCTTCGGTGCCTTCGTTTGTCAGGATAATGACGCGCTGGGGAGCATCGGGCACCTCTGTGGTTCCCATGGCATGAGTGATCTCGCGAGCCTGGGCTGTTCCCGAGAGTGCGACGGCGGCGGCGATGGCCAATCCGGTCAGCAATTTGTGTAGAGAGCGCATGATTGCCTCCTTGGTAACTTGACAAATGTCGTCATAAAATGATTTTGGGCAAATGGTCAGAAATTAAACTGACTGTCAATATCAACTTATGAGGTGCGGCAGGTGCACACCTTAGCGGCCTCGCCCGGGGCCATAGCATCGCGATCGTCGCGCGGCGCCGTGCTGTATTGCAGTCTTGCCGCAGCGCTTGTGTTTGCAATGGCCTGCAGCGTGATGCTGGGTCTGAAGATCTATTCGCCCGGCGAGGTCTGGCGGGCGTTTGCCGCGTTCGATGGCAGCGAGACAGCAGTGGTGATCGTCAATCTCCGCCTGCCGCGGGCGATCATCGCGCCGCTGACCGGAGCGGGACTGGGGGTGGCGGGGGTCATCATCCAGACATTGGCGCGCAATCGTATCGCTTCGCCCGATACGCTGGGGCTCAATGCCGGCGCATCGCTTGCCGTGGTGGTGGCGAGTTTCTGGTTCGGGGTGTCCTCGCTGGCCGGGCTGTCGCTGGCTGCGGCCGCAGGGGCCTTGCTGACCAGCCTGCTGGTGTTCGGCATCGCCGCCGGAGCAGGGGGACTTTCTCCGCTGAGGATCGTTCTGGTGGGCGTAACCATGGCCGGGCTGGGGCATGCGCTTGTCGAGATCATCCTGACGTCCAACGAAGCGGCGCTCGAGCAATTGCTGTTCTGGCTTTCAGGGGCAATCGTCGACCGGCCGATTTCGCTGGCGGTAAATGGGGGCGTTATGCTTGCGGTTGGGGCAATGTTTGCCTGGCTGCTTGCCCCTTCGCTCGATGCGTTGCAGACCGACGATGCGACGGCAAGCGGGCTGGGCGTGCCGCTGGGGATGGTGCGGGGCGTCAGCTTTGTCGCCATAGCGGTGCTGACCGGGAGCGCCATCACGATGGCCGGGCCGGTGGGGTTTGTGGGGCTGGTCATTCCTCACGCGGCGCACGCGCTGGCCGGATTGCGCCACCGGCACCAGATTGCTGCGGCGGCGCTGCTCGGGGCGATCTACGTAACCGTGGCCGATATCGCGGTGCGCTACATCATCTATCCGGCGGAAGCGCCGGTTGGCGCGGTGACGGCGGCGGTCGGCGGAATGGTGCTGCTGGGACTGCTCAAGCGGAGGGCAGCATGAGCGCGTTCGCCGCATCGCGTCGATCCGGCCGAGCCGGGATGGTGCTTGGGTTCCTTGCTTTCGGCTTTGCCATAGTCGTTGTTTTGGCCGTCGCGCTGGGTTCGACGTGGATCCCGATTGCCGATGTCGCCCGGACGCTGGTCGGGTTGGGCGAGCGCACCCAAACCATCATCGTTTTCAATCTGCGCATGCCGCGCGTGGCGTTGGCCGTTCTGGCCGGAGGCTCCATTGCGGTAGCCGGGTTCCTGCTGCAGCGCGTGACGCGGAACGAATTGGCGTCACCAAGCGTGCTCGGCGTGATCGATGGCGCGGCGCTTGGCGTGGTTGTGTTCCTGATGCTGTTTTCCAACGAGAGCAACACGCTAACCGTGCCTATTGCCTATCAGCCTGTCGCGTCGGCTGTCGGGGCGGTGCTGGCGATTGCTGCTGTGTTCATCCTGGCCGGACGGCAGGCCGTTTCGGCGATCCGGTTGCTGCTGTTTGGCATTGCAGTGGCCGCAGTGGCCAAGGCGATCACTACCATCATGATGATCGTGGGGCCAATCTATCGCACGGCCCAAGCGACGCGCTGGATCGCCGGGGCCGTTAACGAGGCGAGTTGGAGTGAAATCCAGATCACTGTTCTGGCGCTTGTCCCGCTGCTGGTCTTGACATCTGTTGCCCTGCGTCACTTGCCGCCTGCCGATCTCGACGAAACCTCCTCGCGGAGTGTTGGCCTGAATACGCCGGTTTTCCGGATCATTATCTTCGGGCTTGCGGCGCTGATTACCGCGGCGGCCGTAGCCTTTGTCGGCGGTGTGGGATTCGTGGGGCTCATGGCGCCGCATCTTGCACGGCTGCTTCTGGGCCGTAACGTCTACGTGGTGGTGGCGGGGAGCTTTCTTCTCGGAGCCATCATGCTGGTGGGCGCCGACATTATCGTGCGGGTGCTCTTTGCGCCGCTGGAGGTTCCGGCGGGCACGGTGACCGCTGTTATCGGCACACCCTATTTCCTGTTCCTGCTTATGCGGAGACGATCGAGCGATGGATGAAACAATCAGGGCCCGCATCACCATCGAGGGTGTGACGCTCGGCTATGGGCAGGCGGTGGTTCTCGATGCGCTGAGCCTGCCGGTCGCGCCCGGACAGGTGACCGTGCTGGCCGGACCGAACGGGTGCGGAAAGTCAACCCTCCTGCGGGCCATAAGACGATTGCATCGACCGACCGAGGGGCGGGTGCTGGTCGAGGATCTCGACGTCGCAAAAATCGGGCACAAGGCACTGGCGCGTCAGATCGGTCTTTTGGCCCAGAGTCCTTCAGCCCCCGAAGAAATGACCGTGGAGGATCTGGTGCGGCTGGGACGCTATCCGCATCAATCAATGTTTCAACCCTGGAATCCCCACGATACGGAGGCCATGGACAAGGCCATGGAAGGCACCGGCGTGCTGCATCTGCGCGACCGGCGTATCGGATCGCTTTCTGGTGGACAATTACAGCGCGTCTGGATCGCCATGGTGCTGGCGCAGGAGACCGACATCATCTGTCTCGACGAGCCGGTCAATCACCTCGACATGGCGCATCAGATCGAATGCCTGAACCTGGTCGGCGCACTCAAGAACGATCATGGACGCACCGTGGTTCTCGTGCTGCACGATCTCAATCTGGCGGCCCGGCATGCCGACGTGCTGGTGTTCCTCAAGGACGGCAAAGTGGTGGCGCGCGGCGCGCCCGAGGACCTGATGACCCCGGACACTATCGAGGAAGTGTTCGGGGTCAAAACCGCGATCATCACCGATCCGTTGCATGGACGGCCGCTGTGCATCCCGAGGTAAGTTTCTGAAGGCAAGTGCGGATTTTACCTCTCCCTTTGCGGGAGAGGTGAGCAGACCTCCAATTCAGTGAAACCCTGAACCGCTATAACTGGCCATACACCCTTGCCCACTACCGGCCTTCGTAGGCCGCTTCGAGATCGGCGACGATGAGTTTTTTCATCTTCAGCATGGCCTGGGTGGCACGCTGTGCGCCTTGGGCATCCCTGCCGGTGACGGTGCGGTAAAGGGCCCTGGGCACGATCTGCCAGGAGACACCGAACTTGTCCTTGACCCAGCCGCACTGGCTTTCGGCCCCGTCGCCTTCAGTGAGCTTGTCCCAGTAATAATCGACCTCGGCCTGGTCCTCGCAGTCGATGATGAAGGATATGGCCTCGGAGAACTTGAAGTGCGGGCCGCCATTGATGGCGTTGAAGCGCTGGCCGAGGATCTCGAAATCGCCGGTTATGACCGTGCCCGGTTCGCCCATGCCGCCCTCGGTGTAGCGCGTGGTGCCGTGGATTTTGGTGTCGGGAAAAACCGAGGCGTAAAATTCCATGGCTTGCTCGAGATTGTTGTCGAACCAGAGGCTGGGAGTGATCTTTGACATTGTTCCTGCTCCTTTATGTAACCAATATTTTATATTCTGATATGGTTATATACGGATCGAGGCGAATGTCAAGCGCGGGTGGATCCGGCGCGGGGCAAATCATGCTTAACATGCGGTGACTTTGTGGCTGTCAAGTCTCGCATTTTGCGGATTGGTTAACGAAATCGGTAGCTTTGTTAGGGTCCGGTTAACGAATTGAGCGCTACATCTTTGCCATGAAGCCACTATGAGGCCAGAGATGACTATCAACCTTCAGATTCCCGGAATCCAAGAGCTTAAGCCGCGAATCACCGTCTTTGGCGTCGGTGGTGCAGGGGGCAACGCTGTCAACAACATGATTAACTCGGGCCTCGAGGGCGTCGAGTTCGTTGTGGCCAATACGGACGCGCAGGCGCTGGCGCTGTCCCGCGCGCAGCGCGTCATTCAATTGGGCGTGGGCGTGACCGAGGGCCTGGGCGCCGGTTCGCACCCGGAAGTGGGTCGCGCGGCGGCGGAAGAAAGTTTCGACGAGCTCAACGATCATCTTTCGGGCTCGCATATGGTGTTCATCACCGCCGGTATGGGCGGTGGTACGGGAACGGGCGCGGCGCCCGTCGTGGCGCGCGCGGCGCGCGAGCAGGGCATCCTGACCGTCGGTGTGGTGACCAAGCCCTTCCAGTTCGAAGGCAATCGCCGCATGAAGCTGGCCGATGAGGGGATCGACGAACTTCACCGTCATGTCGATACGCTGATCGTCATTCCCAACCAGAACCTGTTCCGGGTGGCCAACGAGAAGACAACCTTCGCCGACGCTTTCGCGATGGCCGACGAGGTGCTGTTCTCGGGCGTTGCGTGCATTACGGACCTGATGGTCAAGGAAGGGCTCATCAACCTCGATTTCGCCGACGTGCGCGCCGTCATGCGCGGCATGGGCAAGGCGATGATGGGGACGGGCGAGGCCGAGGGCGAGGATCGTGCGCGTCACGCCGCCGAAGCCGCCATTGCCAATCCGCTGCTCGACGATGTTTCCATGCAGGGCGCCCGCGGCCTGCTGATCTCGATCACCGGCGGCAAGGACATGACGCTGTACGAGGTCGACGAAGCGGCTTCGCGTATCCGCGAGGAAGTGGATTCGGATGCCAATATCATCCTCGGTGCGACCTTCGACGATTCGCTGCAGGGCAAGGTGCGCGTTTCGGTCGTGGCGACCGGTACCGACGCGCTGATGGTTCAGGCGCTCGATCCCGTAAAGCCCAACGCCAACCGCCAACCCCTGCAGGCCAAGCGGGCTCCTGAAGCCGTTGCTGCTCCCGCCGCCGCCCCCGCACCACGGTCCGAGCAGCCTGCTGCTCCGGCCCAGGCCAGCGCTCACATGAGCGACGATCAGTTCGAGGCTGCTGTCGCCCAGGCGATCAAGGATGGCAATTCGGCTGCTGCGGCAGCGGCGACTGCCGC
The DNA here is from genome assembly GCF_965249125.1 of Pelagibacterium sp. Classification (GTDB taxonomy): domain Bacteria; phylum Pseudomonadota; class Alphaproteobacteria; order Rhizobiales; family Devosiaceae; genus Pelagibacterium. Next base: position 1,007,711 of record NZ_OZ252217.1, read on the forward strand.
CCGGCAGGCTGAGGACAACGGCGTTACAATCGAGCCCTACACCCCTGCCGCACCCGTGCGCCAGCCGGTGGAGGAAGCCCAGCGCGCGCCCGAAGCGGCCATGCCCAAGCCCTATGTGCCCTCGGGTGCCGAGCGTCCGCAACTGCAGCGCCGCATTCCGCGCGCCGAAGACATGCCGCCGGTGGCCCGCCAGCAGATGGCGCAGCCCCGGAGTGAAGAGCCGCGCAACGCGCGGGCCCTGTTCCGCCGCCTGGCCTCCAATGTGGGGTTGAGCCTTGGCGGAGAGGCCGAGTCGCAACCGCATGGCGAGCGCGTGCAACCCCAGTTCGACGACGCCGCTGCCCGCAGCGCCATCGAGGCCGCTCCTTCGCGTCCGGCCGCTCCGCGTCCGCAGACGGACGGCGCAGTGGGGCAACTCGACGCACATGGCCGTGCCCCGGCCCGCGCGCCGCAAAAAGAACAGCTTGAAATCCCGGCGTTTCTCAAACGCCACGGTTAATTCTAATTTGCCATTTAGGCTTTAAATCGGCCTGGCACGGGTTCCGTGTCAGGCCGATCTTCGTTATTAGGCGATGGGCCGTCGCCAACAAAGGGCCCGGAGTACCAATGAAAAACAATACCGTGCGCCAATGCACGCTGACGCGTCCCGCAGAGTTCGCGGGAATCGGTGTGCATAATGGCAAACCCTCGCGCCTTGTCATCAATCCAGCGCCAGCCGATTCCGGCTATACGCTAACGCGTATGATGGACGATGGCAGCAGCTCCGCGACCGTCAAGATCGACCATTCACGGGTCAGCCGGACCTCGCTGTGCACGGTTATCGATCTGGGCAATTCCATCAGCATCGCGACTGTCGAGCATGTGTTGGCGGCACTCAACGGACTTGGCATCGACAATGCGGAAATCGTGGTCTGGGGCGAAGAATGCCCGATCATCGATGGCAGCGCCGAGCCCTTTGTGGATGCGGTGCTCGATGCCGGTATTTCGATCCAGCCGCAGCGCAAGAAATTCATCCGCATCCTGCGTTCGGTGACGGTGCGCGACAATGATGCCTTTGCCATGCTCGAAGCCTATAATGGCCGGGCTTTCGACGTTGAGATCGATTTCAATTCCAAGGTGATCGGCCGCGAGCGGATGATCTTTGACTGGTCGCCGCGCAAGTTTGCGCTCGAAGTTGCGCCGGCGCGCACCTTCGGGTTCGTGGCGCAGGCGAAAGTGTTGCGCCAGGCAGGTTATGCCCTGGGGTCGAGCCTTGAAAATTCGATCGCCATCGAGGAAGAAAAAATCGTCAATCCCGACGGCCTGCGGTTCGACGACGAATTCGTGCGCCACAAGCTTCTTGACGCTGTGGGTGACCTGGCCCTGGCGGGACTGCCGATCTATGGACGGTTCAAGTCCTACAAGGGCGGGCACGGGTTGAATGCGCTGGTGCTCAAATCGCTTTTTGCCAGTGAAGCCAATTACGAGATTTTGGAAGCGGATGCACTGCCGCTCGAAATGGAGGCCCTTGGGGATCTGCCCGAGAGGCTGTCTGTCGAGCCCTACTTGCGCTCCATCGGTTGAATGGGCGATAACCCCCGTCACAGTTTTGAACAGATTGCCCGCTAGTGCATTTCCCGTTTCGATGGGATCGAAACGGAAAATGCCCTAAGGTCTTGATTTGTCGGGTGTCCGAACCGAATAAGTGGTGCCCACTTATTCTGGACACGCTCCAGCGGATTGTGGGTACGCGCGGGTCACGGTTCATGCCCCGGGCCATGAGGACGGAGTTTTTCGTGAATATCATAGCCAGACCAAGCAAAGCGCCAAGGATTTGGAAGACGGCGGCGGCCATGGCCCTCGTTGCAGTGCTTGCCGCCTGTTCACCCATGTCGATCTTTTCGCGCACCGGGGATGAAGAGCCGTTGGTTCCGCCCGAGCAGCTTTACGCAAGCGCTGTCACCAACATGGAAAACAACCGTTATATCGCGGCCATCGAAGATCTCGAAACGCTCGAGCGGCAGAATCCCTTTTCGGACGTCAACGAACGCGCCAAGGTGATGCAGGTCTTTGCCAATTTCCGCCTTGCCCGGTTCCCCGAGGCGGTGCGGCAGGCCGACCAGTTCCTCGCGCTCTATCCACGATCCTCGGAAGTGCCCTATATCCTGTTCCTCAAGGGCAGCTCGTATTACGAGCAGATCACCGACATCACGCGCGACCAGGAGCTGGCGCAGGATACGATCGAGACCTTTACCCAGCTGCAGGCCAGCTATCCCGATTCCCGTTACGCCCGGGAATCGGGCCAGATGCTGCTGATCGCCCGCGATCAGGTAGCCGGCAAGGAAATGAGCGTGGGCCGCTATTATCTGGGCAATGGCCAATATACGGCTGCGATCAATCGCTTCCGGGTGGTGGTGGAAGACCATCAGACCTCGACCCATGTGGAAGAAGCGCTTTATCGGCTGACTGAAGCCTATCTCACGCTCGGCCTTGTTGGCGAAGCGCAGACCGCGACGGCGGTTCTGGGCACCAATTACCCCAATTCCGAATGGTATCAGCGGGGCTTTAACCTGCTGCAGAACCAGGGCCTGTCGCCCCAGATGATGACAGGCAACTGGATGGCCGACCGATAGGCCACGGCCGGTTGGTGGAAGTTTGACGATGCCCCGGTCATTGGCCGGGGCATTTTCGCAGGCGCTTGCTGCCCGAGATTTGTTCCTGTAATGTTCGCGCGCAGAATGGTGTGAATCTCGTGTTGGAGGTTTGCAGCGGGCGCGCCTTGCGGGGTACAAGTCAGAGCCAACAACGAACGGGAGAAGCGGGAGCGATGCTGAACACGCTTTCGGTCCGCAATATCGTTCTGATCGACCAACTCGATCTCGCGTTCGAGACGGGCATGACCGTGCTGACCGGGGAAACGGGCGCGGGCAAGTCGATCCTTCTCGATGCGCTGACGCTGGCGCTGGGCGGAAGGGGAGATGCCGCGCTGGTCCGAAAGGGCGCCGACAGCGGGCAGGTGGTGGCGGTGCTCGCCTTGCCCGAGGATCATCCGGCGCGGCTGCTGCTGCGCGAGAACGAGATCGAAGACGATGCGGAGATCATCCTGCGGCGCGTGCAGCACGCGGACGGGCGTACGCGGGCCTTCATCAATGACCAGCCGGTTTCGGCGGGACTTCTCAAATCAATCGGCGGGCTGCTGGTGGAAATCCACGGGCAGCATGACGACCGGGCGCTTGTGGATGCCGCGACCCACAGGGTTCTGCTGGACAGTTTCGGATGCCATGAGGGCGATCTGGCGGCCGTGTCGAGCGCATATGGGAGGCTGGTCGCGGCGCAGAAGGCCGTGGATTTGCAGCGGGCCCGGGTAGAGCAGGCGGCGCGCGAGGAAGAGTATGCCCGGCATGTGATTGGGGAATTGTCGGCGCTCAAGCCCGAGGCCGGTGAGGAGATTACCCTGGCCGATCGGCGGCAATGGCTGATGGGGCTGGAAAAGGCCGCCAGTGAGGTCAATGACGCCGACGAAATTCTCAACGGCACCAACGCGCCCGGACCGACGCTGGCCATGCTGCTGCGGCGGTTGACGCGCAAATCGGACGCCGAGGCGGCGCTGTTCGCACCCATGGCGGATGCGGTCGATCAGGCGCTGGTGGCGCTGGACACGGCGAGCGAAGCGCTTGAAGCCATCCGCCGCGAGATGGCGTTCGATCCGCGCGAACTCGAACAGGTCGAGGAAAGGCTGTTCGCGCTGCGGGCCGCGGCGCGCAAGCACCAGGTCGAGCCAGACGCGCTGGCCGACGTGCTGGCGAAATACGAGGGCGATATCGAAGCGCTCGAAACCGGTGCGGAAACACTCGTGGCTCTGGAAGCCGAGTTGAAGGACGCCGGGCTCGAATACCGCGCGGCAGCGGAAAAGCTTTCCAAGGCGCGCGAGAAGGCAGCCGCGGGGCTGAGCAAGGCCGTGGAGGCCGAGTTGCCCGACCTCAAGCTGGGAGCGGCGAAGTTCATCGTCGACCGGCAAGTGGATGCGGAGCGGATTTCATCTCACGGGATCGATCAGGTCGCCTTTCATGTGCAGACCAATCCAGGCACCACGCCCGGCCCGATGATGAAAGTCGCGTCCGGCGGCGAGCTTTCGCGGTTTCTGCTGGCGCTCAAGGTGGTGCTGGCCGACAAGGGTTCGGTGCCGGTGCTGATTTTCGACGAGATCGATACCGGCGTGGGCGGGGCCGTGGCCGATGCGATCGGCAAGCGGCTGGGGCGGCTGGCGCAATCGGTGCAGGTTCTTACCGTTACCCATGCCCCGCAAGTCGCGGCGCGCTCGCAGACCCATCTGCTGATCGAGAAGCAGGCCATCGAGGAAGGGGCGTTCATGCGTACGCATGTGCGGCCGCTCGATATCGAGACACGGGGCGAGGAGGTAGCGCGGATGCTGGCCGGTGCGACGATTACCGAGGAAGCCCGTGCGGCGGCACAAAGGCTGATGCGCGAAGTGGGCGTTTAGGAGAGTGGTGTCGTGAGTATCGATTTGCCGGTGGACGAGCTGTCGCTGGAAGATGCAAAGAGTGAACTCGACCGCCTGCACCGGCTGATCGAAAGAGCCGACAGGGCCTATTATCAGGACGATGCCCCCGAGATCTCGGACGCCGAATATGACGCCGCGCGACGGCGCTATATGGAAATCGAAACGCGGTTTCCCGAATTGCGGCGCACCGATTCCTTGTCCGAGCGCGTGGGCGCCGCGCCGGTGGATGGCTTTGCCAAGGTGCGGCACGCGGTGCCGATGCTGTCACTGGGCAATGCGTTCGACGATGCCGATGTCGCAGATTTCGTCCAGCGCGGGCGCAAATTCTTCGAGCGCGACAAGGGGCTGGAACTTGCATTTACCGCCGAGCCCAAGATCGACGGGCTGTCGGCCTCGTTGCGCTATGAGAACGGTGTTTTCGTGCGCGGCGCGACCCGTGGGGACGGAACCGAAGGCGAAGACATCACCGAAAACCTCAAGACGATTTCCGACATTCCCAAGACACTTCCCGGCACGGGGTGGCCAGATGTGCTCGAGGTGCGCGGCGAGGTCTATATGACCCATGCCGATTTCGCGGCGCTCAAGAAGCGTTCGGCCGAGGAGGGCGGTCAGGATTATGTCAATCCGCGCAATACGGCGGCGGGGTCGCTTCGGCAGAAAGATCCTTCAGTCACCGCCAGGCGGAAATTGAAGTTTTTCGCCTATGCCTGGGGGCAGGTGAGCGCTCCGATTGCCGATACGCAGTATGAGGCGGTGCAAAAGCTCGGCGAGTGGGGTTTTGTCATTAATCCGCTGATGATCCGCACGACGAGCGTTGAGGAACTGCTCAGCCATTACCGGTCGATCGAGGAACGGCGGGCAACGCTGGGCTACGATATCGACGGGGTTGTGTACAAGCTCGACAGGCTCGATCTGCAGCAGCGCTGGGGGTTCGTGGCGCGAGCGCCGCGCTGGGCGATAGCGCACAAGTTTCCCGCCGAGCAGGCAACGACCATTCTGCACAAGATCGACATTCAGGTGGGGCGCACGGGGACGCTGACGCCGGTGGCGCGGCTGCAGCCGGTGACGGTGGGCGGCGTGGTGGTGGAAAACGCGACGCTGCACAATGAGGACTATATCGCCGGGCGCGACAGCTTTGGAGCCGAGATCCGCGACGGGTACGATATTCGCGAAGGCGACACGGTGATCGTGCAGCGGGCCGGGGACGTTATCCCGCAAATCGTGGCTGTGGTGCCCGACAAGCGGCCCAAGGACTCCCAGCCGTTCGAATTTCCCCATGTCTGTCCCGAATGCGGCTCGGAGGCGGTGCGGGAGGTCAATCCGAAAACCGGCAAGCTCGATGCGCGGCGGCGGTGCACTGGCGAGTTGATCTGCCCGGCCCAGGCCGTGGAAAACCTGAAGCATTTCGTTTCCCGAAACGCGCTCGATATCGATGGGCTGGGGGACAAGCAGATCGCCGCGTTCCACGCCGAGGGGCGGATAAGGGAGCCGGCCGATATCTTCAGACTGGCCGAGGAAGACGGCAAGAGCCTCAAAAAGCTCAAGGATCAGGAAGGGTGGGGGGAAACTTCTGTCAAAAAGCTCTTTGCGGCGATCGATGCGCGGCGTGAGCCGGAACTGGACAGGTTCATCTTCGCGCTCGGCATCCGCCATGTGGGGGAGTCAACGGCGGCGCTGTTTGCCAAGACGTTCTCGAATTTCGGAGCGTTCCGGGAAATGGCCTTCCGGGCCGGCAAGGGCGATGAGGAAGCCTATGACACGCTTTTGGGGATCGATGGCATCGGCGACACTGTGGTGCAGTCGGTGACGGGCTTTTTCGCCAATGAGCGCAACGAAAAAGCCATCGATGCGCTGCTGGCAGAAGTGAAGCCGAAAGACTATGTGGTCAACATCTCCGCCGACAGCGTGGTGGCCGGCAAGACTGTGGTGTTTACCGGGAGCCTGGAACGCATGTCGCGGACCGAAGCCAAGGCTATGGCCGAGCGGCTGGGCGCCAAGGTTTCGGGCTCGGTTTCGGCCAAGACCGACCTTGTGGTGGCAGGGCCCGGCGCCGGCAGCAAGCTCAAGCAGGCCGAGAGCCTGGGGGTTGAGGTGATCTCTGAAGACGAATGGTTTGAAAGGACGGGGCAGGGATGATGGGCAAAATCGGGCTGGCAATCCTCCTCATGTTCGGTCCGGTCACGGCTGCTGCCGGGCAGGAGGGCGGTGCCGATATTCTGCGCGATCATCTCTATAGTGGCCGATTGGCCGAGGGGCTGGTTGCTCTGGAGGCGCTGCCCGAAAGCGATACCGAAGCGGCGTTCGGTGTCGGCCTTTTGACGCTGTTTACCGGCATCGAGAATCTGGTGCAGCCGCTTTATGCGCACGGGTTCGATCCGGAGCGGGGCATCGCTGTGAGCCCGTTTTTCGGAATGGTGGAGGCACAAGGAGAGGAAAGGGCGCCCGAGCCGCTGACCTATGAAGCGTTGCGCGGCTACCTCGAGGCGTTTTCGGACGATCTGGATGCGGCCATTCCCCTTTTGCTGACGGCGGCGGAGGGCGACTTTGCCGCCGAAATCGAGGTGACCAGAATCCGCATCGATATCGATGGGGATGGGGAAGCGGGCGAGGCGGAGTCCGTGGGCGCGTTCCTGGCCATGGCGGCGGGGGCAGGACAGCGGCTCGACATGGGATCGGGTATGGCGCCTGAGCTGGGGCTACCTGCCACCACTTTCGCTTTCGATGGGTCCGATGCGATCTGGCTGGCGGGGTATTCGCACGTTCTGGCGACGCAGTCGGACTTCCTGTTGGCCCATGATTTTGAAACTTTCTTCAACGCCGCGCTACATCGTCTGTTTCCGGGCGCGGGACTGCCGATGGAGACCTATCCCAATAGCGGGCAATTGTTCATGGACCGCGACAGTGATGCGTTGCTGGCCGATGCAATTGCCATGATCCACACGATCAACTGGCCCATCATCGACCGCGAGAGGCTGACGGGCGCTCGCGACCGGATGCTCAGCGTGCTCGATCTGTCACGGCGCAACTGGAACGCGATCCTTGCGGAAACCGACGACCATCTCGAGTTCATCCCCTCGCCCTACCAGACGCCGCTGGCGCTTGAGATGACCGTGACCAAGGAGATGGTCGAGGCCTGGCGTGAGACGCTGGATGTGTCGGAGGCGATATTGCGCGGCGAGTTGCTTTTGCCGCATTGGCGCTATTTCGGCCTCGGGTTCGACCTTGCGGCGTGGTTTGAGAACGCCGAACGGACCGATGCGGTGCTGCTGTTTACCGGGCTCGATGCCCTGCCCTATCTTAAAGAGGGGGAGGTCGCCGATGCTGAATCGTTTGCGGCGGCCAATGCGGTGTTCGGCGGTTCAATCTGGAATTATGCGGCCTGGTTCAATTAGGGCACCGCGCTGCTGCGTACCGGCTATCGCGACACGATCTCGGTCAACGCGCGGTGTCTTGTGGGCGTCGGCGTCTATACGCTGGAGACTAGAGCCGTTCATCCTTTGTCTGAATCGGATGGGATTCCCGTCGGTTGATTTTTGTGATTCAAGATGCTGGCTGGAGAGGAGGCCAGCATCTGATGACAGCACCTCTTTCCAATGATCTTCGTAAGCGTGTTGTGGCGGCAATCGAGGCTGGCGAAAGCTGCCGGTCGGTGGCGGCGCGGTTTGGCGTCGCGGTTTCGTCAGCGGTGAAGTGGTCGCAGCGCTATCGGGCGACGGGCTCGGTCGCGCCGGGCCAGATGGGCGGCCACCGCAAGCGGCTGCTGGAGCCGCACCGGGCGTTCATCGTCGAACGTATCAACCAGACATCGCATCTGACGTTGCATGGCCTAAAGGACGAGCTGGCGGCGCGCGGGGTGAAGGTGTCGCACAATGCAGTGTGGCAGTTCCTGCGCCGCGAGGGGCTCCGGTTCAAAAAAAACATTGTTCGCCCTTGAGCAGGCCCGCGCCGACATCGCCCGCAGGCGGCAGCGCTGGCGGTCCTTTCAGACCAGCCTCGACCCGCGCAAGCTGGTCTTTATCGACGAGACCTGGATCAAGACCAACATGGCGCCGCTCTACGGCTGGGGAGCCAAGGGCAAGCGCCTGCGCGGCTTGGCCCCGCACGGCCACTGGCGCACGCTGACTTTCGTCGGCGCGCTGCGCTATGACCGGCTCGTTGCGCCGTGCGTCTTCGACGGACCGATCAACGGCCAGTGCTTCCGCGCCTATGTCGAGCAGCAGCTCTTGGCCGTGCTCGAACCCGGCGACATCGTCGTCATGGACAATCTCGGCTCCCACAAATCGGCCGCCATCAAACAGATGATCCGGGCAGCCGGCGCCAGGCTCTGGTATCTGCCGCCCTATTCGCCCGACCTCAACCCGATCGAGCAGGCCTTCGCCAAGATCAAGCATTGGATGCGCCACGCCCAGAAGCGGACCATCGAGGAGACATGGCGCCAACTCGGCCACCTCGTCACGACCATCGAACCCGGCGAATGCAGCAACTACTTCGCAAACGCCGGCTATGCTTCCGTCAAAACGTGAAACGCTCTAGAGCCGTTCAGGATTTGATTGAATCAAATTCTCGGCTCTAAACCTTTGTTTTGTCGCGTGTCCGAACCGCAAAACCGTTTCCACTTTTGCTGGACACGCTATAAGCGTTATGACGGACGCATACTGATGCCGCCGGGGTGACGCCGTCGGGCGCACCGCAGGTCGGGATCGCCGGCGGTTTTGCTCGGTGCCGTTGCTTGCCGGCCCAATGAAGCGCGCGGCCGACCCGAGCGGTTTCCAGTGTGTCGAAATCCGTTCGCTCAAGATGCCATTTTTTGAGAATCGCGGGCAATTGCACGATTTGTCTGCTGTAGGCGTGCGGTCGCCCCTCAGGCGAGATCGTCCGGTTTCAGCGCGTAGAAGCGCGGGGGCGGCTGCCAGCGACCGGGGATATGGGCTTCGCCCCAACGCGCGAGGTCCTGGATCACCGGCAGCAGGGCGGCGCCTTTTTCGGTGAGACGATAGGCTCCACGGATCGATCCCTGGCGGGGCTGGGCCGCGACGATCAGCCCGGCGGCTTCCATTCGTGTGAGGCGGTCGGCGAGGATGTTGGAGGCGATGCGCTCGGCCTGGCGCGAGAGGTCGGAATAACTCGTCGCGCCCATCGCCATGGCGCGCAGGATGACGAGGGTCCATTTGTCGCCGACGAGATCGAGTGCGGAGGCGATCGGGCAGCCGGATCGGAATTGGGTCATGGGCTCAGCTTAAATTTGTTCTTGCAAAATGCAAGTGCAAATCGCATGAATGTGATCGTCGAGAATCGAAGGGAGAGAGTTCGATGCTTCCGATCACGAGCCTGGCGGGGGCGATCCTGGCCTTCATGCTGGTAGCGCTGAGCATTTCGGTCAGTCTCAAGCGCATGGATGTGGGCACTCATATCGGAATGGGCGAAGACGTCGGCCTGCTGCGCCGCATCCGCGCGCAGGGCAATTTCATCGAATATGTACCAATCGCGCTGATCCTGTGCGCGCTTGCTGAATATCGCGGCGCCGCAGCGGCATGGCTTTGGATGCTCTCCGGATTGCTGCTCGTTGGCCGGGTGGTCCATGCGACCGGCATTCTTTCCGGCATCGCGCCGGTACGCGCGGCGGGGATGGTCGCGACCTATGCCGCGATCCTTACCGGCGCGCTGGCCCAGTTCCTGGCCTGAAGCTCGGCAGTGTCGTTCGAGGGCGGGGCGGCCGTCGCCTTGGAGCCGTTCAGGATCTGATTGAATCAAATCCTCGGCTCTAAACCTTTATTCTGTCGCGTGTCTGAACCGCAAAATCGTTTCCATCCCCGATCGGGTCGAGGACATGCTTTTGCTGGCCACGCTCTAGAGCATTTCAGCGCTTCTTCGAATCGCATCAATTGCTCTAAGTCCTTGTTTTGTCGCGCTTCCGAACCGGATAGGTGGTGCCCACTTATCCTGGAAGCGCTCTAGATCGCCGCCGTCGCCTGTTCGAGCCAGTCGCGTGTCGCAGCGTCGAGGTGGGGGCCGATCTCGCGGGCGACGCGGGCATGGTAGGTATTGAGCCAGTCGCGTTCGGCGGCTTCGAGCATCTCGGTTGCGATCAGGCGCCGGTCGATGGGCGCCAGAGTGAGGGTCTCGAAATCGAGATAGCCCGGGGCCAGTTCGCTTTCCTGCACGATGACGAGGTTTTCAATGCGGATGCCGTATTGGCCCTCAAGGTAATAGCCGGGCTCATTGGACAAGACCATGCCTGGCTCGAACGGCACCGTATAGCGCGGTGAAATGCCCGCCGGGCCTTCATGGACCGAAAGGAAGGCGCCGACCCCGTGGCCGGTGCCGTGGTTGAAGGTGAGGCCGACCTGCCAGAGAAACTGGCGGGCGAGGATATCGATCTGGGCGCCGTTGGTGCCCTTGGGAAACCGGGCGCGGGAAATGGCGATCATACCCTTGAGGACCCGCGTGAAATGATCCTTTTGCTCGGCGGTGACCGGGCCGGTGGCCATTGTGCGGGTGATGTCGGTGGTGCCCGAGAGGTATTGGGCACCGGAATCGACGAGCATTAATTCGCCGGGATTGAGCGTGCGGTTGGTTTTTTCCGAAACCCGGTAGTGGACAATGGCGCCATTGGGGCCCGAGCCTGAAATGGTTTCAAAGCTTATGTCCACGGCCGTCGGTTCTTCTCGCCGGTAGGATTCGAGCATCTTGACGATATCGATTTCGGTCAGCCCGCCATGCGGAGCTGCTTCATCGAGCCAGGCCAGGAATTTGGCAAAGGCAATACCGTCGAGCTTGTGCGCCTCGCGCATTCCCGCCAGTTCGACATCGTTCTTTTTCGCCTTTGGGAGCAAAACGGGATCGCGCTTCTCGATCAGCCTCGCGCCGTTCGAAAGGACCGATTTGACCTGTACGGGCGCGGTTTCCGGATCGAACCAGACGGCCCGGCCCTGTTTGGCAAGATCGGCCAGCGCCGGTTCAAATTCGTCCTTGCCGGTCAGATCAAGGGTGCCGGCCAATGCCGAGCGGTTTTCGTCGGTGAGCTTGTTATCGGCGAGAAAGAGAGTTGGCCTGCCTTCGGCGGGAACGATGGCAAAACCGAGAACGAAGGGATTGTGTGGCACGTCGCGGCCGCGGATGTTGAACAGCCAGCACAGGGATTCAGGCAGGGTAAGAACCACGGCGCCAGCATCCTCCTTCGCCATGGCGGCGCGCAGGTCGGCCAGCTTTTCGGCGGTCGGCTTGCCAGTGCGGTTGGGACCGAGCACTTCGAGCGGGCCATGCGGCGGCGCGGGGCGATCGGCCCAGATCGCGTCGATGGGGTTGGCGACCGGGATGAGCTCAATGCCGGCCTTTTCAAGCGGTTCGCGGATCGATGCCAGACGGCCAGGTGTGTGCAGCCACGGGTCGAACCCGATGCGGGAGCCGGGGGCCAGGTTTTCGGCCATCCAGTCGCCAGGATTTGTGGTTGTGGTGTCGTGAATGGAGACCAGCGCGGTATCGGTTTGGGCAGGGGCCTGGAGCGTATAGCGGCTGTCCACGAACAGGGCGGCGAGATCTTTGGTCACCACGGCCATGCCCGCAGAGCCGGTGAACCCGGTGAGGTATGCAAGGCGCGCATCGCAATCGGGGACATATTCCCCTTGATGCACATCGGTGCGCGGGATCAGAAATCCGTCGATGCCAAGGTCGGTGAAGGTGGCCCGGAGTGCGGAAAGGCGCGGGGCGACTTGAGCGGGATCGGACTTTTCATCGAAGGTCTGAAACCTGGCGTCGGGAATGGCGGCGTGGTCGGGCATGATGGTCTTTCTGGTTAACCGTCCATGCGCTTCCGGCATGGCTGGGTTTCGCTTTGAGGTCTAACTAACAGAAGCGAATGGCTCTATCTATTGTCTCGAGGGCAAAGGTTACCCCAATTTGCCAACCAAGGAGAGATGACATGGTTGAAGACAAGAGCTTCTTCCGCAAGGCACTCGATGCCATGATCGAAGCCCGCAGCCGTGAAGCGGCTCGTCAGGTCGATCGCTATACGCGGATTTACGGGTGTGACTTCGGCACGTCCAAGAAGGGCGCGGCCGAATAGAGTCGCATGGGGCTGAACGGCCCCCCAGCCTACCGTAAGCATGAGCCCCTACGGCCCGCCAGCCGCCGGGGCTTTTTGTTATGCTTTTTCAAGGATCAAGGTCGTCCAGTCCTTGCGCACAATGCGGTCTTTGAGGACCATGCCCTGGCGGTTGTAGGCGGCGACGACGCGCTGCGCCTGGGTGTTGAGCAGGCCCGAGAGAATGATGGCGGCACCGCGACCGGCGATGCGGCCGATATCGGGGGAAAGCTCCACCAGCGGGCCGGCCAGGATGTTGGCGATGATGAGGTCGTAGGGCGCGTTGCCGCGGATGGTCGTGTGGTCGAGACCGGCGGCATCAACGGCGACGATCATGTGCGAGACGCCGTTGATGCGGGCGTTTTCGTGGGTGATGCGGACGGCGAGGGGGTCGATGTCGGAGGCGATGACCGGGATCTTGCGGCGTTTGGCGACGGCGATGGCGAGGATGCCGGTTCCGGTGCCCACGTCTATGGGGCGCATGGGTTTCTTGCGCTTGAGGACACGCTCGATGGCTTCAAGGCAGCCGGTCGTCGTTTCATGATGGCCCGTGCCGAAAGCCTGGGCGGCGTCGATGCGAATGGGGATGAGGCCGCGCGGCAGCGCGCCGGTCTCGTGGCTGCCATAGACGTAGAAACCGCCTGCCGTGACGGGCTTGAGACCGTCGAGCGAGCGCGACACCCAATCTGTATTTTCATCAATTGAATCAATGGCAAAGCCGACATCGCCGCCGAGAATTTCGCGGGCCAGCGCTTCAAAGGCGGCGAGGTCGGGCGGGCTGTCGCAGGTGGCCTGAAACACCCATTCGCCGGTGTCCTCGTTCTCGTGGGCCGAGGCGGTGAGGGCCAGATCGTCGCGGTCCATCACGGCGTCGACAAGGGCGTAGGCCTGGTCCTTTGTGAGGGGGGTGGAGATCTGATCCTGGGGCATTGGCGTCACTTTCGCTGGACTGGCGCGGGTTGTGAAACGGGCACACCGATAAGTCAACATTGGCGATAAAAGCTATGGACTTGAGCGATATTTCGTTCCATGTTTGTTCTAAATTGAAAAATATTCGAAGCCCATGGAAATTTGCCATTGGGGGCAGGGTGCGCGAGTGTTGTTCACCCGGCGGCGTGAGGGCACGCGTTCGCCAGTGCCGGGGTCTGGAGGAAAGATGTATGGATTGATCGGACGGATGATCGCGACGGAGGGGCGGCGCGAGGAATTGATGGCGATACTCAAGGCAAGCGCCGGCGGGCGCATGCCGGGGTGCCACAGCTATATCGTTGCGCGGTGCAATGAGCACAAGGACGGCATCTGGGTGACCGAGGTGTGGGACAATCCCGACAGCCACAAGGCGTCGCTGGAGTTGACGGCGGTGCAGGACGCCATCGCCCAGGCGCGACCGCTGATTGCCGGGTTCGACAACAGGTTCGAGACCGAGCCGGTGGGCGGTATCGGGCTTTAGGCGGCCGGGGTGCGGGCCGAAGCGATTGCGGTGCTGGCCGGGCAGGTTGCCGCGGCATGAACCAGAGGCCGGAGGCGCTGGCAGCGCCGATGGATCCCGGCTTTCGCCGGGAAAGCGGAGGCGGGTGCCGCAGGCATTTCGCCGGCCCGGGTGAAAAGCGCAAGCGCTGTCAAGCCGGGGGATCATGGTTGGCGCAATGGTGGGGCGGTAAAGGCATCAGGGGATATGTCCGTGCGGTTCGTGGGCAAGGTGATCTGGTATATCGAGAGCAATTTCCGCAACGGGGTTGGGCTCGATGAAATCGCCGCCGCCTGCGGGGTATCGCGGTTCCATATGTGCCGCGGCTTTGCGGCGGCAACCGGATATCCGGTCATGGACTATCTGCGGGGCCGGCGGCTGACCGAAGCGGCCCGGCAGCTCGCGGCGGGGGCGCCCAGCATACTCGATGTGGCGCTCGAAGCGGGATACGGGTCCCACGAAGCCTTTACCCGCGCCTTTCGCGACCGGTTCGGCGTAACGCCCGAGACGGTGCGGGGTGGAGGTGCGGTGGATCAAACCCTGCTTGTGGAGCCTATCAGAATGGACAGAGCAAACGAAAATACAATCGAACTGGAAGAACCGCGGCGCGAGCGGGGTGGCAAGCTGACCATCGTCGGGTTGAGCCGGCGGTACAAATATCGCGAGGTTGGCGGCATTCCCGCGCAATGGGTTGCGTTCCAGCCCTTCGAGGGCACGCTGGGGGAGCGAAAGGGCCTCTGGTATGGCGTGTGCGACGGGTTCAACGAGGCCGAAGGCACGTTCCGCTACACGTGCGGTGTGGCGGTCGACACGCCGCGCGATGTGCCCGCCGAACTTGAGGTCATCGACCTCGATGCCCGGCCTTACCTCGCCTTTGTGCATAAAGGGCATATTTCGGAATTGCGGCACACGATGAATGCGATCTGGAGCCAGTACATGCCCGTCAGCGCCGACCAGGCCGATGGCGACGCGCCGATGTTCGAGCTTTACGACGAAAAATTCGACGCCAAGACCGGACGCGGCGGGCTGGAAATCTGGATTCCGATCAAGGGGTAAGGCGAAAACGGCGACCCACGCCACAACGAATAGACGCAGGAACACTCGCCACGAGAAAGGGCATGTCGCTCGACCGGTCACTGCCGCAATTCGTCCCTATATGGTGGCTACCTTCTGTAGCATTGTGAATCGGGTCGACCAGATCCACCCGGACCGGGGCATTGCGGAAGCCCCGACTGTAGAAGATGTGAACGATTAATGCCCCAGTTTACGAAATTGATACTGTTGCCATTTCTCGTCTTACTGAGCCTACTTGTCGCATCCGCGGCGATGAGTTCCGCAAAGTCGTCAGATGGATACGGCACGGTTGCTCATCAGCATGGTGTTGAGAAAGGCGTCGGCACACCACATGGCGAGTGTGCAACTACCGCGTGCTGCCTGCTACCCGCACCAGCACAGCGATCGATGCTCCTGGGGTGGCTGGACGGGCTGGTCAAAGCTTGCCCTGCTCCGCACATGAGTGGAGAAACGCCCCGAGTACCGGCTCCGCCTCCGAAGCGCTTGGTTTGAAGGATCATACCCGTCTGATTTCAAACTAGAGAATACCAATGAAACCTTTGAAAACTTCAAGCCTCGCTCCTCTTTTCGCTGGACCAGCTTCGTTGGCTCGAGCCCAAGGCATGGATCATTCCAATATGGGCAGCATGTCCATGGGCGGTATGAGCATGGGTGCCGAGGCCGTCAGTGCTTCGGGTCTTCCTGACGTCTGTCTGGAGAACGCCGATCACATGGCCTACATGGGCGATATGCACAACGACATGATGGCCGAGGACTTCGATGTCGCCTTCATTTGCGGAACGATACCGCACCATCAGGGCGCACTCGATCTGGCCAATGCGGCGCTCGAATATGCCGAAGATGAATGGGTCAAGGAACTTGCCCTGGAGATCGGCGACACCCAGGAGCGCGCAATCTTTGAAATGCGCGACTGGTTGGAATTGCGATAACGCATCGGCTAGAGCCGTTCAGGATTTGATTGAATCAAATCCTTGTCTCTAAACCTTTGTTTTGTCGCGTGTCCGAACCGATAAAGTGGCATCCACTTTATCTGGACACGCTCTAGCGGACGTTTGGCTCGCCAGCCCAGCCATTCCTCTCTGCTAGAGAGCTATTTCGTTTCACCAAGACAAGTTCGATGTTCATTATAATGAACATCGAAAAGAACCTCAAATTTCTATGCAATAACGTGCCTGCAATGCTTCAGGGCACGCTCAGAGGCGCATGTAAAAAATGCAAGTTCTAGATCTTTTTTCTATCCGTCGCGCAATTTGGCGCCACTTCCTGACGATCATTCTCTCCGGGGTGCTGATTTATCTGTTTTCTGAGGTGCATGGCCGTTGGGATCCGATGCATCGATGGAATAGAGCAACCGCGGATGCATCATTCATTTTGTTGACGCTAACTATGGCACTTGGTCCTGCGAGTCGACTGTGGCCAATTTTCACTCGATTTGTGATTTTCAGGCGCGAGTGGGGAATATATGCCATATTTTTGGCGATGATACACATCGTTATCATTTTGGCTGGTTGGGTTACCTGGGATATCCTCGGCATATTTGGCCTGGCTTTCCATCCGACGCTGGGCCGATATGTCATGGTACAGCATGGTTTTGGTCTGGCCAACTTGATCGGAATTGTCGCGTTTTTCTATGGGCTGGCTCTTATGTTGACGTCCAGCGATCGGGCGGTGCGGTTCCTTGGCGGCCCCATCTGGAAATTCGTACAACGGGGTGCGTATGTACTGTGGGCGCTGATGGCGGTTCATGCCGGCTATTTCTTGTTCATGCACTTTGTCGATTATCATCGTGCCGTCCCGCAACCCAATCCGCTCAGTTGGCCGTTCGTCAGTCTCATTGTCCTTGTCTTGACGTTGCGAAGTGCCGCCTTTTTTCAGGTGTTGCGCCAAGCTCGTCGCGATCGGAAACGAACGCGCCCCTCAGCGCTTAGTTGAGTTGTGCGCTTTGGCAGGCTGACATTCAGCGATGCCAATTCATTCTTCGCAAGCCCTTGTCTCACCGAATGAAATGGTGCCAAAGCAAGAGCTGGTAGACATTGCAGAACCCCGGCGCGAGGAGCTGGGGCAATGTCCAAAGGTCAGCGTTGAATCTGATTTGCCGCGATGTGGGAATCTCAAAACATTAAATCGTCACCACAGCCTAGCCTTTCAGCCGCTCCAGCAGGGGCCCAAGCTCCGCCAATGTTTCGATTTTGGTGAAGCGGGGGAGGTTGTCGGGTTCTTCGGCGCGTTCGTAGTCCCAGGTGAGGGTGTGGGGGACGTAGGTGCCCCAGCCGCCGGCTTTTATGGCGGGGAGGACGTCTGAGCGCAGGGAATTTCCCACCATCATGGCGCGGTCGGGGCCATCGCCGTGGCGGGCGAAGGCGGTGGCGTAGGTTGTGGGGGATTTGTCGGAGACGATCTCGACGGCATCGAAAAAATCGCCAAGGCCGGACTGGGCCAGCTTGCGCTCCTGATCGAACAGGTCGCCCTTGGTGATCAGGACCAGGGTGTGGCCGGGGGCCAGGGCCTCAAGCGTCTCGTGGACGTGGGGCAGGGTGTTGACCGGGTGGCTGAGCATTTCGCGGCCAGCGGCGACGATGCGGCCGATGATGTCGCCGGGCACCTTGCCGTCGGTGATCTCGATGGCGGTTTCGATCATGGACAGGGTGAAGCCCTTTATGCCGAAACCGTAATGGGCAAGGTTGCGCTTTTCGGCTTCGAGCAGGCGGGTGGCGAGGATTTCGGGCTCGGCATAATCGGCCAGCAGTTCGGAAAAATGGGCCTCGGTGAGCCTGAAGAAGTGCTCGTTTTCCCAAAGCGTGTCGTCGGCGTCAAAGCCGATTGTGGTGAGGGTGCTCATGGGCGTTGTTTGCCACGTTCCGGGCGGGAGCGGTAGGGGTTTGGCGTCAGCCGCAAACGCGCGGGGCGGAGGCGGCCTTCTTGGCGGCGTAAAGCTGCCGGTCGGCTGTGACGAACAATTGGTGCGGGTCGAGCTCGGTGGTGCGCGAGGCGAAGGCGATGCCGACCGAAGCGCCGATGGGCAGCAGATCGCCGTTCCACGGGACGGGGCCGAGAAGGCTTTGGGTCAGCAAGCGCAGGTCGCGTTCGACGCTGGCAGGCGATCCGACCGGCGGGAGCAGGACCGCAAATTCGTCGCCGCCGATGCGCGAGACCAGAATTGCCTGCGGGAAGGCGCGCCGCAAGCGCCTGCCGAACGCGACAAGGCAGGCATCGCCCGCGGCGTGGCCCCAGCGGTCGTTGATCTGCTTGAAGCCGTCGAGATCGAACAGGATGAGCGCGCCGACGCGAACGGGGGCCGGCTCGTCGGCGGGGTTATCGAGGAAACGCTGGAACCGGGCGCGGTTGGCAATTCCAGTCAGGGGATCGCATTCGGCCAGGGCGCGCAGGACTTCCCAGCGGGCACGGTCCTCGGTTATGTCGAGCTTCATGCCGTAGAGGGTTTCGGCCCGGCCGTTGACGCTGCGCACGGCGGCGTTGATCCGTATCCAGCGCTCGGCGCCGTCGGGGCGGATGATCTGCGCATCGAGCGAAAAGGCAGAGCAGGTCGCGATGGCGTGCGAGCGCTTGCGGCCGAGCAATTCGCGGGAGGCCTCGGTGTACATGTCGACCGCGATCTGGCGTTCGGGAGCCCGTGTGCCCGAGAGGCCGAACATGTCGAACACGCCGCCGGTCCAACTGAGCGCTTCGCTGGCGAGATCGCACGAAAACGCGCCCATGGGCACGATCGATGCGGCCTGCTCGTAAAGGCCCAGCGTATCGGGCTCCCGATCGCGGTTGCCGGCTGGCACTGAGGGTTCGTGCAGAAGTATGTTCTTCATCGACGCCGTTCTCGGCCGCTCCCCAAATCGGAGTCCAGATTGGCATCGGCGGGTAAAGGTTGCGTTTAGCGCAAAGGTGTTCGCGCCGCTTGTTGTGCAGGAAACAAAAAGGCCCACCACCGATCGGGTTCGGGGCGGGCTTTTTTTCCGACGGGGAAGCCGGGAAGGGTTATCCGTCGAGCTTGCGTTTGAGCAGCCTGATGCGGTTTGCCGCTTCGATGCTGGTGAGATCGTCGGCGTAGGCATCGGGTTCCTCGGCGCGCTGGGAGAGGCAGAGCAGTTCGGCGGCCTGGGAGACCGACATGGGGCCTTCGCCGGAATCGTAATCCTCGTGGTCGTTGACGCGGAAGGCGTCTGGATTTGCTGTGGCAATACCGGGATGAAGGTCTGACATGGGGGAACTCCGCTGGGCTGAAGTGTATGCAGACAAAACACTTTGCTTGGGCCGGCGGTTCCGCGTGTTGATCGATGTCAAAGAGAAATGTCGGAAAGGGCGCGGACGGGCCGCTATCCCCGTTTCACGAAGCTGTCGAGCACCTTCTTGGGACCGGCTTTTTCGAAGTCGATCGAGAGCTTGTTGCCTTCGGCGGCGGTGACGGTGCCGTAGCCGAATTTGAGATGGAAGACGCGTTCGCCGACGCCGTAGGCAGCCGAGGGGCCCGAGGAGCGGGCGATGAGGTCGCCGTCTATGGTGATGGGGCCGGGGCCCTTGCGGGCCGATTGCTGGCGCTGGGCGCGTTGCCAGCCGGGGGTTTCATAGACGGATTCGAAGGGATCGCGGTTGTCGAAGCGGGTCGCGGCGCGGCCGCCATAGGTGTAGCCGCCGTAGGACGAGCCGGTGTCGGTAACCTCGACCACCTGGGCGGGGAGCTCGTCGAGGAAGCGCGAGGGGATGGCGGATTGCCACAGGCCGTGGATGCGGCGGTTCTGGGCGAGGGAAATGCGGCAGCGCTTGCGGGCGCGGGTGATGCCGACATAGGCAAGGCGGCGTTCTTCCTCGAGACCGGCGAGGCCGGATTCATCGAGCGAGCGCTGGTGGGGGAACAGGCCCTCTTCCCAGCCGGGGAGGAAGACCGTGTTGAATTCGAGGCCCTTGGCCGAGTGCAGGGTCATTATCGACACCGCATCGCCGCCTTCGCCGGAATCGCGGTCCATGACGAGGGCGATGTGTTCGAGAAAGCCGCCGAGGTTTTCGAACTCCTCCATGGAGCGGATGAGTTCCTTGAGGTTTTCGAGCCTTCCGGGAGCGTCGGCGGATTTGTCGTTCTGCCACATGGCGGTATAGCCGGATTCATCGAGAATCTGTTCGGCGAGCTCGTAGTGGGGGATGGTGCGCAGGCGGAGCGCCCAATCGTCGATCTGGCGGACCAGTTCGCGGAAGGTCGAGCGCTGCTTGGGCTTTAATTCCTCGGTTTCGATCAGCTCGCGGATGGCGGCCAGAAGGGGGATTTGGGCGGCGCGGGCGGTGTCGTGGACGATCTGCAAGGTGGCATCGCCAAGCCCGCGCTTGGGGACATTGACGATGCGCTCAAGCGCGAGATCGTCGGCGGGCTGGGCGACGACGCGCAGATAGGCCAGCGCGTCGCGGATTTCCTTGCGCTCGTAAAAGCGCGGGCCGCCGATGACGCGGTAATTGAGGCCGAGGGTAATGAAGCGTTCTTCGAATTCGCGCATCTGGAACGAGGCGCGCACGAGGATGGCCATGTCGTCGAGCGGGTCGCCCTGGCGCTGGTATTGTTCGATCTCCTCGCCGATCTGGCGGGCCTCTTCTTCTGAGTCCCAGACAGAGGTTACGGAGAGTTTCTCACCTTCTTCGCCAACATCGGTCTGCAGCGTTTTGCCCAGGCGGGATTCGTTGTTGGCGATCAGGTGGGAGGCGGCGGAGAGGATGTTGGAGGTCGAGCGGTAGTTGCGCTCGAGCTTGATGATCCTGGCGCCGGGAAAATCCTTTTCGAAGCGCAGGATGTTGTCGACCTCGGCGCCGCGCCAGCCATAGATCGACTGGTCGTCATCGCCCACAACGCAAATGTTCGAGCTGTTAACCCCATCACGGGACTGGGCGAGAAGGCGCAGCCACATATATTGGGCGGTGTTGGAATCCTGGTATTCATCGACCAGCATGTAGCGGAAGCGGTCGTGATACTGGGCGAGGATTTCGGGGTTCTCCTTGAACAGGCGGATACCTTCGAGGAGGAGATCGCCGAAATCGGCGGCGTTCAAAATCTTGAGCCGGGCCTGATAGTCCTTGTAGAGCTTCTGGCCCATGCCATTGGCGAAGAACCCCGCATCGGCGGGGGAGATGTCCTTGGGGAGCAGGCCGCGGTTTTTCCAATTGTCGAGCATGCCGGCGAACTGGCGGGCGGGCCAGCGCTTTTCGTCGATGTTTTCGGCGGCGAGCAATTGCTTGATGAGGCGAATCTGGTCGTCGGTGTCGAGGATCGTGAAATCGGGGCGCAGGCCGACCAGTTCGGCGTGGCGGCGGATCAGGCGCGCGCCGATGGAGTGGAAAGTGCCGAGCCAGGGCATGCCCTCGACCGAGGCGCCGACCAGCTTGCCGATGCGCTCCTTCATCTCGCGCGCGGCCTTGTTGGTGAAGGTCACGGCGAGGATTTCGGCGCCACGGGCCTTTCGCGTGGCAAGGATATGGGCGATGCGGGTGGTCAGGACGCGGGTCTTGCCGGTGCCGGCGCCGGCAAGAACGAGCAGGGGGCCCTCGGTGGTTTCGACCGCATCGCGTTGTTCGGCGTTGAGCCCGGCAAGATAGGCCGGCTCGCGTGAGGCGAACTGGGAGGTGATGGGGCCTTGCGGGCGATGGGGCGGGACGGCTGACATACAGGTTGACGAATCTCTTTTTGTTCTCCCGGCAATATAGGTGGGATAAGGGCAAAAGTATATGCACGGGCCGGTTTGTCGTTGTCACAGAAGTGTTGTCGAGCGGGCCTAAGACCCCGGCGTGGTTTTCACGCATCAGGGGATTGCAATGACCAAACCGACCTTGCTCGCGGCGCTCGCCGCAGGGTTGCTCGCCAGCGCGGCCGTGCCGGCGCAGGCGCAATATTTCAACCGTATCGCCAGCTTTCCGGTGGCGCTCAATACGCCCGATATCGAAGCTGAAGAAAATTCGGCCGAGATCATCACGGCCACCGAAGACGGCATGATTCTGGTTTATTCCAACGCGCTGGTTGGCGGCATCGGCTTTATCGATATCACCGACGTGGCCAATCCGCAGCCGGGCGGGTTCGTGGAACTCGATGGCGGGCCGACTTCGGTTTCGGTGATCGGCGGCAAGGCGCTGGTCAGCGTCGATACGACGGAGGATTTCACCGCGCCGACAGGGTATCTGGCCGTCGTGGACATCGAAACGCTCGAAGTGGACAGCATGTGCGATCTGGGCGGCCAGCCCGACGCCATCGCCCGCAATGGAAACGGATCGCTGATCGCCATTTCGATGGAAAACCAGCGCGACGAGGATTTCAACGACGGCGTGATCCCGCAGCTTCCGAGCGGTAATGTGACCTTTCTCGACGTTGCCGAGGGCACGCCCGATTGTTCGAGCCTGCGGGTGACCGACATTTCCGGGCTTGCCGATATCGCCGGTGAGGATGCCGAGCCCGAATATACCGATTTCAACAGCGCCAACGAACTTGTCGTCACGCTGCAGGAAAACAACCACATCGTGGTCATCAACGGCGATAGCGGCGAAGTCATCAGCCATTTTTCGGCCGGGTCGGTCGATCTTGAAGGCATCGATACCGAAGAAGACGGCCAGCTTTCGTTCACCGGAAGCCAGCAGGCTCGCCTGCGTGAGCCCGACGCCGTGCAGTGGCTGGACGAGGACCGGTTCGTAATCGCCAATGAGGGCGATTATGAAGGTGGGGCGCGCGGCTTTACGATTTTCCACAAGGACGGCACCGAGCTCTATGAGAGCGGCCCCTCGATGGAATATATCGCCGCACAGCTGGGCCACTATCCCGAGGGGCGTTCGGACGCCAAGGGCGTCGAGCCCGAAGGCATGGAAGTGGGCTTCTGGGACGATGAAACCCTGATCTTCGTCAATCAGGAACGTTCCTCGCTGGTCGCCGTCTATCGCGATACGGGCGGTGAGCCCGAATATATCCAGTCGGTCCCCTCGGGGGTCGGCCCGGAAGGCGCGCTGGCCATTCCCTCGCGCAACCTCTATGTCACGGCCAACGAGACCGATCTTTCCGCTGACGGGCTGGCGCCCGCTCACGTGATGATCTTCGAGCGCCAGGACGTTGAGGCGCCCGATTATCCGCAGATCATGTCGGCAATGAACGAAGACGGCACCCCGATCGGCTGGGTGGCGCTTTCAGGACTGGTCGCCGATGCCGATGAAGTCGGCAAGCTCTATGCGGTCAACGACAGCTATCTTTCGATCATGCCGACCATCTATACGATTGATGCGACGCAGAGCCCGGCGATGATTACCGAGGCAATGTTGGTGACCCGTGATGGCGCGGTGGCCGAAGCGCTCGATCTCGAAGGCATCACGCTTGACGGTGAAGGCGGGTTCTGGCTGGCCTCGGAAGGCCGGACGGACCGCGACATTCCGCATATGCTTTATCGCGTGGATGGAGAAGGCGCGATCGTCGAGGAAGTATCGTTCCCCGAGGCGCTGCTGGCCAATGAAATCCGCTTCGGTGCCGAAGGCATTTCCCCGCTCGGTGAGGGCGAGGACATGGTGCTGTGGATCGCCATCCAGCGCGAATGGGGCGACGATCCCGAAGGCATGACCAAGCTGGTTTCCTATAAGCCTTCGACTGGTGAATGGGGTGCCGTGCATTATCCGCTCGAAACCCCGGCCGAAGGCGCCTGGGTGGGGCTTTCGGAAATCACGATCAATGGCGATTACGCCTATATCGTCGAACGCGACAACCAGATCGCGGGCAACGCCCAGCTCAAAAAGCTCTACCGGGTGCCGGTGGCTGAACTGGTCGGTGCCGAGATCGGTGGGGAATTGCCGGTGGTCAGCAAGCAAGAGGTTCGCGATTTCATTCCCGATCTTGAAGCGCTCAACGGCTATGTGCTCGACAAGGTCGAGGGCTTTGCCATCGATGCGGACGGCATCGGCTGGGTCGTGACCGACAATGACGGTGTCGACGACAGCTCGGGCGAGACCAATTTCTGGTCGATCGGCGCCGTGGAATAAGCCTGTAGGAACTACGCATTTCAGGTTGTAGCGGAGCCATTTGGGTCCCTTTCGCCGGGGAAGCGCAGAAGGAGAACGGCGATTCCGTAAAGAGCTGAAGGGCTCCAGAAACGGTGCAAGGGGCCGGGCCGCAAGGCTCGGCCCCTTATTCTCGGGGGTGGGGGATGCGCTTTTGCAATGCCGTCACTGGGGCAAGCACTTGTTCTGCCCGGTCAGTTCAGGGCGCCAGAAACTCCAATACGGGATCCAGAAACAACCGCGGTGCGGTTGTCATTGCGACATGTCCCTGGCCCTTCAACGTGACAATGAAACTGTCCGGAAGTGCATCGTTAAGCGCTTTGGCCGGAGCGGTGAGTTCTTTGGGGCTGTTTTCCCCCACCAGCAACAAAGTCGGGACTGTCATGGGATGGAATCGGTCTGGCTCAAACACGTAATCTCCATCCGCCAGTTCACGCAGCGCAGTATGGGCAGCCGCGACGCGACCAGCCCAGGAGGGGTCTGCGCGAAGCGCCTCGATTTGCGCATCCGGTGCGCCGACCGCTTCCTTGAAAAAGGCGACCAGCATCGCATCGCGATCCCCAGTATTCAAAATCGCATTCAGGCGATCGGGCAGATCGGGCGGATAGAGCGGATTTCCTCCGACGGGAAACGCGGGCTCGTAAAGTACGAGTTGTTTGAGGTTGTCGGCGCGGAGCGCGGCTTCCATCGCACATAACGCTCCGAATGAATGGCCGAGAAGACAGACGTCGCGACCCGCGGCCTCAATGACAGCAGACACATCCTCATATTCCCGCTCCAGGGAGTAGATCGCGGCGTCACCGCTATCCCCTCGGCCCCGGCGATCCATCGCAAGGACCGTGAACCGGCTCTCAAGTTCCGGCAGAATGCCTGCCCAGCGCGTGTGATCTGCCGTAGAGCCGTGAACCAAAACCAAAGGGGGACCGCTTCCGCTGCGCTCAAATGCAATCGGGGTCCCGTCTTCGGAAGTGACGAAGTCCATCCGAGGTACCTCCCACACATTAAACGTTGCGGCGCGCCCGCCGCTTGAAAGTCACGACCGACGCAACAAACCATACTGCAAAACAAGGGTTTCGTCAGCATTGCAGCGGCCAGCAATCGACCATTCAGGGCGGACCGGAAACTTCTAACTGTGTTCTTCCCTCGAATGGGCCACCAGGGCCTTGTTGAAGCTGGCGAGGGCGTCGACGTGGTGGGCGTGGCCGATGATGGCGTTGGTTTTGGTTTCGATGACGGGCAGGTGGGAGACCTCGCTGGCGTTGAAGGCTTTGAGGGCGGATTCGAGGGTTTCGGTGGGGCGCAGCCAGGGGGCGCCCGAGGCTATGTCGAAGGTTGTGTCTTCGCCTTGCGGGAGGGGGCGGAGGAAATCGCGCACGCGGATGAACTGGGCGGCGTGTTTGTGCGGGCCCTCTTCGAGCATGATGCCGCGCGTATAGAGCTGCCAGTGGAAATAGGAACGGCCCATGACGGCCTGGCACAGGCCCGTGGCAATGCCGACGGCGAGCAGCAGGGCGATGGAAAAGGCAAAGCCGCCGGTCAATTCGAAAATCATCACGGCAGTGGAGATGGGGGCGCCCAATACCGCTGCGGCGACCGCGCCCATGCCGATCAGGGCGTAGAGCCCGACCGAGGAGGCGACATCGGGGAAGATCGAGGTGGCGATGATGCCGAAAGCGCCACCGGTCATGGCACCGAGATAAAGGCAGGGGGAAAAGACGCCGCCACCGGCGCGTGAGGAGAGGGTGATTGTCGTTGCGACGGTTTTAGCGACGATCAGGGCCAGCATGAGCCAGAGATCGAGCGAGCCGGCCAGCGCCATGTCGGTCGCTTCGTAGCCGACGCCGAGCACATGGGGGAAGGCGAGCGCGATCAATCCCACCAGCAGACCGCCGATGGCCGGGCGGATCCAGATCGGGGTGCCGCTGCGCTTGGAGAGCCAATCGCCGCCAATGAGCGCAGTCTGGAACAGGATGGCGACGGCGGCGCAGACGAGGCCCAGAAGGGCGAAGGCGGGAATTTCGAGATAGGACGAAATGGTGATGGCGGCCGGATCGATGAC
The DNA here is from genome assembly GCF_965249125.1 of Pelagibacterium sp. GTDB lineage: Bacteria > Pseudomonadota > Alphaproteobacteria > Rhizobiales > Devosiaceae > Pelagibacterium. The sequence goes on from NZ_OZ252217.1 coordinate 1,033,899, forward strand.
GAAGGCAGGCGCTTCGCCGAACCAGAGGCGGGAAATAATGGCCGCGACGACCGAGGCGATGACCAGGGGCACGAAGGCGCTCATGGCGAAATGGCCCAGAATGACTTCGTGGGCGAACAGTACCCCGGCGATGGGGGCGTTGAACGAGGAAGAAATGGCGGCGGCCACGCCGCAGGCGAGCGCGATGCGGCGCGCGGCGGCGGGGAGGCGGAAGATGCGAAAGCCCAGTTTCGACGCGGCGGCGGCGTAATAGACGATGGGCCCCTCGCGCCCGCCACTGCCGCCTGAGCCGAGGGTGATGGCGGTAACCAGCGTTGCAACCGTCGCCCCACGGAAGGTGAGGGCTGAGGATTCGCGCACACGGGCCTCGATGACGTCGGCGACACCGCCGGCTCGGCCCAGCGGGCGCCAGAAATAAAGAATAACGCCCACGGCGATGCCGCCGCCGAGAGGACCGATCATTGGCCACCACCAGGGGAGCGTGGACAGCGTTGTGAGAACCTGTTCGCTTGTGGTGCCCAGCCAGACCCATTGCACAAAGCCGATGGCGAGGCGGAAGGCGATGCCCAGCGCGCCGCCGATCAGGCCGAGCAGGATGGCCAGAAGCCAGAGGCGGGGCTGTTGCAGGGTGAAAAAGCTCGCCAGATGCGGGCGGACCCAGCGCTGGGTGACGAAATAGATCTGCTTGGCCGTCTTGATCGGCGTCGTCATGGGATTTCCGCTGCTCGGGCGTGCAGCCCGGTTTAGGACGGCGGGGACATTGTCGCAAGGGAGAGGTGCCGTATCGGCGATTTTCGCCGCCATCAGGCGGAAAACACTGAAACTTTTGGCGATCGCACTGGAATGGCCGTGACGCGGCGGGGGGATATGCCTAATGTTCTCGCTGAATCGGGGAAAGGACGCCAACGGCTTGGCAAATCGCATCTACATCGCCATCGGACTGATCGCGATCCTTTTGCTGGGGGGCGCATTCGTCGTTCCCTGGTTCATCGACTGGAATGCCTACAAGCCGCGCATGGAACAGATGGCCGCCGAGGCGCTGGGGATCGAGGTCGAGATTGCGGGGGACATGGATTTCACCCTGCTGCCGCAGCCGCGCATGCATTTCGAGAATGCACGGCTGGGGCCCGAGGACGCGCCGGTGGGATCGGCGCGGCTGGTCGAGGCCGACCTGTCGCTTATGGATTTCCTGCGCGACCGGTTCAACGTCACCCAGTTGCGATTGATCGAGCCCGAACTCAATCTGGTGATCGACCAAGCGGGGCAATTGCAGACACCGATCACGCTGGCGCAATCGGCGACGGTTACCAATGTCTCGATCGCCAATGCGCGGCTGAGCGATGGCGTGGTGCGGCTGACAGACCTGCGCAGTGGAGAAAGCTGGCGGGCCGAAGGGTTCAACGGCGACATGGCGCTGACGGGCGTGCGCGGGCCGTTCGCCATCGAGGGGCAGGCCGTCCATGACGACACGGCCTATGGCGTGCGCGTTTCGACATCGGCAATGAACGCGGCCGGGCAGATGCAACTCAGCGCCTTTGTGCGGCCGGTGAGCGGGGCGTTTTCGGTGACGGCCGAGGGCTTGCTGGAAACAGGCGGGGCGCCGAGCCTGACCGGGGAACTGACGTATCGGCAGGCGGCCCCGGCCGATCAGGGCGAGGCGGTGGTTGGGGCAATGACGCTGCAAAGTCCGCTTGTTGCCGACGCCGAGCGCATAGAGCTTCCCGAATTCGTGCTGCTTCCCGACGAGAACCAGACGGCAACGCGGCTGACAGGGGAAGCCTCGCTGAGCCTTGGGGCCGAGCCGGCCTTCAATGCGACCGTGTCGGGCGGCGTGGTGACGCTGCAACCGCGCGCGGTAACCGAAGAGGGGGCACGGCCATTCGAGATTGTCCGGCTGTTGCGCGGCATGCCCGAACCGCTGACGCCGCCTCTGCCGGGGCGGATCGCCATGTCGATCAACGAGCTTTCGGTGCGTGGCATGGCGGTGCGCGACGTGCGGCTCGACGCCACCAGCGACGGCGACAGCTGGACCGTGGAGGAATTTTCCGGGCGGTTGTCGGGAGACACGACGCTCAAGCTTACCGGGCAATTGGGCCGGGCTGCGGGCTGGCCGGCTTTCGAGGGCACCCTGTCGATGGCGTCGCCACGGCTCGATGCGCTCTCGCTGCTCTGGAAGCGGGCCGGGGAGGGCAATCCGCTGTTCGGGATGGGCGGGTCGCTCAACGGGCGGGTGCAACTGGTCAATGACCGGCTGCGGTTCAGCGACGGATTGCTGGTGCTTGACGAGACCGTCCATACGGTTTCGGGCGATATGCGGTTCGGGGATGCGCCATCGCTTGAGGTAACGGCGGGGCTGTCGGCGCTCAACGCACGGCAGAGCACGGCGTTGCTGGCGCTGCTGCCGCCGATCGATCCGGCGGGAGCGTTCGGGCTGAGCTTTCCGCAGGGAAGGCTGGATCTCGACGCGGAGGCGGCGCGGATCGGAGGAATGGCGCTGCGCGATCTGTCGCTGCGCTCGGCGTGGAGCGCTGAAGGACTTGAGTTCGAGAGCCTGGCAGTGGAAGCCTATGGCGGGGTCGGGTTCGAGGGGACCGGGCGGCTGTCGGGTACGCTGGCGGCGCCGGTGATCGCGGGCGAGGGACGTCTCGACATCGCATCGGGCGCTCCGATGGTGGGGCTGCTGGCCGGTGAGGACAATCCGTTGCGGGAAGGCGTGTTGGGCAGCCTTCCAGCGCAAATGTCGGTGCTTCTCGAAACGCCCGGACGCGATGGTGTGCAGACCCTGACGCTCGATGGCAGGGCCGGGGTGAGCGATGTTTCCGGGCGGCTGGAAATGACCGGCGGCATAACCGGCTTGGGGCGTGAGAGTCTGGTTTTGACGCTGGAGGCCGCGGCAGAGAGCGGCACCCGATTGCTCGACCAGCTTGGGCTCGCGCCGCTGATTGCCGGGGAGGATGGCGCGATCGCCAGCGCGCGGCTCGAAGGCAATCCCGTGGGCAATATGGATGCAGAATTCTCGCTGGAGGGCGGCGGGGAGCGGATCGATTTTTCCGGCACGCTGCAACTGGCCGATCTGGGATCGATCCGGGGCGAGGGGCAGACCTCGTTCCTGTTTGCCGACGGGGTTGCGCTGTCTGAGATGGCCGGAGCGCAAGGTGTCTGGTTTCCGGGTCTGGAAGGGCAGGCCAATATCGGCTTTGTGGGCAATGAAAGCGTTACGCTGTCCGAGATTTCGGCCTTTGCCGCCGAGCGCGCGATTGGCGGCAGGCTGTCTTACGCGGCACAGAGGGAAACGGCTGTGGTGACCGGATCGCTGGAGTTCGACGGGCTCGATGTCGAGACGGTGGCGGCCATGCTGGCCGGTCCGGCCGGTGTGCTCAACCTCTCGCCCGGTCTGTGGCCCGATGGCCCGGTCGATCTGGGTGCCAGCCAGAGGGCCACACGAGGGCGGATCGCCATTACGGCGCCGGTGCTGATGGCGGATGACGAGCGGCTGATCGAAGCGCTGGCTTTCGACTATGCCTGGGGCGAGGAGGATGTGGGGCTGCGCGGGTTGTTCGGCGAATTCGGGGGCGGAACGATCCAGCTCGACGCAACGGCTTGTTGTGCCTCGGCGCTGGCCGACAAGAGCCTGGGCGGGCGGCTGACCCTCAACGGCGTTGCTATCGATGCGGCGTTGCCCGACACACCGGCCGATGTTCTGGGCGGCACGCTGACCCTCGGGATGCAGTTTCAGGGGAGCGGGGACAGCTATCGGACATTTGCGGGATCGCTGAACGGGGAGGGCAGCTTCTCGGTCGAGGATCTGCGGATAGAAGGGCTGTCGCCGGAGGCGTTCCAGGCGGCGGCCAACGTGGATAATCTGATCGAGATCGAACCCGAGGCGCTGGAAATTCTCGTGGCGACGGCGCTGCAGTCCGGTCCGTTCGAGAGCCAGGACGCGGGCGGGCTGGTGCGGTTGATCGGTGGAGTGGCGCGGATCGCCAACATTGCCATCGACGGCGGTGACGCGCGGCTGGTGGGCGGCGGGAGCCTCGATGTGGCAATCGCCGGGCTCGAAGCGGACTGGACGCTGGCCCTGACCCGCGCCCTGGCCGGCAATGGCCTTATTACCGAAACCACGGGCCGCATCGGGGTCGGGATCGATGGGACATTGTTTGCGCCCGAGCGAAGCCTCGATCTGGGGCCGATGGTCGATGCGATCCAGATGCGGGCCTATGAAATCGAGCTCGACGAACTCGAGGCGTTGCGGGCCGAGCAGGAGGCACGCCAGCGCGCGGTTGCAGAGGAACAGGCGCGGCTGATGGAGGAAGAGGCGCGGCGGCAGGCCGAACTGTTGTTGCAACAGCAACAGGAAGAGGCCGAACGCTTACAGATCGAGGAGCAGCAGCGTCAACTCGAAGAGCTCCAAGAGCAGCTTTCCGAGCCCGACCCTGCGCCATTACAGCCGCAGCCGGGTGGGCCGAGCAATCCCAATTCATCGTTTACGGTGCTGCCGCCGGGCGCTCTGGAATTGCAGTCTCTAACGCCCGGACGCTGAGCGGAACCAGGCCAGGACGAAAACGCGGATGGCCGAGGAGAGATTGGGGTCCTCGCGGCTTTCGTCGATCTCGGCGATCAGATGGGGCAGGGAGGTTTCGCGCGTATCGGCGATGGACTGGAGCGCGTCCCAGAACGGCGGCTCGAGGGCGATGGAGGTGCGGTGGCCGGCTATGGTCAGCGAGCGCTTGCGCACCGGGGCTTATTTCTTGCGGAAGGAATCGAGGCTGACGACTTTTTCGCCGCTTTCTTCGGCTGCGGGTTCGTCTGTCTCGGCCACATCGCCCGTGTCTTCGCCTTCGTCGTCATCGGGGTCGGCGACGACGCGCGGGCCGGCCTGAACCTCGGCGACTTCGAACTGGAGGCCGAACTGGACGGAGGGATCGAAAAAGCCCTTGATGGCCGAAAAGGGAATGAGGAGGGTTTCGTTGACGCCATCGAAGGAAAGGCCGACCTCAAAACCGGTTTCGGAGACCTTGAGGTCCCAATACTGGTTCTGGAGGACGATGGTCATTTCCTTGTCGTACTGGGAGATCAGTTTCTGACTCAGGCGCACGCCGGGGGCTTGGGTGACGAAGGAAATGAAGAAGTGGTGATCTCCGGGCAGGCCGGTGCGGGCAACTTCGCTCAGCACTTTCCGTACGACGCCGCGCAGGGCTTCCTGGGCCAAGATGTCGTAGCGGATGTGGTCTTGTGCCATTTACGGCGGCTCCCTAAGCGATTCTGATTGAGCCCATAACAGCCTGAATTTAAGCGGGGGTTCAAGCTGGCAGTTTTGCGTTTCGTTGAAACGTCAAACTTAGCCTATTATTTGGTTGTCACGCTTTCGAACCGAAAAAGTGGGACCACTTTTTCTGAAAGCGCTCCGGGAGAAATGCAGGCTTCTGTTGCCAGGTGCCTGCGGACCCCGCCTATGCCCGGCTAGGAGCGTAGGACTTCAATTCCCAGTTCTCGCACCGCTTAAGCGGCGAGAGAGACCGGAGCCTTATTGTTGTCATTAGCAACTATAAGTTTTAGTCCGATAACGGTGGTACCATGCCGAGCGAAAACACACCCTTTACGCCCTCGTCGATCCTGTTTCGCCCCCATAAGCCTCTGTAAGCAGAGGGATTTTGGTGGAGGCGCCGGGTACTGCCCCCGGGTCCGATGGGTTTATTACGATGGCAATTTATCGCCATAGCCGTTGCCGGCAGGTCCAATATAGGGGCCATGAGGCGCCAGGGGAAGAGGGTGGACACTATTCTTTGGGCACCCCATATTGGTTTTCGATTGGAGCAAGCCATGTCTGTGACCATCGATTTGTCGCCCGAACTGGAAGCGCGTCTGAAGGCGCTGGCCGCGGAAACGGGCAAGGATCCCAAGGAGGTGCTGAGCGCCGCCATCGCCAGCGGGCTCGAGGATATCGAAGACCTCCTGCTTGCCGAACGCGCAGTTATGCGCCTCAAATCCGGTGAAAGCCGGATTCTGAGCGTGGAAGAGGCCGGGGCAGCGTTTGAGCTGGACCGTTAGATATACCAGCGATGCGGTCAGGCAGATACGAAAGCTCGGCCCGCAGACGGAAGCGCGGCTGAGGAAATACCTTCATGAGCATGTCGAAACCCTGGATAATCCGCGCAGCGTCGGCCAGGCGCTCGCCGGGTCCAGGCTCGGGCATTTCTGGCGCTACCGGGTCGGCGATTACCGGATTATCTGCGACATCCTGGACGACGATCTGATAATCCTGGTCGTCGAGGCTGGTCACCGGCGCGAGGTTTATCGCTGAAAGCTGTGAATGGCGCGGGCATGAGCCGGACCGCGACGGCATAGAATCAGTATAGCTTTCTTTCCATGAAGCAGTATCTCGATCTTTTGCGCCATGTGATGGAAAACGGGGTGGACCGGGCCGACAGGACCGGGACGGGAACCCGGTCGGTGTTCGGCTACCAGATGCGGTTCGACCTCAATGAGGGGTTTCCGCTGCTCACGACCAAGAAGCTTCATATCCGGTCGATCGTTTATGAGTTGCTCTGGTTCCTGCGCGGGGACACCAATGTGCGCTGGCTGCAGGAGCGCGGGGTCAAGATCTGGGACGAATGGGCCGACGAGAACGGCGATCTCGGCCCGGTCTATGGCAGCCAGTGGCGGAGCTGGCCTGGGCCCGACGGGCGCCATATCGACCAGATCACCAACCTTGTCGAGCAGATCAGAACCAGGCCAGATTCACGCCGTCACATCGTTTCGGCCTGGAACCCGGCGGAGGTGGACGACATGGCGCTGCCGCCTTGCCACTGCCTGTTCCAGTTCTATGTGGCCGAGGGCAAGCTTTCCTGCCAGCTCTATCAGCGCTCGGCCGATATCTTTCTTGGCGTGCCCTTCAATATCGCCTCCTACGCGCTGTTGACCCACATGATTGCCGAGGTGACCGGACTTGGCGTGGGCGATTTCGTCCATACGCTGGGGGATGCCCATATCTATCACAATCATTTCGAGCAGACCCGGACGCAGCTGGCCCGTTCGCCAAAGCCGCTGCCGGGGCTGGAGATCGTCAACAAGCGGGATTCGATCTTCGATTTCGAGTTCGAGGATTTCCAGATCGTTGGGTACGACCCCGATCCGCACATCAGGGCACAGGTGGCGGTATGAAAGCATGGTCGATTGGAGCGATGGCTTTTGGGCCGGCGCTCTAAACCTTTGTTTTGTCGCGTGTCCAGATGAAGCGGTAACCACTTATCCTGGAAGCGCTCCAGCAGGATATCGAGATGCTGTTCGTGGTACGGAGGGACGACTTTTGAAGCCGGATAAGGATGCTGCGCAGGCGCAGCTTGCGGCGCTGACGCGGGCAGTAGGGCAGGTGTCGGACACTTATGCCACGCGGTGCGATATCGACAGGGATCGCAATTGGGCGGCGCTGAAACTCTCCGAAGAGACCGGAGAACTGGTGGCGGCCTTTCTCAAGACGACCAGGCGTGGACGACGCGAGGGCGAGTCCGAAGATGGTTTGCGTCAGGCGCTCGAGGACGAGGCGGCGGATGTGCTGGCCATGCTGCTGATCTTTGCCAAGCAGAACGGCATCGACCTGACCGCTGCGCTTGAGCGCAAGTGGTTCCGATATCTGACCTAAGCATTTCAGCGCTTCCTTGAATCGCTTCAATTGCTCTAAGTCTTTGTTTTATCGCGCTTCCGAACCGGATAAGTGGTAGCCACTTATCCTGGAAGCGCTCTAGATCAAATCCGCTTTTCGCCTGCGCGGCCCTTCGGGTCTTTCAATCGCGGGTTCCTGGTTCTTGTTTCCTCGCGCGTCCGAACCGGACAACCGTTTCCATCCCCGATCGGGTCGAGGACATGCTTTTGCTGGAGGCGCTCTAAGAAATATCGATGATCTCGATTTCCCTGTCGCCCAGAGTGGCGAGGTCGCCGACGGTTTTTCCCATCATGGCGCGGGCAAGGGGTGACACGTAGGAGATCGATCCGGCGCTGGGGTCGGCCTCGTCCTCGCCCACTATCCGGTATTTCTGTATCCGGCCGTCGTCGCGGCTGAAGGTGACCGTACTGCCGAACGCCACGGTATCGGTTTGCGCCGGGGCCGGGATGAGTTGGGCGGTGCGCACGCGCTGCATGAAATAGCGCAGATCGCGCAAAGGGCCGGCCGCTTCGCGGCGGCGGTCGTTGACGTCTTCAATGGTGCTGGCCGCTTCGTGGGCCGTGCGGGCCGCATCGAGTTGGTCGTGCAGGGCTTTCAGCCCAGCCTCGGTCACAAGGTTGGGCTCGGGCGAAATCGGGCGATCGGGCAGCAGGGTTTCCGATGCCGTTTCCGCGCTTTCTTCCTTGGTAAACGCGACGCTCAGTCTGTTGAACTCCCATTGGCCCGCGCAACGGGCGGGCAATACCGGCTATCCGGTGTGCTGTGGCGCGGGTTAAAAGAGCCCTGCCGGGCGCTGGTCCCTGCGGGGCTTGCTGCATCTTGCGCCTAATGGGACAGCATGTCCATGGATTGCAAATAACTGGCTGGTCAGTTATTAATTGGAGTATGGTCGGCATATGAGCGGAGCGCGTGAGCGCATGTTCGTGAAGGTGGGTGAGAATGGGTGACGGTGTCAGGCGTAGCAGTCCGAAATTCCGGAGGCGGTCGGAAGCCCGGCCGGACGAGGTGCTGGACGCTGCGCTGGCGCTGTTTGTGGAAAAAGGATTTGCCGCAACGCGGGTGGAGGACATCGCGGCACGCGCCGGGGTGAGCAAGGGGACTGTCTATCTCTATTTTCCCTCCAAGGAGGCGGTGCTGGAAGGGCTGGTGCGCAGGGGAATCCTTCCCATTGCCGAGAGTGCGATAAGGAAACTCGGAGATCTCGATGGCGACCCGAGGATCATCCTTTCAGGCGCGATCAGAATGCTGGGCGGCCGGTTCTCCGACCCGCAGGTTCGGGCCATTCCCAAGGTCGTTCTGCGTGAAGTGGTCAGCTTTCCCCATCTAGCGGAGATGTATCGACGGGAAGTTCTCGATCATGTCATTCCGGTGGTCGTGTCGCTCATCGAACGGGGCATCGCCGAAGGATATCTGCGCCCGGTCGATCCGGAACTGACAGTGCGGTCCATTGTGGGGCCGCTGGTTCTTCATGTCCTGCTTGCCGAGGTATTTGGCATCGTTCCCAAGGGCGGGATCGAGATCGAAGAGTTGATCGACAATCATCTTACCGTCCTGTTCGACGGCCTGAGCGCGCCGGGCGCGGCGGATGCGGGGTGAGGTCATGGATGAGTTCGTCTCCTGGCTGTTCGGGCTGATTGCCATGATCGTTCCGGGGTTCGGCGTGTCCGAGCCACCGGCGTGGAACGGCTATGTCGAAGCCGATTATGTCTATCTTGCCGCTCCGGCGGGCGGCACACTCACCGCGATGGCGGCGCGCGAGGGCGATGCGATCGAGGTGGGCGACATTGTGTTTACCCTCGATGATGGCCAGCAGCGGGCCGCGCTCGATGCGGCGCTGGCCCAGGTCGCGGCGGCACAGGCCAATGTCGATAATCTTTCGACGGGCAGCCGCGACGCCGAACTCGACGTCATCCGGGCGAGCCTTGCCAGGGCCAGGGCCGATCTCGAGCTGACCCGCCAGCAGGCCGAGCGCACCGGGGCGTTGCTGGAGCGCGGGCTGGCGCCGCAGGCGCAGGCCGATCAGGCCAACGCGAATCTGGAGCGCGCACAGGCCCAGGTGGACGAGCTCGAAGCCCAATTGCGGGTTGCCGAGCTGCCGGCGCGCGATCCGCAGCGGATCGCAGCCGAAGCGTCGCTTGCGGCGGCGCGGGCTAATGCGGAACAGGCTCGGTTGGCGCTCGATGATCGCGTTGTCACCTCTCCGGTGGATGGTCTCGCGGCGCGCGTCTATTTCAGCGCCGGTGAGTTCCTGGCCACTGGCATCCCGGCTGTGGCGCTGCTCCCCGTGGATGCGCTCAAGGTCAAGTTTTATCTTCCGCAGGCGGATCGGACGGATTTCGAGCTGGGTGACGCAGTTTCCATAAGCTGTGACCTGTGCCCTGACGGGCTCACCGCGACTGTGCGCTATTTCTCTCCCGATCCCCAGTTCACGCCTCCGGTCATTTACAGTCGCGAGGAACGCGCCCGGCTCACCTTTCTTGTCGAAGCGGTGTTGGACGAGGGTTCGGAATTGCATCCCGGCCAGCCGGTTACGGTTTCGCGATGAGTGGCGAGGCGGTCATCGACGTCAGGGGGTTGACCAAATCGTTCGGCGCAAAGCGGGTGGTCGATCATTTCGACATCATGGTGCCGCGCGGCGCCATCTACGGTTTTCTCGGCCCCAACGGCTCGGGCAAGACCACGACCATCCGCATGCTGTGCGGATTGCTGACGCCGGATGAGGGCGAGGGCGCATGCCTTGGTTTCGATGTGCGCAGGCAGGCCGACCGCATCAAGCAGGAGGTCGGCTATATGACGCAGAAATTTTCCTACTATGAAGACCTCTCGATCCGCGAGAATCTGGATTTCGTGGCGCGCATGTACGGGCTGGACAGGCGTCGGCAACGCGTCGATGACGCGCTGGGCGATCTTGGACTTGCCGACCGGCAAAACCAGCTCGCGGGCTCGTTGTCGGGCGGCTGGAAGCAGCGGCTGGCGCTGACCGCCTGCCTGTTGCACGATCCCCAGCTGCTGCTGCTCGATGAGCCGACCGCCGGTGTGGACCCCAAGGCGCGGCGCGATTTCTGGGACGAAATCCGTCGGCTTTCGGCCAAAGGCGTCACCGTTCTGGTCTCGACCCATTATATGGACGAGGCCATCCAGTGCGATTTCATCACCTATATAGCCTATGGCAAAAAGCTGATCGACGGGAGGGCGGCGGACATTCCCGCGATGATCGGGCTTGTGACCTACCGGGTCTCGGGCCCCGGGATCGCCGCATTGGAAGCAGAACTCAAGCAAGAGAAGGCGATCGCGCAGGTCGCGCGGTTCGGTTCGGTCCTGCATGTATCGGGCACTGATCGCCCCAGGCTCGAAGCGGTGGCCGATACTTACCGCAAGCGCGGCACCCATGAGTGGACGGAGAAGACTTCCGAACTCGAAGAAGCCTTCATCTTTCTGATGGCAGGGGCGCGGGACAATTTCGCCCGCGGCGCGGCATGAACTTTTCCCTTGCGCGGTTTCTGGCCGTTCTGACCAAGGAGTTCATCCAGATGCGGCGCGATCGCGTCACATTTGCCATGATGATAGGGCTGCCGATCATGCAATTGCTGCTGTTCGGTTTCATCATCAATTCCGATGCGCGACACATGCCGACGCTGATCGAGTTGAACGATGACGGCCCGCTGGTGCGCGCCATCGTTTCGGGCATGGAAATGTCGGAGTATTACGACATACAGGGGTCCGTAAGCGGGGCGGAGAATGGCGAGCGGGCGCTGCGCAATGGCAGTGCCTCCTTTATTGTCGTGTTCCCCGAGGATTTCGAGCGCGATGTTGTTCGGGGCCTGCGGCCGCAACTTCTGGTGGTTGCCGACGCTTCGGACCCGGCGGCGGTCGGCGGGGCGGTGGGCGCCCTCGACGGCATCGTGCGGATCGCCATGGCCGACACTTTTTCGGGCGCGCTGGGGCGCCTTGCACCGACGCCGACGCCCTTTGGTATCGCAGTCCACAAACTCTACAATCCCGAGGGCAGTACCTCGACCAATATCGTTCCCGGCCTGCTCGCCATCATCCTTTCAATGACGCTGGTCATGATGACCGCCATCGCCATCGTCAAGGAGACCGAACGCGGCACCATGGAGATGCTGATCGCCACGCCGGCCCGCCCGCTGGAGGTCATGGCGGGCAAGATCCTGCCCTATGTGCTGGTCGGATATATACAGACGATCGTGTTTCTTTTGGCCGGCCTCGCCGTGTTCAACGTGCCGTTCGAGGGGGCGTGGCCGGCTTTTTTTGTCGGCTTTAACCTGTTCATCGTCGTCAATCTGGCGCTGGGATTCCTGATCTCGGCGGTGGCGCGCTCGCAGATGCAGGCCATGCAGCTCTCGGTGTTCACCATTCTGCCTTCGGTGTTGCTTTCGGGCTTTCTGTTTCCCTTTGCGGCAATGCCGGGCTGGGCGCAGGTGCTCAGCACCGTGGTGCCCGCCACTCATTTCCTGCGTGTCGTGCGCGCCGTCATGCTCAAGGGGGGCGGTATTTCCGACGTTTCGGGGGAACTCTGGGCCCTTGTCGTGATCCTGATCGTCATCTCCGCCATCGCCATGCTGCGATATCGCCGGACGCTCGATTGAGCTGCATCCAGTGGGAACCATTTGCCGCGTTCGGCGGAATCACCCATTGTCCGGGCTACATCGAACCTGAAACCGCCCATGTCCCTCATCATACGACGCGCTGAACCCAAGGATGCTGGTTTGGTGCACCGCTTCATCGTCAAGCTCGCGGAATACGAAAAGCTGAGCCACGAGGTGGAAGCGAGCGAAAACGACATTGCCGACAATCTGTTCGGAGACAATCGGAAGGTCTTTTGCGAGATTGCCGAGCTTGAAGGTGAACCCGTGGGGTTCGCTCTATGGTTCTATACGTTTTCGACCTTTCAGGGCCGCCATGGGATATGGCTCGAGGATCTTTTCGTTGAGCCTGAGGCACGCGGCAAGGGGATCGGCAAGGCGTTGCTTGCGCATCTGGCGAGGCGCTGCATCGACGAGGGTCTGGGGCGGTTCGAGTGGTGGGTGCTCGACTGGAACGAACCGTCGATTGAATTCTACAAGTCGCAGGGGGCGGTGATGCAGGACGAATGGACGGTGTGCCGGGTGAGCGGGACGGACCTTGCGGCATTGGCGGGCAAGTCATGAGCGCCGTGATTGCGATGATCGCGGCGGTGGGGCGCAATGGGGCGATCGGGGCCGAGGGCGACCTGCCGTGGCGGCTGCCGACTGATTTTGCGTTCTACAAGCGCACGACGATGGGCAAGCCGCTGATCATGGGGCGCAAGACGTTTCAATCGATAGGCAAGCCGCTGCCGGGGCGCACCAATATCGTGGTGACCCGAAGCGCCGATTTCGCGCCTGAGGGCGTCGAAGTGTTCGGGGATTTGCAGGACGCCATTGCGCGGGGGCAAGAGATTGCCGAGCGCGACGGGGTCGATGAGGTTTTCATCAATGGCGGCGGTGAGATTTATCGCGCCACGATGCCGATCGCGGAGCGGCTCTATATCACCCATGTGGACGCCGCGCCGGACGGAGATACATTTTTTCCTCCGATCGATCCCGCCGTCTGGGCGGGCACCGTGTTGCCCGAAATCGTGCCGGGGGAAAAGGACAGCGCGCGCTTTGTCGTCACGCTCTATGAGCGGCGCTAGAGATCGCGGCGATCACGGCGCGGTCAAAATCGCGTTTACCATGGCGTCAGGTGCTTAGTGCCGCACCCGGTTTCCATTGATCGAGGGGCCAGCCTTGCCTATATAAAACATCAATAAGCAAAAGCACTTTCACGACAAACCGAAAGGGACGAAATGCCGTGGGAAGACATTAGGGGCGGCCGCCGAAGCCGCAGCGGTGGTCCATGGGGCCAGGCGCCGGGCGGAGGAGGCGGTGGCAACGGACCACGCCGTCCTGGCGGGGGAAACAATACTCCCAATCTCGAAGACATTCTGGCGCGCGGCCGGCAGCAGTTCGGCAGTGGCGGGAATATCCCCGGTGGCGGTCGCTGGCTGGTGGTCGGTGTGGTCGCGGCTGCGCTGGTCTTTTGGGGCAGCCAGTCGATCTATACCATCGCGCCCAACGAAGTGGGCGTCGAGCTGCTGTTCGGGCAGCCCAAGGATGAATTTTCCAATCCGGGCCTGCATTTCCATTGGTGGCCGATCGAACGCGTCGAGCGCGCGTCCACCACTGAAAACCAGACGCGCGTGGGCACGGGAACGAGCAGCTCCAGCGACAGCGGGCTGATGCTCTCGGGTGACCAGAACATCGTGAACATGAGCTTCTCGATCCTGTGGCGCATTGCCGATCCGCGGCTCTATCTGTTCGAGGTCCGCGACCCCGACGAGATGGTCCGTCAGGCTGCCGAAAGCGCCATGCGCGAAGTAGTGGGACGCCGTACGGCGCAGGACGTGTTCCGTGACGATCGTACCGGCATCGCGCTCGAAGTGCAGCAGATCACCCAGACCATCCTCGACAGCTATGGCGTGGGCGTGACGATCTCGAACATCTCGATCGAAAACGTGGCGCCGCCCGCCGAAGTGGCCGATGCGTTCGACGAAGTGCAGCGCGCCTTGCAGGACGAAGACCGCTTCCAGGAAGAGGCTCGGCAATACGCCAATACGCTTCTGGGTAGCGCGCGTGGTCAGGCCGCAGCGATCCGCGAAGAGGCCGCGGCCTATCGTGACCGCGTGGTCAATGAAGCCGAAGGTCAGGCAGCGCGTTTCGTTGCCGTTTACAACGAATACCGCAATGCGCCCGAGGTTACCCGCCAGCGTATCTTCCTTGAAATGATGGAAGACGTTCTGGGCGGAACCGAGAAGGTGCTGCTCGAAGGCGGGCAGGGTTCGGGGGTTATTCCCTATCTGCCGCTGCCCGAACTGCGAAGCAGCGGGTCCACCCTCCAGAGCGGAGGTAACCAGTAATGAACCGGCTCGTTATAGCAATCGTCGCACTGGTCATTGCCGCCTATGTGCTGTTCTCATCCCTGTTCATCGTCAACGAGCGCGAACAGGCCATCGTGATGCGCTTTGGCGAGATCACGCGCGAAATCCAGGAACCGGGTATCTATTTCAAGGTTCCGACCGATTTCGTGGAAACCGTTCAATATATCGACAAGCGCCTGCTGCGTTACGATCTCGAACGCATCCGCCTGCAGGTTTCGGGCGGCCAGTTCTATATCGTGGACGCCTTCATCACCTATCGTATCGTCGATCCCATCCGGTTCCGCCAGTCGGTGCTCGGCAGCCTCCAGCTTGCCGAACAGCGTATCGCGACCCGCCTGGAATCGGCCCTGCGTGCGGTTTACGGCCTGCGCGAATTCGATGCGGCGCTGTCCGAACAGCGTTCGGAAATGATGCGTGAAGCCAGCGACCTGGTGGCCGCCGACATGACCGAGTTGGGGATCGAGGTTGTCGACGTCCGCGTTCTGGTGACCGACCTGACGCCGGAAGTTTCCCAGCAGACCTATGAGCGTATGCAGGCCGAGCGTAATGCGGAAGCCGCGCTGATCCGCGCTCGCGGTCAGGAACAGGCACAGATCCTTCGCGCCATCGCCGACCGTCAGGCCGTCGAGGTGGTTTCGGCTGCCAACCGTGACAGCGAAATCATTCGCGGTGAAGGTGATGCGGAACAGAACCGTCTGTTCGCCGAAGCCTACTCGCAGGATCAGTCATTCTTCGAGTTTTACCGCTCGATGGAGGCCTATCGCAACGCTCTTGCCGATGGGAACACAACGATGGTCCTCTCGCCGGACTCGGCGTTCTTCAACTATTTCGGTTCGAACGGCGCATTGCCCGACTTCCCGGCACCGACGGCAACGCCGATCGATATCGGGGTGGAAGGACCGAGCGAGGAGCCTGTCGATTCCACGGAGATCGATGACCTTTTGGCCACCGACTCGCTGGTATCGGGAGAAGGGGTCGACGATCTCGAGCAGAATGTTCAGGATCTCGAACAGCTGATCGAAACGGAAAATCTCGGCGGCGAAGTCGCCCCTGAGGAACCGGCGCCGGCTGAACCCGCCCCCGCGGGCGATGCCGAGGCCGCTCCGGCGGAGCCGGCACCGGCCCAGTAAGGGTCCGGTCGCAAGACGTTCGAGGCGCACCCAGGGTGCGCCTCTTTTTGTTGAGGAGAAGAGGGTGGGCGATCTTTTTGCGGCGCTGGCGCTGGCTATTGTCATCGAAGGGCTGCTCTATGCGGCATTTCCCGAGCAGATGAAGCGCATGATCGCGCAGGTTCTCACGATGCCCAGCCCGCAATTGCGGCTGGCGGCATTGGGGATGGCCGGGGCGGGGCTGGTGCTTCTGGCGCTCGTGCGGTGGTAACCACCGGGGACTGCGCTACCACTGATTGCGGCCATCGAGATTGTCGATGGGCAGGGCGGTGATATCGAAATCGTCGAGCACCCAGAGGTTGATCGAGATGCGGCGCCGTGTGGGATCGAAATTGGCCTCGGCGGTTTCCCAATCACCCTCGGCGAAGGCCGAGTAGTCGGGGTTGTCCGAAAAGGTGGCGCAGCCGCAGACGGGGCAGAAATAGTGCCTGTTTTCGGGCGTCGTCGGGGAGTATTGCGCGGCGTTGCGCAGGGGAGTGGTCAGGCGGAACTGATCGGGCTCGCAATAGGCCCATAGGGCGCCCTTCTTGGTGCAGAAGGTGCAGTTGCAGCGCGTCGCGGTTTCGGGGGTGAAATCGATTTCGAATCTGGTGGCGCCGCAATGGCAGCTTCCGGAAATGGACATAGCGGATCTCCTCTTTGGCAAGAAAAGTCACACTAGCCAGGGGCCATGACAGGATTTGTCAGGATTGGGCCGGATTGGCGATGCGGTAGAGGACGTGGCTGCGGAGCTGGTGGTTTTCGGCGATGCGGGGGTGAAGGAAATCGCCCTCGGCATCGCGGGTCATGCCGATCTTTTCCATGACGCGCTGTGAGGGTGCATTGATGGCCGCGGTGAAGGCGACCAGTTCGGGCAGGCCACGGCGCCATGCGTCGGCGATATGGGCCAGCGCGCCTTCGGGGGCGTAGCCCTGTCCCCAATATCGACCGCCCAGCACCCAGCCGATTTCCTCGGGCGGGTTGCCACGCAGTTCCATATTTATGGCGGCAGTGCCGATCAGGCCGATCAGTTGGCCGTCCGCTTTCCGCTCGGCGGCGAGGAAGCGTGAGGTGCCCGCCTCGAGACCCGCGATCATCTGGTCGATCCAGGCATCGGCGGCGGCCCGGTCACGGGTGGCGGTGTAATAACGCATGACGTGCGGGTCACCGACGATTGCGGCGAACGCGTCGCGGTCGGTGTTTTGCCATGGACGCAGGACCAGGCGTTCGGTTTCGAGCCTCATCTGACTATGTCGTCGTCCGAATAGCCCTGGAGATAGAGCAGGGCCGTGAGATCGGAATGATCGATCCTGACGGCGGCCTGTTCGGCGACGATGGGCTTGGCGTGGATGGCGACGCCGAGGCCAGCGGCCTGGAGCATGTCGAGATCATTGGCGCCGTCGCCCACAGCCATGGTCTGGGCGATGGCGAGGCCCTTTTCCGCTGCCAGAGCCATGAGGCGATTGCGCTTGGTGGTCTTGTCGACGATGGGTTTTTCGACAGTGCCCGTAAGGCGATCCTCGGCGTCAAATTGCAGGACGTTGGCGATGGCTTCGTCAAAGCCGATGCGCTTGGCGAAATAATCGGCGAACAGGGTGAAGCCGCCCGAGACCAATGAGGTATAGGCACCATGGGTCTTCATGGTCTGGATCAGGGCGCGGCCGCCGGGGGCGAGGGTGATGCGTTCGCGGCGGATTTCCTCGACCAGTCTGCGCTCAAGGCCCTTCAAAAGCGCAACGCGGGTATCGAGAGCTGCTTCGAAATCGAGTTCGCCGCGCATGGCGCGTTCGGTGATTTCGGCGACCTGGGGTTTGAGGCCCAGCGCGTCCGCCAACTCATCGATACATTCCTGCCCGATCATTGTGGAATCCATGTCGGCGACGAGCAATTGCCTGCGCCGGTTGGCGAGCGCGACAAGGGCGGCGTCCACGGGCTGTGAGCCGATCACTTCGCGGGCCGTCATCACCGGATCGGCGGTGCGGGGCGCAATGATCTCGCAGGCTATGCCTTGCGCGAGCCAGTTGATTTCGCCATGGGTTTCACGCTGGATCGTTTCGACCAGGGCGCTGGACAGGACCGGTTCTTCGGGATTGGCGATCAGAACGAGGACGGACATAGACGGGGCCATGGCAAGGGACGGAAAAAAGCGCGCGGTTTTGATAGCCGGTCCGACCGCGAGCGGCAAGACGGCGCTGGCCATTGCGCGAGCCCGCGAGACTGGAGCGCGGATCGTCAATGCGGACTCCATGCAGGTCTATGGCGTGCTCGACCGGCTGACGGCGCGGCCCAACGCCGAGGAACTGGAACGAGCCCGGCATGAAATGTTCGGGCATGTGGATCCATCGGTCCGCTATTCGACCGGGGCATGGCTGGCCGATGCTCACAAACAGATTCAAGAGGCTGAGAAAGAGAATCAGGAGCTGATTTTCGTTGGTGGGACAGGGCTTTATTTCGATGCGCTCGTAAATGGATTCGCGGATGTCCCGGCAATCGAAGCCGGTTTCGTTGTGCAGGCTGAGAAACTGATTCAAGATCTCGATGAAACAGGGCGGATGGCGCTGCTGGCCGAAAGGGACCCGGAAACCGCCAGGAGGATCAAAATTGCCGACCCGCAGCGGGTTGTGCGGGCGCTTTCAGTTCTGATGGCGACGGGTCGGCCGCTGAGCGCATTTCAGCAGGTCAACGGGCCGGGACTGCTCGATGGCCATGTGCTGGAGCGGATCGTTTTGATGCCGGAGCGTGCGGTATTGCGGCGGCGGATTGCCGAGCGGTTCGAGGCGATGATGCAGGCCGGGGCGATAGAAGAGGTCCAGGCGCTGATGGCGCGCAATCTCGATCCGTCGCTGCCGGCGATGAAGGCGATTGGCGTTGGGGAGATTTCGGCGATGCTGGCGGGCGATATGAGCCGCGAGGTGGCCGTGGAACGCGCGGTGATTGCAACAAGGCAATACGCCAAGCGGCAATCGACGTGGTTCCGTAATCGGTTCGGGGACTGGACGTTCGTCGATCCGTTTGCCGATTAGCCCAAGGCGCCCAGCGCCAGCCAGCCGATATATCCGGCATAAAGGGCGAGGAGCACGCCACCCTCCCAGCGGACGATCTCGCGCTGGGTGTAGGAAAAGCCCAGCAGGAGCGCGGTGGCACCGAGCATGACCCATATGTCGAGTTCGATGATTTCGCCGGGAACGGGAATGGGCTGGATCAGGGCCGTGATGCCCAGGATCGAAAAGATGTTGAAGATGTTCGAGCCGATAATGTTGCCGAGCGCCAGATCGGTGTGGCGGCGCAGCGCGGCGACGACCGAGGTGACCAGTTCGGGCAGCGAGGTGCCGATGGCGACGACGGTCAGGCCGATGATGGTTTCGGAAACGCCGAGTGCCGTGGCGATTTCGACGGCGCTCGACACCAGGAGGCGGGCGCCAAGCACCGTGAGAGCGAGCCCACCGACCACGAACAGGATCGAAACCAAGACCGGCTGCTTGCCGCCCGTCGCCTCGACTTCCGCGGCGATACCGGCCGATGCCTGCGACTTGCGGTCGGCGAAATAGGAATAGAACAAATAGGCGATGAGCAGGGCGACCAGAACAAGCCCGGCCAAGCGCCCCAGCGTGCCGATGACGACGATTGCCAGGGCGGCCAGCGAAGCGAGCACCAGCACCGAGCCGTCACGCCGGAGCACGGCCTTGTCCACGGCGATGGGATAAATGAGCGCGGTAACGCCAAGGATCAGAAGGATATTGGCGATGTTGGAGCCAACCACATTGCCCACGGCAATTCCGGGCGCGCCGGCGAGGGCGGCTTGAACCGAGGTTACCAGTTCCGGCAATGAGGTGCCGAAACCGACCAGTGTCAACCCGATCAGCAGGGCGGACATGCCGAGCCTTTCGGCGATGGCCACCGACCCGCGCACAAAACCTTCGCCGCCGGCGACGAGCAGAATGAGGCCGACGATGAGCAGGAGGTAGACTATTTTCGGGCTCCGGGGAGATCAGGTGACGGTGATGGCTGGCGCGCCGGTGACGCGGGCGAGATCGTCGGGCGTAATTTCGAACACCGATCGCGCATTCCCAGCCGCTGCCCACACGGTTTGAAATGCGAACAGATCTTTGTCCATATAAATGGGAATGGATGTGAGTTGTCCCAGTGGCGAAACGCCGCCGATGGCAAATCCGGTGGTTTCGCGCACCAGATCGGCATCGGCGCGGCCGAGCTTCTGGCCGATCTGGCGACCTGTGCGCTTTTCATGAACGCGATTGGCGCCCGAGACCAGCACCATGATCGGCTCGCCGGTTTCCTCGCCGACAAAGATCAGCGATTTGACGATTCGGCCAACCTCTACGCCGAGAGCCTCGGCGGCCATGATTGCGGTGGTTGCCAGTTGATCGAGCACGACGACAGTGCCGTCCAGATTGTGGCGGGCGAGGTCGGCGGCGACGCGGAGTTCGGATTGGCGCAGTTCGGTCATGGAGCGAGAGGAGCCCGATCGCGTCGTTGGCGTCAAGTGGGGAGTTGACGCGGCGCGCATGGCTTGCAGTAGTGCGCGGGACTTTGATTTGGGGAGGCGCCCATGGCCACAAAAGCTCTGATCGTGATCGATGTGCAGAACGATTTCTGCCCAGGCGGCGCGCTGGCGGTGGATGAGGGCGACCAGGTTGTGCCGGTCATCAACCAGCTCATGGGGCAGTTCGACCATGTGATCCTGACGCAGGACTGGCACACGGCGAACCATTCGAGTTTTGCCTCCCGGCATCCGGGCAAGGCGCCGTTCGATGATATCGACATGGCTTATGGCAGCCAGCGGCTGTGGCCCGATCATTGTATCCAGGGCAGCCATGGGGCCGATTTCCACCCCGAGCTGAACCTGATGCCGGCCGAGCTGATCATCCGCAAAGGGTTCAGGACGCCGATCGATTCCTATTCGGCGTTTTTCGAGAACGATCACACGACGCCAACCGGGCTGACGGGGTATCTGCGCGAGCGGGGGCTGGATGATCTTACCTTTGTGGGGCTGGCCACCGATTTCTGCGTTGCCTATTCGGCACTGGACGCCGTGGGGCAGGGGTTTTCGGCGCGAGTGCTGCTCGAGGCGTGCCGGGGAATCGATCTGATGGGCTCGATCGAGACGGTGATCGGGAAAATGAAGGCAGAAGGGGTGGACGTGATTTGAGCTCGTCGTCCAAGACCGATATCGCGCGGCGGGTTTTCAACCATACGTTCAAGCTCGACCCGATCATCCGCTCGCTGCTCGATACCGATTTCTACAAGCTTTTGATGCTGCAGATGATCTGGGGGTTGTATCGGGACGTGGATGCGACGTTCTCGCTGACCAACCGCACGACGAGTGTGCGGCTGGCCGACGAGGTCGATATCGACGAGTTGCGCGAACAGCTCGACCATGCGCGCACGCTGCGGTTCACGAAAAAGGAAATGATCTGGCTGGCCGGTAACAGTTTTTACGGCACCAAGCAGATCTTTTCGCCGCAGTTCCTGGCCTGGCTGGAGCATTTCCAGTTGCCCGATTATGAACTCAGCGAGCGCGACGGACAGTTCGTCCTCAATTTTCCCGGCAAATGGGTCGAGACGGCCATGTGGGAAATTCCGGCGCTGGCGATCATCAACGAACTGCGCTCGCGGCGGGCCATGCGAGGGATGGGGCGGTTCGCGCTCGATGTCCTTTACGCGAGGGCCAAGGCCAAGACCTGGGAGAAGGTCGAGCGGCTCAAGAAATTGCCCGACTTGAAAATTTCCGATTTCGGGACGCGGCGGCGGCATTCGTTCCTGTGGCAACGCTGGTGCGTGGAAGCGCTGAAGGAAGGGCTGGGAGAAGCGCTGACGGGGACCTCGAACGTGCTTTTGGCCATGGACACCGATCTTGAGGCGCTGGGGACCAATGCCCATGAGCTGCCCATGGTGGCGGCCGCACTGGCCAGTGGCGATGAAGCGCTGAAAAAGGCGCCCTATGGGGTGCTCAAGGACTGGCAGAGTTATTATGGCGGCAATCTGCTGATCGTTTTGCCCGATGCGTTCGGGACGGCGTCATTCCTCGAAAACGCTCCCGACTGGGTGGCCGACTGGACCGGGTTCCGGCCCGACAGCGCGCCGGCCATCGAGGGCGGGGAAAAGATTATCGAATGGTGGAGGGCCCATGGGCGCGATCCCAAGGAAAAGCTGCTGATCTTTTCGGACGGGCTCGATATCGAAACCATCGACGCGGCCTACAGGCATTTTAACGGCAAGGTGCGGATGAGCTTTGGCTGGGGGACGAACCTCACCAATGATTTTGCCGGGACGGCGCCCATGCACACGCCGCAACTCAAGCCGATCTCGCTGGTCATCAAGGTGTCGAGCGCCAATGGACGCCCGGCGGTGAAACTTTCGGACAATCCGGCCAAGGCGGTGGGCGATCCGGCCGAGATTGCGCGGTATCTGCGGGTGTTCGGGGATGCTGAGATGGAAGAGCAGGCCGTGGTGGTTTAGGCCACCGCCACCATCCGCCGCCGATCGATGAGCCCGAGCCTGTCGCGGAGGGCGAAGCGGGCGGTGAGGACGACTGCGCAGAACGCCAGGCCGGCGGCGAGGCCGAGCCAGATGCCGATACCGGCCAGGCGGTCGGGCGAACCCAGGAACCAGGCAACCGGCATGCCGACCCCCCAATAGCCGAACAGGGCGATGAACATTGGGATTTTGGTGTCGTTCAATCCGCGCAGGACATGAACGGCCACGACCTGCGCGCCGTCGACGATCTGGAACAGGCCGGCAACGCCAAGGAAGGTCGTCGCCATGGCGAGGGCGGCGAGGTTGCCGGGGTCAGCGGGATCGAGGAAGAGGCGGGTGAAGACCTGCGGCATGGTGAGAAACAGCACGCAGGTGATGACCATGAACCCCGTGCCGATAATCATAGCCACCCAGCCGGACTGGGCAATGCCCCGGTCGCTGCCGGCGCCGAAGGCAAGCCCGACGCGCACGGTGGCAGCCATTGAAAGGCCGAGCGGCACCATGAAGGCGAATGAAGCGCATTGCAGGGCCACGGCGTGGGCGGCCAGCGCGTCGGTGCCGTGCCAGCCCATGAAGATGGCGGCGACTGCGAACATGCCCACTTCGGCCATCAGGGTCAGCCCGATCGGCGTGCCGATCCTGAAGATTTCCCGAAACCGCAGCCAGTCCGGCTTCCAGAACCGAACCAGGATATGGAAGCGGCGATATTTGCGGTGGGTGAGGGTGTAGGCGAGCAACAGGCCGAACATCAAGAGGTTGGTCAGCACGGTCGCGATGGCGGCGCCTTGCAATTCGAGGCGCGGGAAGCCGAAATTGCCGAAAATCAGGGCGTAGTTGACGCCAGCGTTCACGATGACGCCGGCAATTGTCACATAAAGGATGATCTGGGTCGAACCGAGGGCCGACAGGAAAGAGCGGATGGCGAAAAGCCCAAGCCCGGGATAGAGCACGAGAACCGCAATGTGCATGTATTGCGCAGCCATGCGGGCCAGTTCGGGCTCCTGCCCGGCGGCGAGCAGGATATGTTCGATCTGCCAGATGAGCGGGAACAGGAGCGTCGCGACCAGGATGGCGACCCAGAAACCCTGGCGCGCGGTGCGGCGAACGTTCTTGATCTGGCGCGCGCCCAGCGCCTGGGCGGCAAGCGGGGCGACGGCGGACACGATGCCGCCGCCGAGCAACAGGAAGGGCGTGAAAAAGGACGTGGCCAGCGTACCGGCGGCCAGATATTCCGGTCCGAGCCAGCCCATCATAATGACGTCGGTGGTAAACAGCGCATTCTGAGCCACCTGCGCCACGACGAGTGGCCAGGCGAGCAGAAAAGTGGCGCGCAGCTCCGCCGCCCAGCCGGGCGCGGTCCGCGTCGTGTCGGTCGCATTCATTGTTCTGGCCTTCCCAAGCCGCTCCCAGCGCTTGATGGCGATGGGTGAACAGAACCCGATACACGCGAATCGGGTTCTTGTCAGCGGCGTTGGTTGGGGAGGGATTCTCGTCCCACGCGGAACAGGAGCGGTGGCGAGGCGTGCCAAACCACTTGAAAAAGTTCACAAAATGGAGAAAGTTAAGAAATTGTCGACGGCATTCAGTTTCGCTTCATGTTGAAAATTGTATGGCCAAGGGCCCCGCTCGCGGAACCAAAAGCGGCTAACCGCATTTAAGGGCGAGGGAACTCTAGAGTTAAAGTCGCAGGAGGCTTGGAAATGAAAAAAGCATTTATTATTGGCGTTGCCCTTACTTCTCTTCTGGCCATTTCGGCCTGTACCCGTACCCAGGAAACAGCGGCCATCGGCGCTGGCGCCGGTGCTGTCATCGGTGGCGTGACCACCGGTAGCGTGCAGGGTGCCGTTGTCGGCGGTGTTGTCGGCGGTGTTGCCGGTGCGCTTGTTGGCCAGGTGGCCGGCGAGCCGAACCAGTGCTACTACCGCGCTTCGGACGGAACGCTTTACAAGGACGCTTGCCCGAGCAGCTAATCGGCTCGCAGCGCATGAAAAAGGGCTCGTGCTTTCCCTGCACGGGCCTTTTTTGATTCCGTGGCCAAGCTTTTTGGCTTGACCGGCGCCGTACCGGGCAGTACCTATAGCGCCGAAATTTTGGAGAATTGACGTGCAGACGGCACTTATTCTTGTAGTAGGCAGGCGCATCGCAACATGAGGGCATAACCCTCGTGCGAATTGCGGTGCGCCGAACACAGGTCCCTCAGGGGGCCTTTTTTATTATCTGAATCCGGCCGCGGCGGGATTGAATTGAGCAAGCAGGGAGTGGCTGAAATGGCCGAACAGATGACCGGCGCGGAAATGGTGATCAGGGCGCTGACCGACAATGGGGTGGAGCATATTTTCGGCTATCCCGGCGGGGCAGCCCTGCCGATCTACGATGCTATGTTCCAGCAGGACAAGATCGAGCACATCCTCGTGCGGCACGAGCAGGGCGCGACCCATATGGCGGAAGGCTATGCGAGATCGACCGGCAAGTGCGGTGTCGTCCTGGTGACCTCGGGGCCGGGGGCGACGAACGCGGTGACCGGGCTGACCGACGCGCTGATGGATTCCATCCCGGTTGTCTGCATCACCGCCCAGGTCCCGACCAATCTGATCGGGACCGACGGTTTTCAGGAGTGCGATACCGTCGGCATCACCCGCAGCTGCACCAAGCACAATTATCTGGTCAAGAATGTCGAGGACCTGCCGCGCGTCCTGCACGAGGCGTTTCTGATCGCGACGACCGGGCGGCCCGGACCGGTTGTGATCGATATTCCCAAGGACGTCCAGTTCGCGCTGGGCGAGTATTACACGCCCGATGTCGAAAAGCTCCGTCACCAGAGCTACAGGCCACAGATGGATGGCGACCTGGGCGCAATCGAAGCTGCCGTCGATCTGATGCTGCGTGCCGAGCGTCCGGTTTTCTACACCGGGGGCGGGGTCATCAATGCGGGGCCGGAAGCGTCCGAGCACTTGCGCGAGTTGGCTGAACTGACAGGGTTTCCGGTGACATCGACATTGATGGGGCTTGGCGCGTTCCCGGCGTCGAACCCGCAATGGCTGGGCATGCTGGGCATGCACGGCACCTATGAAGCCAATTTGGCGATGCATGAATGCGACGTGATGATCAATATCGGGGCACGCTTCGATGACCGCATCACCGGGCGTATCGACGCGTTCTCTCCGGGCAGCCGCAAGATTCATGTCGATATCGACCCCTCATCGATCAACAAGGTGATCAATGTCGATATCCCGATCATTGGCGATTGCGCGCGGGTGCTCGCGGAGATGATCCGCATCTATCGCAGCAAGACCAATCAGCCGCGCAGCGAGGCGATTGCGCCGTGGTGGGCGCAGATCGAAAAATGGCGGGCGGTCAATTCGCTGGGCTATGAGAACTCCGAAACCACTATCAAGCCGCAATACGCCATCCAGCGCCTGTACGAAGCGAGCCGGCGCCAGGACAAGGAGGTGTTCATCACCACCGAGGTCGGCCAGCACCAGATGTGGGCGGCGCAGCATTTCCATTTCGACAAGCCCAACCGCTGGATGACGTCGGGGGGGCTCGGAACCATGGGGTATGGACTGCCCGCCGCAGTGGGCGTTCAGGTGGCGCACCCCGACGCGCTGGTGATCGACATTGCCGGCGAGGCGAGCGTTCAGATGACCATGCAGGAGATATCGACGGCGGTTCAGTACCGGCTGCCGGTCAAGATCTTCATTCTCAACAATGAGCGCATGGGCATGGTTCGCCAGTGGCAGGATCTTTTGCACGGGTCGCGCTACGCGCATTCCTATTCGGAATCGCTGCCCGATTTCGTCAAGCTGGCCGAAGCCTATGGCGCCAAGGGCGTGCGTTGCGACACGCCGGCGGAGCTGGACGCGGCGATTGCCGAAATGCTCGACTACGACGGGCCGGTGCTGTTCGACGTGATCGTCGAAAAGGATGAAAACTGCCTGCCGATGATTCCGTCGGGCAAGGCGCATAACGAGATCATTCTGTCCGACACGGCCAATATCGGTTCAATCATCGATGAAAAAGGCCGGGCTCTGGTCTAGGGCGGGAAAGGAAACGATCATGAACGCACATCTGAAACCCACAGGGTCGGCTTACTTCCTGACCACCGAAACCCAGGCGGCCGAGCGCCATACGCTGACAGTGCTCGTGGACAACGAGCCGGGGGTTCTCGCCCGGGTCGTGGGGCTGTTTTCGGCGCGGGGATACAATATCGACTCGCTGACCGTCAGCGAGACCGAGCATGACAAGCACCGCTCGCGCATTACCATCGTGACGGTCGCCACGCCCAAGGTGCTGTCGCAGATCAAGTTGCAGCTCGAACGGCTCGTGCCGGTGCACAAGGTGCATGACCTGACGGAAGAAGGCGGGGCGCTCGAACGCGAGCTGGCGCTGCTCAAGGTGGCCGGCAAAGGAGAGAACCGGGTCGAAACCTTGAGGCTGGCCGATGCCTTCCGGGCACAGGTCGTGGATGCCTCGACCGAAAGCTTTGTGTTCGAGATTACCGGCAAGCCGGGCAAGATCGATCAGTTCATCACGCTGATGACGCCGCTGGGGCTGGTGGAAGTGGTGCGTACCGGGCTGATTGCGATCACGCGCGGGCCGGAAGGAATGTAAATCCGAAAGTCGAGGTTTGCGCAAAGTTCAATTCGCGATAGACGAGGGCCGTACATTTCGTACGGCCCTTGTTTTTTCAGACTGCCGCCATGACCAAGCTTTCCGTCAATCTCAATGCAGTGGCGCAATTGCGCAATCGCCGGGACCTGCCCTGGCCGAGCGTTACGGGGATGGCGCGCATCGTGCTCGATGCGGGGGCCGTGGGGGTGACCGTGCATCCGCGCCCCGACGAACGCCACATCAGGCGCTCCGATGTGTTTGATCTGGTCAATCTGTTGCGGACCGACTATCCGCACGCCGAATTCAATATCGAAGGTTACCCCACCCCGGACTTTCTCGAACTGATAGCCGCAGCCAATCCCCATCAGGTGACACTGGTTCCCGACGCGCCCGAACAGGCGACCTCGGATCATGGCTGGGATTTCATCGCTCACAAGGCGCTGCTGGCCGAGGTGGTGGCCGAGCTTGCCGCGCCGGGGCGCCGGATCGCGATGTTTTGCGACCCCGATGCGAGCGGCGAGGCGCTCGAAGCAGCCAAGGCGGCGGGCGCCGACCGGGTGGAGCTTTATACCGGCCCGTACGGGGCATGCTACGACAACAGCGAGGCCGCGGTTTCCGCGCTGGCCGATCTGGCCGAAACGGCACACGCGGCGCATGCGCTGGGGCTGGGAATCAACGCCGGACACGACCTGACACTGGCCAATCTGCCGGCTTTCCGGAGCACGGTTCCGTTCGTGGACGAGGTGTCCATCGGGCACGGGATCACCGCCGATGCGCTCATCTTCGGGTTTGCCGAAGCGGTGCGGAAGTATATCGGCGTTCTGGGGCGTTAGGATCAATTACAAGGCCCTCGCGATTCGTGGGAGGTGGCGGGCGCGGGGATTGGAACAGGTCAGCCTTTTTGTCGTTTCAGGACCGTTGCTTGTTTGTTCGGCAATGCCGAACAGTTGTGGATTTTTGGTCGATATCCGGAAATTAGTTTTTAATTTCAGCGGCTTAAATTTCACGCCATTGATCTTTAGGCAGGTCCGTACGCCTAGCGAACAGGCGTGTGCCTACTTGAGCGCGACGCTAAAAGTCACATATGCAGCCCTACTTACTGTTCGTAACCAGGTGTAGGGAAACATCATGTCCAAGCCGAAAATCGCAATCATCATTTCTTCGACCCGCGCATCGCGCTTTGCAGACAAACCGGCCCAGTGGCTGCTGGCCAAGGCAAAGGAGCGCGACGAATTCGACGTTGAACTCGTCGACCTGCGCGATTTCGATCTGCCCTTCTTTGACGAAGTGGCCTCCAACATGTGGGCGCCCAGCGCCGACCCCAAGGCGATCGCCTGGCAGAAGAAGGTCGGCGAGTATGACGGCTACATTTTCCTCGTTGCCGAATACAATCGCTCGATCACCGCTGCGCTCAAGAACGCGCTTGATCAGGCTTATGTGGAATGGATCAAAAAGCCCGCAGCCTATGTGGGCTACGGTTCGGTCGGGGCCGCCCGCGCCATCGAGCAGCTTCGGCTGATGAATGTCGAGCTTCAGATGGTGCCCGTGCGTCACGGCGTCCATATCGGCGGCTCGGAATTCTTCACGGTCTGGGGCGGCGGCAAGAACGAGCCGATGGAAGCCATCGAGCCGGCCGTCGGGCCGAGCCTGAACGATTTGTTCGATAACCTCGCCTGGTGGACCCTTGCCACCAAGGCAGCTCGCGACGGCAAGGTCGAGGCCATCGCTGCCGAATAAGCTGGTCAACCTCAGAGTTGGCGAGGGCCGTCCACAGGGCGGCCCTTTTTTTGTTGCCGCCATTTGGCCATGCTCGCTGCCTAAATCCAGAGCAGGATTGGGCGCAAAGGAAGTGCAATGCTCGACTGGTTGGAGACAACGGGCGATTTTCTGATGGGGACGGCCCTGTCCACGCTCTCGGTGGTGGGGTTGGGGCCGGATACACCGCCGCGCTACCAGATGGATACATTTCTGGCGGGGCTGGAACAGGGCTGCGAGATCTCAAGCGATCTGGGGGTGTTCTGGGAGCAACTGGTTGCCGACGGCACGATCATCGTGCCCGCCGATGCCGGCGGGTATTTTTCCGAAGCCCAGATTGCCGTTCGCGAGGACCATCGGGAATTGCGGGTGCCGGTCGAAGGCATATGGATGGGCCAGGAGGTTGCAGCGATCTCGGTGATCGCCGGGATCGATAATGGCTACAGTTCCATCGGCGTGGTGTTTGCGCCCGGGCAGCAGGGTCTCGATGCCGCGATGGCCCCGCTCGCCGCGCAATCCGACGCCACCATGCAGGCCGATCCAGACAATCTGGTGGGGGCGAGCGCGGTTTACGGCACCTTCGACGGAGAGCCGCAGTATATCTGTGATTTCTCCAACTAGATCAGATCCGCCTTTATTCGAATCGCGGGTTTGATCTAAGTCCTGGTTTCGTCGCGCGTCCGAACCGCAAAACCGTTTCCATCCCCGATCGTGCCGAGGACATGCTTTTGCTGGACGCGCTTTAGAGCATTTCCGCTCTTCTTCGAATCGCTTCAATTGCTCTAAGTCCCTGATTTGGCGCGTTTCCGAACCGAATAAGTGGTATCCACTTATTCTGGAAACGCTCTAGCGCGGCATGTCCGGGCAGACGAAGGGGACGGGGGAGGCGGTGTAGCGCTTTTCGACCACTTCGCCCCCCACAAGATGCAGGGACAGGATCAGTTCGGCTTCATTGAGTTCGACGATGTCGGCCTCGATGGTCATTGTATCTTCTTCCCAGCTCAGCGATTCCTCGCCGGTCATCTGCCAGTTGGAGAGGCGATAGGTTTCCCAGCACGAATCCTGAAGCATTGTGCCTTCGGAGAGAAACAGGACCATGGAGCCGGGCAGACCGGCATCCTCTTCGGACTGGACCCAGAACTTTTCGGTCAGGGACGCCCCGATCATCGGGGCCGAGGTCATGCCTTCGGCTTGCTGAGCCAATGACGGCGCGACGCCGAGCAGAGGTAAAGCCAGGGCGATGGCGGGAACGAATTGACGAAACATGCGAAGAAATCCTTGCCTTTGGTCCGGTTGCACCCTGAAGGGGAGATTGGCCGAAACTGTGGTCGGCAAAAAGGCAAAATCGCTCTTGAAAACTGCCGAACCGTACCGTACGGTACGCCTCGCTCGGAGGAGCCGTTCTGCTCATTGGGGGCGAGACGTTCCGGCTACGATAATCGATAACAGAGAGCGAGTCACGCTTGACCCCGCCGACCCTGACCATAAGCGACGATACGCTCACCGCGCGCCAGAAGGATGTTCTGGATGCGGCGCTGGGCCTTTTGGTCGATGGCGGCGATGGGCTGACCATGACCGGCGTGGCCCGCCGGGCGAGTTGCTCTAAGGAAACGCTCTATAAGTGGTTCGGTGATCGGGACGGGCTTTTGACCGCCACCGTGCAGTGGCAGGCTTCCAAAGTGCGCGTCGTGCCGGTGGACAGGGAAACTCTGGACAAGCGCACCCTGGGCATAGCGCTCGAGAAGTTCGGGCGCGATTGGCTGACGGTTCTGACCGGCGATATTTCGGTGGCGCTGAACCGTCTTGCGGTTTCCCACGCGGGACAGGAAAAGCGAAACCTGGGGGCGATTGTTCTCGACAACGGACCCATCGGCATGGCGCGACGCTGCGAGCCTCTGCTCGAGGCGGGCAAGGCGGCCGGGTTGCTCGATTTCGACGACGTCGACCAGGCGTTTCGGACATTTTTCGGTCTGGTGGTCAGGGACACCCAGATCCGCATGCTGCTCGGCGAGCAAAGGCGGCCGAGCGAAGAGAAAATTGTGGGGCAGGCGCGCCGGGCCCGCGAACAGTTCTTTGCGCTCTACGGGGCGTAGATCATCAACAACGACAAGCGACATAGGGAGAGACCAATGCGCGTTTATTACGATCGGGATGCCGATATCAATCTTTTGAAATCCAAGAAGGTCGCCATCATCGGCTATGGCAGCCAGGGGCGGGCCCATGCGCTCAACCTCAAGGATTCGGGTATCACCGATATCGCCGTGGGGCTGCGTCCCGGCTCGTCGACCGCCAAGAAGGTGGAAGCAGACGGGCTCAAGGTGATGAGCGTGGCCGAAGCCGCCGCGTGGGCCGACATGATGATGATGGCCACCCCCGACGAATTGCAGGCCGACATCTATCGCGACGATATCGCTCCCAATATCCGCGACGGCGCGGCCCTGGCTTTCGCGCATGGCCTGAACGTGCATTTCGGGCTGATCGAGCCCAAGGACACCGTCGACGTCCTGATGATCGCGCCCAAGGGCCCCGGCCATACGGTGCGCGGCGAATACGAGAAGGGCGGCGGGGTGCCGTGCCTTATCGCCATCCATCACGATGCGACCGGCAATGCGCACGATCTGGGGCTGGCTTATGCATCCGGCGTTGGCGGCGGACGTTCGGGCATCATCGAAACCACCTTCAAGGAAGAGTGCGAGACCGATCTGTTCGGCGAGCAGGCCGTGCTGTGCGGCGGCTTGGTCGAATTGATCCGCGCCGGGTTCGAGACGCTGGTGGAAGCGGGCTATGCGCCGGAAATGGCCTATTTCGAGTGCCTGCACGAAGTGAAGCTGATCGTCGACCTGATCTACCAGGGCGGCATCGCCAACATGAATTATTCGATTTCCAACACGGCCGAATGGGGCGAATACGTCACCGGCCCGCGTATCATAACGAGCGAAACCAAGGCCGAGATGAAGCGCGTTCTGGCCGACATCCAGTCGGGCAAGTTCACGTCCGAGTGGATGCAGGAGCACAAATCGGGCGCCGCACGCTTCAAGGGCATCCGTCGCAATAACGACGCGCACCAGATCGAGGAAGTCGGCACCAAGCTGCGCGACATGATGCCCTGGATCAAGGCCGGTGCGCTTGTGGACAAGAGCCGGAACTAGTCGCTACGGCGTTTGCGGCGATCCAGGGCTTTTCTTTGGGTCGGTTGCCGAACCGAAAGGATGGGATGCACCCTTTCTGGCAACCTCCCGGTGGATCAAGGCCGGTGCACTTGTAGACAAGAGCCGGAACTAGCCGCTACGGCGGGTCAGGTATCGAAAGGGCCGGTTTTCCGGCCCTTTTTTCATGCGCGGTTATCGGTCCGGCGGCGATAGAGGAGAACAGTGGCGCCAGCGGGGAAAGTGCGGGTGTCGTAGAGTTCGAGGTCGATGCGGCGGTCCATCGCCGAAAACATCGGTTTTCCCCCGCCCAAGAGGACCGGATAGACGATGACCCAATATTCATCCACCAGGTCGCGGGCGATGAACTGGGCAGCCAGTGTTGCGCCGCCGACGCTGATATCCTTGCCAGGCTTGGCCTTTAGGGCCGCAAGCTCGGTTTCGACATCGGCGGTGGCAAGCCGGGTGCGGGGGCCGACAGTTTTAAGCGTGTTGGAGAACACCAGCTTGTCGAGCCCGTTCCAGATCCGCGCGTACTCGATAATTTCCGGTTCGGCGTTTGGCTCTTCGGCCGCGGTCGGCCAGAAGTCGTTCATCGTCTCATAGAGGCGGCGACCATAGATGTGGGTATCGATGGTCGTTTCGAGATCGTTGAGATAGGTGTGCAGCTCGGGCTCGGGGTGCGTAAAATCGATGCTGCCGGAGGCGTCCTCGATATAGCCGTCGAGAGACATCTGCAGGGAATAGATGAGCTTGCGGGTCATTCCTTCTCCTTGCCTGGCGCGCCCACGCCATAAGTCAAGATGATGCCGCCGTTTTTGAGCGGCTGGATCTTGAGCAGTTCGAGATCGATCCGGGTGTCGGATGGCTTGAACAACAGGTTGCCGCGACCGAGCAGGGGCGATGTTACGCGCTAGAGCATTTCAGCGCTTCCTTGAATCGCTTCAATTGCTCTAAGTCTTTGTTTTATCGCGCTTCCGAACCGGATAAGTGGTAGCCACTTATCCTGGAAGCGCTCTAGCGCCTGCCAATGAAAAGATGCATGGCTTTGGGCGTCGTCTGGCTCCTCGTGACTTCGTAGCCGAGCGCCTTGAGATCGAGCCCGGCAAACAGCGCTTCGCCGCGTCCAAGCAGCGCCGGGACGAACGCAAGGTGCATTTCGTCGACCAGTCCGGCCTCAAGATATGAACGGATGGCGGCAACGCCACCGCCCAGCCGCACATCCTTGCCGCCGGCGGCGCCTTTTGCCCGGTCCAGCGCTTCCTCGATACCGCCGGTGACGAAATGGAAGGTCGTTCCACCATCCATTTCGAAGGAATCGCGGGGATGGTTTGTCAGGACGAAGACGGGGACATGATAGGGCGGAGTGTCGCCCCACCAGCCCTTCCAGCTATCGTCCGGCCACGGCCCCCGAATAGGCCCGAACATGTTTCTGCCCAGTATCCATGAGCCGATATTTTCAAAGCCCATGCGTGCGATATCATCGTCCGGGCCGGTTTCGCCGTCGTCTCTGCCCAGCACGGCCTTGTGGAACGTCCGGGTCGGGTGAAACCAGGACATCAGATCGGTCCCGTTGGCGCCGACCGGGTTTTCGATGCTTTGGTCGGCGCCGGCTCCGAAACCGTCGGCAGAAACAGCGAAACTGAGAACCTTGAGTTTGGACATTGCTTTGAGCTCCTATGGTTGGGGTCGGCCCCCGAGGGGGCCCATTTATCCGATCTCTCGCTGGTCTAGCCCTCGTTGAGCGGCCAGATTTCGACAACGCCGTGGGCGACGGCGCAGGGCGATTTCGCGGCAAGTGCGACAGCTTCGTCCATGTCGTTTGCTTTGATGATCGAAAAACCGGCGATCGGCAGGCCCGCCGAGAGGTAGGGGCCGGGTTCGGTCTGGACGCCGCCTCCGTTGGGGTTGCGCACCTGGACCGGCGTTCCGGCGATGCCCATTGTGACGCCGCGCTGTTTGAGCCATGCATCGTGATCGTGGGCTGCCTGTCTGATGTGTTCCGGGGTCCGGTCGTAGCCAGCCCGGTCACCATAGCCGATGGCGATATAGATTGGCATTGCTCGATCTCCGCTTTAGAGCATTTCAGCGCTTCCTTGAATCGCTTCAATTGCTCTAAGTCTTTGTTTTATCGCGCTTCCGAACCGGATAAGTGGTAGCCACTTGTCCTGGAAGCGCTCTAGTGGACCGGCGTGCCGCCGGTTTGGGTTTGGCCTCAGCTCGGGGTTTTCAAGCCGTAAGAGAGGACGATGCCACCGTTTTTGAGCGGCTGGGTCTTGAGCAGTTCGAGATCGATCCGGGTGTCGGACGGCTTGAACAGCAGGTTGCCGCGACCGAGCAGGAGCGGGGCGAGACCGAGCCGGTATTCATCGACAATGCCGGCGGGCAGGAGCGTCGCCAGCAATTCGGCGCTGCCGAAGACGTAGAGATTGCGTTCCGATGCGGCCTTGATATCGCGAAGCGCTTCGATGACGTCACCGCCGATGATTTTCGTGTTGTTCCAGTCCGCTGCCGTTAAGGTGTTCGAGACGACATATTTGGGCAGGGCGTTCATGGCATCGGTAATGGGGCCGGTTTCGGTCTCGTTGGCCCAGTAGGACGCCATGCCTTCATATGTGCGGCGCCCGAAAACCAGCGCCTCGGTATCGGCAAGCTGGGTTTGCGAAAATTCAGACAGCTCATCGCCCCATATGGTTTCATGCAGGGAAAGGTCCCAGGGCTCGGGGCCTTCGAAATAGCCGTCGAGGCTGGCAATGTTCCAGACGATCAATTTGCCCATCGGTCAATCCTCCACGATTTTGGCAAGTGCGGCCAGAAGTCCGACCGTTCCGTTTTCACGGATTTTGGGTTCGTCGAAGCCGTCGAGATAGGCGCCCTGCTCGGTCAGCTTCAGGTGCGTTCCGTCGGGCGCATCGGTCAGCTCGATAGTGGTGAGCGACGCTGAGATGTGCTGGCCATCCGCGTCCATGTCATAAGCGTAGATGATGCGTTCATTGTCGATGATGTCGAGATAGATGGCATCGAAGCGGTAGGCGTGGGTGCTGCCGTGCTGTTCGGCAACGCCGTGGCTGTGCTCGCGACCGCCGACCCGAAAATCCATGTTGGCCGCGGCACCTTCAGGCGCATCGCTTCCGAACCATTTCTGCTTGGTCTTGAAGTCGGAAAAGGCGGCAAAGACTTTCGGCCGGGCGGCGCGATAGGTGCGCTGGAGGGTGAAGGTGGCATGGACGACGTTGCGATCGGTCATTTGTCTTCCTCTATGATGTCGTTTTCAAGAATGGCTCCCAGGGCGTCGAGCCTGTGGCCCCAAAGCGTGCGGCGCTCGTTGATCCAGCGTTCGGCACGGCTGAGCGCTCCGACATCGAGCGTGCAGGTGCGCACGCGGCCTTCCTTTTTTGTTGTAACCAGCCCGGCTTGTTCAAGCACAGCGACGTGCTGGAGGGTGGCTGGCAGCGAAATGCCGAGCTGGGCGGAAAAATCTCCGACGCTGGCACTCGATCGGCTCAGCCGATCGATCATGGCGCGGCGGTTGGCGTCGGCCAGGGCGCGGAACATGAGATCGAGCTGTGCAGAATTGTTAAGCATGTGCTTAACTATCAACACTCCGATAGTTAAGTCAATGGCTAAGTTTATGGGCGCTCCGGCGGTCAGTCTGGGGGACGGCGGGCAAAGTCGGGCGCGTGCTCTGGACGGGGGCCGAAGGCGACGAAGCGGGCCGGGAGCTTGCGAAAGCCGGGAACATAGCGGGCAAGAAACAGCATGAAGCGCGGTGGGCCGGTGCGGCCAGTTTCAAACCCATTCTGGAAAATAGCGCGGTGGAGAAGGCGCTGCATGGCCTGAAGCACGCGCGTGGGGAACATGCGGCGCTGCTGTACAGCCTCAAGGTCGCCGTCGGCGAGTGTGCCGGCGCGCAGCGGATTGCGCAGGATGCGGGCTGCGGCCACAGCGTCCTGGATGGCCAGATTGATGCCGACGCCGCCAGCGGGCGACATAGCGTGAGCCGCATCGCCGATGCAGAGCAGGCCGGGGCGATGCCAGCGCCTGAGCCTGTCGAGCCTGACGTCGAGGGTCTTGACCTCATCCATGGAGGTGAGCGTATCGACGCGGTCGGCAAAATCGGGGCGTAACCTGACAATCATCTCCCGGAGGGGCTTTATGCCCTGGGCGCGGCGCTGGGCGTCGCTGCCTTTGGGGATAAACGTGGCCATCTGGTAGAACCCCTCTCGCGCGATCGACAGCATGATGTCGCGCCCGGCAAAGCTGGGAACAAGATTGGCGGGCTCGGCCTGTTCATCGAGGGGGCGGGGAAGGCGGAACCACCAGACGTCAAAGGGCACGTCATAAGCGCGGGAGGGCAGGCCGGCCCGCGTGCGCAGGATCGAATGCCGCCCGTCGCAGGCCACCACCAGATCAGCCTCGATCAGTTCCTCACCACCTCCATTGCGCACCGAGACCCCGGCGACCCTGTCGCCGTTCCAGAGCAGGTCCGTCACTTCTGTTTCCATCAGCAGCGTGAAGGAGGGCTCGCGTCGGGCGTGAGCGGCCAGAAATGCGAGAAAATCCCATTGAGGGATCATGGCGACATAATTGTATGGGGGAGCGAGGGCGGAGAAATCTCCGAAGTCGATGGTCTCACCGCCTGTGGTGGGAAGGCGTAAACTTTCGAGCCTGCTTTGCGGCAATTGCGCAAACTCTGTCCCGAGGCCGAGTTCATCGAGGAGCCTGATGGTTGAAGCGTGGACCGTATCTCCGCGGAAATCGCGCAGGAAGTCGGCGTGCTTTTCGCAAACGATCACCTCGACCCCGCCGCGCGCCAGCAGCAGGCCCAGCATAATGCCGGCTGGCCCCCCTCCGGCAACAAGGCACATGGCGCGCTTCATGCGATCTCTCTCCCTTCCCATAGTGTGGCAAATACAAGACGATGTGTCGCGGGGAAAAGCAGGCGTTGTCGCGATGAACAAGGCAGCAATTATGAGGGTGGTAACGATTGCGGCGATAGGCATAGTGTTTTGAGTACACGCATGGATTCCGCCTCCCAACCTGCCTCCAGGACTGGCCGAAAAATGAAGCTGACCTATTTCATTCTCGATGTTTTCACCCGCGATCGGCTGAGCGGAAATCCACTGGCGGTCGTACTCAGGGCCGATGAGCTTTCGACCACCCGGATGCAGGCGATCGCGCGCGAGTTCAATCTTTCTGAAACGGTTTTCGTCTGCGCTCCGAAGGGGGAACGGCATACGGCTGCCTTGCGGATTTTCACCCCGGTGAGCGAATTGCCCTTTGCCGGGCACCCCACTGTCGGGGCCGCCGTTCTGCTGGGTTTGCAGCACAGGCAGAGCGCCGTGCGGCTCGAGTTGGGCGTCGGGAACGTCACGGCCGTCATGGAGCGCATCGACAAGCGAACCGGCGAGGCGAAGTTTGCGCTGCCGCAACTTCCGGCAAGAATCGGCGAGCCGGCATCAATAATCGAGGTTGCGGCGCGGTTGGGGCTGACCGAAAGCGATATCGGATGCGAGGGGATGATGCCGGCGCAGTATTCTGCCGGCCTGCCGTTTTACCTTTTGCCGGTGCGCGACACGCGGGCGCTCGAGGCGATTGCGCTGGAGCGCCGCGGATGGGCCGATACGTTCCAGGGTGAGCACAATTCGGTCTATGTGTTCACAAAAACGCCCAAGGAGCGCGCCAACGACTATGCCGCGCGCATGTTCCATATCGAGCATGGTACGGGCGAGGACGCAGCCACGGGTTCAGCAGCCGCAGCACTGGTGGGCATGCTGGCCGAGCATGGCGGCTATGGTGACGGGCATCACGCGATCAAGATCCGGCAGGGGCGTGAAATGGGCCGTCCAAGCGAAATCGGCGTGCAGTTCAACATCGAAGGCGGCCAGCTCAAGCACGCGGGCATCGGCGGCGCGGCGGTGGTGATCGCCGAAGGGGTGCTCGATCTCGACGACTAAATGGTGGTGCCCGAGAGCATAGCTTGGGAAACTCGACCAAAGTACGGGCCCTGAAGCGCCATTATTGTTGCGCGAAGTCTTGCGCTTGGCGCTCAATTGGACCATTGTTCGCGTGTTGATTTATCAGGAAGGGCAAGGCCGTACCGATGCGCCGCAGTGAAAACCGCGCAATCGCAATAGCCGCCAGCAGGCAGAAAGCCTTGCAGGCCCGTATCCTTGTGGGTTCGGCGCTACTGTTTTCGGCCGCCCTCCTACTTCTCCTTATCAGCCCCTGATAACCGGCAGTCCGCTTTCAGCGTGGACGGGTCGTCAGGGGATTTTGCCATAACGCCGAACATCAATGTCCGGCCATAACCTGCTGCATACGCAAAGCGATCTGGCGCAGGTGGCCGATCAAGGAAGAACAAGATGACCAGCCAAGCCAATACCGACCGCGTCTATATATTCGACACGACATTGCGCGACGGAGAGCAAAGTCCGGGCGCGACCATGACACTGGAAGAAAAACTCCAGGTAGCTGAAATTTTGGACACCATGGGTGTCGATATCATCGAGGCGGGGTTTCCGATTGCCTCGAACGGCGATTTCGAGGCCGTGGCGACCGTCGCCAAGCGCGCAAAGAATTCCGTTATCTGCGGGCTGGCGCGCGCCATTCCCGCCGATATCGACAGGGCCGGTGAGGCCGTGCGTTTCGCCAAGCGCGGGCGCATTCATACGTTTGTTTCCACCTCGCCGATCCATCTGGCGCACCAGATGAAAAAGACCGAGGACGAGGTACTTGAAATCGTCACCAAGACGGTGACGCAGGCGCGCAATCTGATCGACGATGTTGAATGGTCGGGCATGGACGCGACGCGCACGCCCATCGAATTTCTGGCCCGCTGCACCGAAGCGGCGATCAAGGCCGGGGCGACGACGATCAATATTCCCGACACCGTGGGCTATTCGACGCCTGAGGATTATTACCAGCTCATCCACGATTTAATCGCAATGGTGCCCAATTCGGACAAGGCGATCTTTTCCACCCATTGCCATAACGATCTGGGCATGGCGGTGGCCAATTCGCTGGCCGGGGTTCGGGCCGGGGCGCGGCAGGTGGAGTGTACGATTAACGGGATCGGGGAACGCGCAGGCAACGCGGCGCTCGAAGAGGTGGTGATGGCGCTGCGCACCCGCGCCGATGCCTTGCCCTATCATACGGAAATCGAAACGACGCATCTGTCGCGGGCGTCCCGCGTCGTCTCGGCTGCGGCTAATTTCCCCGTCCAATACAACAAGGCTATCGTGGGCAAGAATGCCTTTGCCCATGAGAGCGGCATCCATCAGGACGGCATGCTCAAGAATGCCTCGACCTACGAGATCATGACGCCCGAAAGCGTTGGGATCAAATCGACCTCGCTGGTCATGGGCAAGCATTCGGGCCGCCACGCCTTCAAGGAAAAGCTCAAGGATCTGGGGTACGAACTGGCCGATAATCAGTTCCAGGAAGCCTTCCAGCGCTTCAAGGACCTGGCAGACCGCAAAAAGCATGTCTATGACGACGACATCATCGCCCTGGTCGATGACGAGATGGGTTCGGGCGCCGACCGGATCAAGCTGGTCGATATGAGCGTGACCTCCAAGACCGGTGGCGTGCACCGGTGCGAACTGAAGGTCGCCGTGGACGGAGCGCCGGTCGAGGTGTCATTCGATGGCACCGGATCGGTCGATGCGATCTTTTCGGCGATCAAGAAAGCGGTCGATGCGAGCCCGCATCTGGTGCTTTACGCCGTCGATGGGGTGACCGGCGGTACCGACGCGCAGGCCAACGCGCATGTACGGCTGGAAATGAACGGGCGTATCGCCTCGGGCAACGCGACCGAACCCGATACGCTGGTGGCTTCGGCTCGCGCGTATCTCAACGCCTACAACCGGCTGCTTGTCGAACGTGGTGCTCCGGCGCAGGGTGCGTTGGCCGGCTGACCGGTCCCTGGGGGCGACCGTATAGTGGCAGTTGAAGCCGAGATCCGTGGCGTGCTCTCCGGATTTGGCCTGGTTGCCGCAGGCGTTCTGGTGCTGGCGCGGGTCGATCTCGGTCTGCCCAGACCGCTCGGGTCGAACCATTTGGGGCTGTTTGCACGGCTGGGGATCGTGGCCGAGTGACTCAGGCCGAAGGCTCGGGAGACCAAGCCGCGGTTTCGGTGAGGGAGAATCTCACGCGCCAGGGGCCGGGCTCGCGGCGCTGATCACTGGGGTTTTTAAGGAGCGCCGCATAGTCGGCACGCGTCAGGACGACACCGCCCAGCGCTTGGACCCATGGCGACATGATCTGATGGTCGACCGTGGTGAAGCCGGCGTCGGCGAGGTGATGATAGAGGCTGACGATGGCGAATTTGGACGCGTTGTCGGCGATATGGAACATCGAAAGCGCGGAAAACACCGGCCCGATGGTCACCCCGAACAAGCCGCCCACGAGCTTGTCTTCGGCGTCGAAAATTTCGACCGAATGGACATGACCCTCGGCGTGCAGTCGGGTGTAGAGCGCGTGGGCCCTGGGGGTGATCCATGTGAGGTGCGGGCGTGACGGATCGCGCGGCGCGGCGCAGCCCTCGATCACGCCGGCAAAATCGGTATCGAACGCCACGCGCAAATCCGTGCCGCGCATTGTGCGGCGGAAGCGTTTGGCAATATGGACCGAGGCGAGGTCCATGATGGCGCGTTCAGGTGGGGACCACCATTTCATGGCGCCCCAATGACCCTGCGGATAAAAGCCGCGCGCCATGGCTTCCAAGACGACGGGTGTCGATAGATCATCGGCCAGGCCGGCGAACCCTGGCGGTGAGGTTCGGATGCGCGAGAGCTCGGGGATCGGCGCCGGGCGAACCAGCCGATCGCCAATCAGGCCGGCCATAAGTCCGGGAAAATGCCGCAGACGTTGGGGCTTGAGCCAATAGGCGGTGGCGAGCGCCAGCCGTCCAAGGCTGTAATTGCCCTGTCGGGAAGGGCTGGATTGGGGAAGGCTGGTCATCAATGGGCTCCGGGGCCGAACTGGGCGGACACTAGGCTGAAACCATTGCCGCCCACTTACCGTA
Source organism: Pelagibacterium sp. (assembly GCF_965249125.1). Classification (GTDB taxonomy): domain Bacteria; phylum Pseudomonadota; class Alphaproteobacteria; order Rhizobiales; family Devosiaceae; genus Pelagibacterium. The sequence goes on from NZ_OZ252217.1 coordinate 1,074,700, forward strand.
ATTGCTTAAAATACGAACAAACCCGTATGTTCACGCGGCTTTGACTTGCTCCACAGAGGTGGGAAGGGCCAACTGGCACAAGAGGAGGTGCAGCATGCATCGCACATTTATTGCATTGGCGGCAGCCGCAGGCGCTTTTGCCGCCAGCCCCGCGCTGGCAGATACAGCGCTTTTCGCCGGTGGTTGCTTCTGGAGCGTTGAATCCAATTTCGAGAAGGTCGAGGGGGTTTCCGAGGCTGTATCGGGCTTTGCCGGTGGTCATGTCGAAAATCCCACATACAATCAGGTCGCCTATGGCGGTGATACTGGGCACTATGAGAGCGTCGAAGTCACTTTCGACCCTGAGGTTGTGAGCTATGAAGAGCTTCTGACTGTCTATTGGTACACGACCGACCCGACCGATGCCGCCGGACAGTTCTGCGACAAGGGCCCGATGTACAAACCGGCGATCTTTGCCCTCAACGAGGAGCAGGCCGCCATTGCCGAAGCCAGCAAGGCCGCTATTGCGGAATCGAGCGGTTATACGATCGTGACCGAGATCAAGCCGGCAGCGACATTTTATCCGGCAGGCCCGGAGCATCAGGATTTCTACAAGACCAATGCCGCCCACTACGAGCGCTACCGGATCGGTTGCGGACGCGACGCGGTGATCCGCGAGTTGTGGGGTGACCAGGCCTTCCTGGGGACCAGCGAGAACCCTTTCCCGTAGAGCACGGGAAAAAGAACTGATGTGGGTGGACAGCTTGAATGGCGTTTGCTAGAGAGGCGCCACTCTGGCGGTGTGGAGACGCGCTGCCCGATGGATCGGGTGTATAGCTCAGTTGGTAGAGCAGCTGACTCTTAATCAGCGGGTCCGAGGTTCGAGCCCTCGTACACCCACCATATTTTCCGATAGTTACCGGAAAATCGTCATTTAAAAGTTGAACTGATCGTCGCCTTGGGGCGACGCGAAATTCTCGCATGGCGTTTCGATGGTGGCGTTATTGGCCGATCACGAACGCCCTTCCCGACATTTGCCGATATCGGTCGACCGTATGCCGTTGCTTGAGGGCAAGCGGCATGCTGCAGGGCGTTGGCCTGGTGGTGATCGAACCCATCGCTTGTGTGGGGGAGTGCGCTCCCCTTGAGGGGCCGTCCGCCATCTGGGCCATTACAGGTCTCGCGACCATGCTTATCGCTGCGAGCGAGCTCAGGTGGGTGTTCAGACGCTGGTGAACGCGGCGCGAAATGCAAGTCCTGATTTACCACTTTGGCAATTGACGGGCTTTATCGGCATTGTGGAAAGCATTCCATAGGGGGTGCCCGATAGGGTGGGTTCAAATTGAACTGAACCCCGGTGACGCCAATGTCCTTGACCAGCCACACGCCAGCGATGACCACCCCTGCCTCTGCCGCAGCAAGTGCTTCGAGGGCGAACACGCCGTTGCTGGAGTGCCGTGTGCTCGAGGGCGCGACATGGGACAGGGCGGTTTCTGCCTTCGATGGCGTCTGCCAGGAACAGCTCTACGCCTATGCGAGCCTTCGATGGCCGGGGGTACAACTCGAGCCGGTTCTGTTTTCCGACGGCGACAATACCGTGGGCGGTGCCTTGATGATGCTGCAGCGGCTGCCGATGGGTGTGGCCACCGTGGCGCTTGTCAAATGGGGCCCGTTTCTGGCCAGGGCCGAAGACGGCGATAGCGCACTTATGGGGCGGATGATCGATACGCTGGTGGCCGAATACGCGCAGAAGCGCTCTATGATGGTGTCGATCATGCCCCATGCCGAGGCCGGTGAGGGCAACGGTATGGCCGAAATGCTTGCCGCGCGCGGGTTCAAGCCCGGGGTTGGCGTCAAATTCCCCATGCGCTACGTGGTCGATGTTTCGCTGGACGACGAGGCCCGGCTTGCCGCGTTCAGTCAGAAATGGCGGTACAATCTGCGCAAGGCGATGAAGGCCGGGCTGGAGTTTACGGTGGGATCGCCCGGCGATATCGGCCGGTTCATGGCGCTTTATCAGGCGATGAGCGAGCGCAAGCTGTTTCCCGACTATTCAGGCATCGATACGCTCGAGGGCCTGATGGCGATGCCGGATGGAACGGCGCGGCCTGAGCTGTTTTTCGTCTCGCGAGGGGACAAGACCATTGCGGGTGCGGCGATCTTTTCGGCGGGAAAGACGGCCTGCTACCTTTACGGTGCAACCGATGATGCCGCGCTGGACCTGCGCGCCGGCTATCTGTTGCATTGGCACATCATCAGATGGTTGCGCGACAATAGCAGGGCCGCACTTTACGATCTGGGTGGCACTGACGGCTTTGCGGGGCTGCACCAGTTCAAGAGCGGCATGGTGGGCGATGCGGGCCATATCAGCCCCTTGCCGCCGACCATGAATTTTGCCTCGCATCTGCCAGCCTATGTGGCAGGAACGGCTGCCTACAAGGCACGCGAAATTCTGACGCGAAGCCGCGATGGGGTGCTGGCGGCGCGGCTCGAATTGCAAAAGCGGTTCAGGCGTGGTGCAAGGGCCTGACGCTCAAGGGAAAGTTCTGTAATGTCGATAGCGGGAAGGCTCGCCTCGAAATCGGTGATGATCTTTGCCCTGCGCATCTTTGGCGCGGGGTTCATCTTTCTTGTGCAGGCGGCCATTTCCCGTGTGTGGGGCGCGCAATCGCTTGGCGATTTCCTGCTGGTCATTGCGGCGGCCAATCTGATTGCCGTTGTGCTGCCATTGGGCTTTCAGACGGTCTCGACCTATTTTTCCGCCGAGTACGGTTCGCGCGGCGAGGGCAACCATTTGCGGCGCTTCGTGGGCAGGGCCTATATCCAGATGGCATTGATGGGCGTGGCCATTCTGGCGCTGGGCTGGCCGCTGACCTTCCTGTTGGGCGAGGCTGGCGAACATTTGCGCCCGATCTGGGGGCAGACGGCGCTGATCGGCATTGCGACGGCCATCACCTATATCGGCACGACGACGCTGGTGGGGCTGAAACAGCCCATGGCGGGGTATCTGCCCGATATGATCTTTCGGCCCGCGCTGACCCTCCTGGCGTTCGGCCTGGTGGCGCTAATGAGCCCGGCCGCCGATCTCGGGCGCATGCTGTGGGTGCTGGCGGTGGCGCTGCTGGTGCTGTTCGGGGTTCAAAGCATCTGGGTCCGCCGGGCGGTGGTGGCGGTGCCGCGCGCCGACACGGTGCGCAAGAGTGAACCCCGGCGCTGGTGGCGCTTTGCGACGCCCTGGGTGCTCATCACGCTGGCGTCGGACTATTTCTTCGATATCAACCTGATCCTGCTTGCCGGGCTGCTCGATCGCACGGATCTGGCGATTTTCGGGGTGAGCACGCGGATTTTCGCGCTGGCATCGTTCGGGGTGGTTGCGGTCTATGCGCTGACGCTGCCCAATATGTTCGACGCGGAACGCGATGCGGATCGCGGCGCTTTCGGCAAGCGGGTGGGCGAAGCCAATCTGGTGGCGACCGGGCTGGCGCTGGCGCTGTTTCTGGGTGTTCTGCTGTTGGGGCGATATGCCCTGATGCTGTTCGGCGACGAATTTGCCGATGGGGCGCTGCCGGTGGCCATTTTGTGCCTGGGGCTGGTGGTGAGAGCGGCGTTCGGGCCGGCTTCCCTGGTGCTCTCGATGCACGACCGGCCTTGGGCCAGCCTGCCATCGGTCGGGCTGGGGCTGGCGGCGCTTATTGTCGGCAATTTCACGCTGGTGCCGCCTTACGGGCTGATGGGGGCGGCGATTTCGGCATTCATTGCAATTTCGCTGTGGTCGGTGTCGTTGTGGGCGACGGCACTTTACCGGGCGCGGATCGATGTTTCGATCTTCGGGCGGTTTCGCGCAGCGGCGGCCTAACGATCCAGCAGCGCCCTTGCCCTGAGCTTGAGCCGAGTGGCCAGCGGTAGCGAAATGCCTTCGTCATAGCCTTCGGTCACCTTGGTGAACTTGCGTTCCATGACCAAGTAATCCTCCCCGAAGATGTGATCCTCAAGGTGGGCGATTTGGGCGTAACCATAGCGTTTGAGCAGGGCCAGGGCCGGGCGGTTGTCGGGGCGGGTGTAGGTGGAGGCCTTGTGGAAGCGTGAATTGTCCCAATGGGAAATGAAGGCATCCATGCCGAACCGGCCCAGCGGGGAGCCGCGATATTGAGGGTAGATGGCAGACCAGAATTGGAAGATCGTCCCATTGGCCGGTCCCGAAATCGAAAAGCCTCCCGTTTTGCCGTCCATTTCGAGCAGCAGGATGTGCCAGGGATCGATTTCGAGCAGGGTGCGCAGGAAGGTGCGGTTAAACCTTGCCTTTTCGAAGGTTTTGAAGCGCTCGCCGTAAAAGGGCATGGAATCGATCAGGTCCATCAGCTCGCGATGGACATCGGCGATATCGGCGTGGGTGGCCGCTCGCGAGGTCATCTGTGCGTCTGTCATGCTCTTTCCCCGGGTTCTCGGGCCAAGACTAACGGCCGGTCCGCTAAAAAAACGTTTGCGCCGCCGTTGGGTAAAATCGATCAAATCGAAACTTGCGCGATTTGCCGCCCGGCGGCGCCTTGCGGTCGGCTGAATCGGCGGGTTAAGACTGGTACAACAAGCCCATAAAAGCGGAGGAATGGTCATGAGTTCGGAAGCAGTGTTTGAGCCGTCGCAAGAGGTGGTGGCGAAAACCAGGGTCACCGCAGCGCAATATGACCAGATGTACACGCGTTCGGTCTCGGACCCCGAAGGGTTCTGGAGCGAGCAGGCCCAGCGCATCGACTGGATCACGCCCTTCACCAAGGTCAAGAACACAAGCTTTGAATGGCCCGACATCTCGATCAAATGGTTCGAGGATGGCCAACTCAATGTTGCGGCCAATTGTATCGACCGTCATCTCGCTGGGCATGGCGATACGGTGGCGATCATTTTCGAGCCCGACGATCCCGAGGCGGAAACCCGGCATATCACCTATCGCCTTCTTCACGGTGAAGTGTGCCGCTTTGCCAATGTGCTCAAGCAGCTTGGCGTTCAAAAGGGCGAGCGGGTCACGATCTATATGCCGATGATTCCCGAGGCCGCCTATGCCATGCTGGCATGCGCGCGGATCGGAGCGGTGCATTCGGTAGTGTTTGGCGGGTTTTCGCCCGACGCGCTGGCCGGACGAGTCAATGATTGCGATTCCCGGGTCATCATCACCGCCGACGAAGGCTGCCGTGGCGGCAAGAAAGTGCCCCTAAAGGTCAATGTCGACAAGGCGCTCGAAGACTGTCCGGGGGTGGAAAAGGTGCTGGTGGTCAGAAACACCGGCTCCGACATCGCCATGCAGGGCGGACGCGACGTCTGGTTGCATGAGGCGGAGGCCGGGGTTGAGGCAACATGCGAGCCCGAGCCCATGAATGCCGAAGATCCGCTGTTCATCCTTTATACGTCCGGTTCGACGGGAAAGCCCAAGGGTGTGCTGCACACGACCGGCGGCTATCTGGTCTATGCCTCGCTGACCCATGAATTGACCTTCGACTACAGGCAGGGCGAAGTCTTCTGGTGCACGGCCGATGTGGGCTGGGTGACCGGGCACAGCTACATCGTCTATGGCCCGCTGGCCAATGGCGCGACGACGCTGATGTTTGAGGGGGTGCCGAACTATCCCGATGCCGGGCGGTTCTGGGATGTTGTCGACAAGCACAAGGTCAACATCTTCTATACCGCGCCAACGGCGATCCGCGCCCTTATGGGTGCGGGCAACCAGTTCGTCGAACGGGCCGATCTTTCCAGCCTGCGGCTGCTGGGATCGGTCGGCGAGCCGATCAATCCCGAAGCCTGGATGTGGTATCACAAGCAGGTGGGGCGTGAACGCTGCATCGTTATCGACACCTGGTGGCAGACGGAAACCGGTGGGTTCATGATCACCCCGCTGCCCGGCGCGATACCGACCAAGCCCGGCTCTGCGACCAGGCCGTTCTTCGGGGTGCAGCCGGTGGTGCTGGAGCCGGAAAGCGGCAAGGTGATCGCTGAAACCGAAGCGGCGGGCGTTCTGGCCATCGCCGAGAGCTGGCCGGGGCAGATGCGCACGGTCTATGGCGATCACCAGCGGTTCAAGGAAACCTATTTCCAGCAATACAAAGGCTACTATTTCACCGGCGATGGCTGCCGGCGGGATGAGGATGGGTACTACTGGATCACGGGGCGGGTCGATGACGTGCTCAACGTGTCCGGGCATCGGCTGGGCACGGCGGAGGTGGAAAGCGCGCTGGTTGCCCATTCCAAAGTGTCAGAGGCCGCCGTCGTTGGCTTCCCCCACGACGTAAAGGGGCAGGGCATCTACTGCTATGTGACGCTGATGGCAGGCGAAGCGGCGTCGGACGATCTGGCGGTCGAACTGCGCAATTGGGTGCGCAAGGAGATCGGGCCGATCGCTTCGCCCGACCATATCCAGTTCGCGCCGGGCCTGCCCAAGACGCGGTCGGGCAAGATCATGCGCCGCATCCTGCGCAAGGTGGCCGAGAACGACTATGGCGCACTCGGCGACACCTCGACGCTGGCCGATCCGGGCGTTGTCGACGACCTGATCGCCAATCGCAAGAATCGCTAGCAGCTCTTTTAGCCTGTTTGACGCCGGGCACCCCGTTGGCGGTGCCCGGCGTTCTGCATTTACGGGTTCTTCAATTGCTTGGGAGATAAAGGAAAAAGCGCTCACGCCATGAATTGTGGGCGAAAACAGGGGGCGATATTTCCAGGGTGGCGCGGTTTCAGCATCTCATTGTCGCGGCGGTAGTATGCGCGACCATGCTCGTGGCGGTGGCCATGGGCTGGTTTGCCGTGCTCGATTCCGCCCTTCGCGACATGAGGTTTTCGATAACGTCCCGCCCGGCAAGCGGCAATATCGTGTTCGTGGAGACCGACGCAGCCGCAATGGCACAGGCGGGCAGTCAATCGCGGGCCCGCAGTGTTTATGCTCATGCTCTGGGCGACATGATCGATGCGGGCGCGCGGACGGTGGTTCTCGACGTGGGGCTGCAGGGCGAACTCGGCTATTTCGACGACAACGCTCTCGTCGAGGCGATGACCAGGGCTTCAGGCCGGGTGCATACGGTTGCCACCGAGACCCGCTCGTCCGATGGCGCGCGCTCCCTGAGCATGCCCGCGGACCGTTTTGCGGCCCTTGCTCCGCCGGTTTATATCGACGCGGTTGGCGGCAATAGACGATCAGGCGGTTACAGGGCCCGCATCGTCAATGATGGCTGGGTGATCGAATCCCTGGCGACGGCGCTCTCGTTGGACCGCCCCGTACCGCGCCAGTCCTTTCTTGTCGATTTTTCCATCGATCTTGCCACCATTCCACGGACGACCCTTTCGGATGTGATCGGCGGCAGCTTCGAGCCAGGATTGTTCAGGGGCCGGCAGGTCATTGTGGGCCAGGCCAGCTATTCGCAGCAATCGAGCCATTCGGTGCCCCGCTACGGATTGCTTTCGACGCCGTCGCTGCAGCTTCTTGCGGCGGAAACGGTTCGCCAGGAGCGGGCGCTGACCGATATGGGGCGCCTGCCGGCGATCATTATCGTTCTGGGCATGGCGCTGCTGTTTGCGTGCCTGCGGCCGCGCATGACGCTGGGTTCGGCCATCGCGGGGTCGCTGGCCTATGCCGGTATCCTCGAGTTCACGGCGCTGGCCATGCAAGTGCATGCGGGCATGCTGCTCGACACGGCCGGCATTCACATAGCGCAGTTGAGTTTTCTGGCGGTCGCTTTCTGGCACGAGCTCGAGGCGCGGGGGCGCTCGCTGTCCCATGCGGCGCGCGAGCGCGATTCCATGCGCGGTATCCTGACGCGCGTCGTCGCCGACAACTTCGATGGAGTGGTTGTTGTCGATCACAACAAATCGATCCGCGCGGCCAGTCGGCTCGCCGAAGAGCTTTTGTCGCCCGAACTGCGCGGCACACATATCGCGGACGTGCTTCCCGCTCCGTTCCGCGAGGCCCTTGATGCGGCGCTCGATAGCGGGCGGATGATGGACGCCGTGTCCGAAGTGGTCATTTTGTGCAACGGCGAGAGGCGGACGGTGGAGTTCGTCGTTACGCTATCGGATGTCGACGCTGGCGAAGTGAGCGCTCAATCGGCCGGACGGGTGGCGTGTCTCACCTTCCGGGACGTGACCGAGCGCCGGCAGGTCGAGCACAGGCTGACCTATCTTGCCCAGCACGACCCGCTGACCGGGGCCGCCTCGCGGGTCAAATTCGTCGAAACGATCGGCGCGCTGCTGGGCACGCCAACCGGCCGCGTGCGTGGCGCCAGCGTTTATCTCATCGGGCTCTCGCGGCTCAAGACGGTCAACGATACTCTGGGCCATGCCTATGGCGACGCGTTGCTCAAGCAGGTGGTGGCGCGGCTCGAACTTTCAGGGCCGATCAGCGTGGCGCGGCTGGAGGGCAACGCCTTTGCCGTGCTCCGGGAGGGGCTGCTGGGCGAGGATGGCGGCGTGGGCTTTGCCGAAACGCTTATTGCTGAAGTTGTGCGGCCCTATACGCTCGATGAGCACAGGGCCATCATCGGCGCGCGGGTGGGCATGAGCGATTCCGACCTTTCGGGTAGCGCGCCTGACGCGCTGGTCAGTCATGCAGGCGTGGCTCTTTCGATTGCGTCGGATCAATCGGGCAACCGCGCGCTTGCGTTTTCCAAGGAAATGGACACGCGCATCAAGTCCAAGCAGGACATGGAGATCGCGCTGCGCGCGGCCCTGGCCCGCGAGGAATTTTCGGTCCATTACCAGCCCCAGGTCGACCTTGAAACCGGCGAGGTCACCGGCGTCGAGGCGCTGGCGCGGTGGACGCACCCCGAACTGGGATCGGTTTCGCCGGCCAAGTTCATTCCCGCCGCCGAGGAGACCGGGCTCATCATCGAGCTTGGCCGCTGGATTCTCCATGCTGCGGCAAGAGAAGTCGCCGGCTGGCCGCGGCCGGTGCGACTTTCGGTCAATGTCTCGCCGCTTCAGTTCGAGCTTGGCGACATCGTAGCGGATGTCCGTTCGGCCCTTGCACAATCGGGCCTGCCGGCCGAGCGGCTGCAAGTGGAAATCACCGAGAGCCTGCTGGTGACCGAAGCCTCCCAGATTACCGAAAAGCTGCGGGTGCTGCGGGCGGAAGGGGTCGGCATCGCGCTCGACGATTTTGGTACGGGCTATTCGTCGCTGAGCTATCTGGGCCGATTGCCCGTCGATACCATCAAGATCGACCAGAGCTTCGTGCGCGGCCTGCCGGGGGATGGGGAGGCTTCGGCCATCATCCGGGCCGTGCTCATGCTCTCTGAATCGCTGGGCAAGCACGTCGTAGCCGAAGGCATCGAGAACCAGGATCAGGCGTGGTTGTTGCGGCTTGCCGGGTGCAGAACGGGGCAGGGATATTTCTTCTCGCGGCCCGGTCCGGCCCAAGACATCCTTGCCCAGCTGCTTGCCGCTGAACACGACAGATTGACCGCTGTGACGCGCGTGGGCTGATTTGTGCCCCAAAGTTGCGAAAGGTTGGCCCGTTCGTTCGGGGAATCGTGCACATTTGCCATTCCCGACACCAACTGAAAGCAGGCCATGCGCATTCTTGCCTCCCTTTGTATTGCCCTTGGGCTGGTTGTAACCGGCGGCACGAACGCGTCGGCGCAAAGCCTCGAGGACATGGCCGGACAAATGGTGATGGTGGGCTTTAGGGGCAATGCAGCCAATTCCGCCGGCGTGCGGGCCGTGCGTGAACAGATCGCGCGAGGGGAAATCGGCGGCGTTATGTTCCTGCGCACCAATGTGGCCAGCCTTGAGGCGGTGCGCGGTATCAACCGCAGTCTGATCGCGGCTCGTCCGTGGCTGCCGCCGTTCATCGCGCTCGACCAGGAGGGCGGGCAGATCGAGCGGCTGACGGCGGCCGTGGGATTTGGCGAAATTCCCTCGGCGCGTGCGATTGCGGCGCAGACGCCCGATCGTGCCCGTGCGATCTATGCGGGGCTTGCGGACGATCTGGCGCGGTTGGGATTCAACGTCAATTTCGGGCCGGTGGTCGATCTCGATCTCAACCCCGACAATCCCATTATCGGCCGGTATGAACGTGCCTATGGTGACGATCCGGTTGAGGTCGTCGCGCGGGCTTCGGCATTTGTCGAAGCGCACCACGACGCCGGGATAGCGACGGCTCTCAAGCATTTCCCGGGGCATGGTTCGAGCGCCGAGGACACCCATGAGGGTTTCGTGGATGTTACCGGGGTGTGGCAGCCGGTCGAACTCGAGCCCTATCGCGAAATGATCGAATCCGGTCTGGCCGACATGGTGATGATCGCTCATCTTTATAATGGGGATATCCAGGGCGACAGCGTGGGCCAGCTTCCGGCCAGCCTTTCGCGCACCTGGATCGAGGGTGTGCTGCGCGACGATTTGGGATTTTCCGGCGTCACGATCAGCGACGATTTGGAAATGGGCGCCATCCGCTCGCGGTTCGACCTGCACGATACCGTGGTGACGGCGGTGGAGGCGGGGGTCGATATCCTGTTATTCTCCAACACCGCCGAATACGACCGAGGGCTGGGTGCCGCAATCCATCAGGTTCTGGTCGATGAGGGGCGCGCAGACCCGGCATTTGCCGATCGGATAGCGCAAAGCTATGGACGCATAATCGCTCTCAAGCGTCAGATCGGGATTGTTCCGTGACGCGTTTCGTGGGCCTGCTCTATTCGATCTCGCTGCCGGAGGGAAAACGTGTTTCCAACGCCGTGCTGCGTGAATTGCTCGAGAGGCTGGGCCATGGCGACGTTGCGACGTTGCTGTCCACGGGCAATGCGGTGTTCACCGCCAAAGACGATGACCCGCGCGCCATCGAAAAATCGTTCGAGACTGCCTTTGCCGAGGTATTCGGCCGCCATATCGATTTCATCGTGCGCGAGGGGCCGGGCTGGGAAAAGCTGATTGCCGCCAACCCGTTTCCCGAACAATCGGAAATCGACGGCTCCCATGTGGCAGTGCGCGTGATGCGCGAACCGTTGGCGGCGGAGGCGCAAAAACTGATCGCGGACCGGGCCAGCAAAGCCGAGATCGTTCGTTTTATCGATGGCGACCCGTGGGTCTATTTCGGCGATGGTATTGCCCATTCGAAACTGGCCGGCGTTCTGACGGCCAGGCGGACAGGTATTGGCACGTCGCGAAACTGGAATACCGTCAAAAAGATCGTCGGCGCGCTGTAAGACGGGGCGGATTGGCAAACTGGTGAAAGGCTGCTATTAGGTCAGTATTACTGACGTTCTGGGGCGTCCCTCGACATGTTCAACGGTTCTCTGGTGGCCGCCTTTTTTCTGGCGTGTGCGACTGCTTCATTTTCTCCCGGCCCGAACAATTTGATGGTCATGACATCGAGCGCCAAGTTCGGGCTGGCGGCCACGGTGCCGCACGGGATCGGCATCATGATCGGATTTCCGGTCATGGTCTTTGTGGTGGGGTTTGGGCTGGCCGGGATGTTTGAAGCCTATCCCTGGATCAATACGATCATGCGTTATGGCGCGGCGCTCTATTTCGTGTGGATGGCCTGGACAATGCTCGGTATCAGGATCGGCAGTGTGCAGGGCAGCGAGCGGCCTATGCGGCTCCATGAGGCTGCGGGGTTTCAATGGATCAATCCCAAGGCGTGGGCAATGGCGCTGAGTTTTGTCGCGCTGTTCGTGCCGGCGGGCGAGGGCAGGCTGCTCAATCTCTTGCTGGTGTCGCTGGGCTGCGCGCTGGTCAGCTTTTTTTCGGTCGGCACATGGATGGTGTTCGGGCGCGGCTTGATCGCATTCCTGCACACAACGGGCACCGAGAAATATCTCGGGCCGATCCTGGCCGTGCTGATGCTAGCGTCAGTGGCCCTGTTCATCGTTTGACACAAGAGCCTGGCCGAAACGATTTTGCCATCGGGGATCGCTCGTCTAAAGTGCCCGGGCCGCGCTGACGGGGAATCAGAATGCGCTTGAGGTAGGACAAGGTACTTTCTGCATGGAAGAAACGGGGACCGTCCGGCACGTCAGGGCGCTCTTTATCAGCGATGTCCATCTGGGGATGCAGGCGGTCCAGGTCGAGGAACTGCTCAAGTTCCTGGCGATCCATGACGCCGATACGATCTATATCGTGGGCGATCTGATCGATGGATGGCGGTTGCAGAAGGAATGGAACTGGCCGCCCGAATATGATGCGCTGGCCAATGCGCTGCTGGCCAAGGCACGGTCCGGCGCGCGCATCGTGTACCTCGCGGGCAATCACGACGAGTTCCTGCGCGACTATCTGGGCACCTATTTCGGGGGCGTCGAAATCGTCGACCGCATGATCCACATCACCGCCGACGGCAAGCGCTATCTGGTGATCCATGGGGATCAGTTCGACGTGGTGGTCGCCAACGCCAAATGGCTCGCCCATATCGGGGACTGGGCCTACAATTTCGCACTGACCATCAACGCACCGATCAACTGGGTGCGCCGCCGCATGGGGCTTTCATACTGGTCGCTTTCGGCCTGGGCCAAGCAGAAGGTCAAAAGCGCGGTTTCGGTCATGGGGCGCTTCGAGGAAGCGTTGTCGCTCGAGGCGCGCAATTCCAAGGTCGAAGGGGTGATCTGCGGCCATATTCATCAGGCGGCCATGCACCACAAATTCGGCATTCACTACATCAATTCGGGCGACTGGGTGGAAAGCTGCACGGCGGTCATCGAGGACCACGACGGCGCGTTCGAATTGATCCGGTGGAAGGATGTTTCGGCGCCGCCGCGCAGGCGTCGCGGGCTGGGCCGGTTGCGGGCGAGCTGAATTCTTACGAAATTGACGTTACTTGCCGCTTGCCAGTGCATGCGGCGCGGCGCATGGTCGGCTGTCTTCGCCTGCCTTTTCCGGATTTCCCTTTATGCTGCCGAGCCTGCCCGAGCGGTTTCTAACGCCCGAGATGCGCACGGGCCTGTATTATGCGGCCATGTACCTCCCGGCGGGCGTTTCGACGCTTCTGCTGCCAATCTGGCTCGATGGAAGGGGGATCGGCGAAGAGGAAATCGGCATCATCAGCGCGACGCCGATCTTCATCATGATCGTGCTCAACCTGTTCGTGGGCCGCATCGCAGACCGGGCCAAAGACTGGCGCAGCGTCATCATCGCGGGTTCGCTGGTGAGTGCCGTCGTGTCGCTGGGCTTTGTCTTTATCGATGAGTTCTGGGGCATCCTGCTGTTCAATACGCTTGTGGTCATTCCCATCATGGCCATCGAGCCGGTGATCGATGCCGCCGCAATCCGCATGACCCGCCGGCGGGGCACAGATTTCGCCCGGGTGCGGATCTGGGGAACGTTCGGCTATATCGCCATGACGGCGTTGGCGGGCTGGCTGTTCGGGTGGCTGGGGATTGCGGTGTTCGTCCCGATATTTATCGCCACTTGCCTTATGCGCGGGGTGGCGGCATTACCGCTGCCCCTGTTCCGGGCGCCCGAGGGTCACCACGCAGCCGCCCCCCTGGCGCTCTCGCCGGAAACAGCCACCACGCTGCGTCAGGTTTTCCGGCCATGGTTCATCCTGACGCTGGCGGGAACTGCACTTCTGCAGGCCAGCCACATGCTGATGATCAGCTTTGGCGCGCTGCTCTGGGTGCGCGCCGGGGTGCCCGATGCGGCGCTGGGCGTTTTGTGGATCGTGGCGCCGGTCTGCGAAATCGTCACCATGCTGTTCTTTGCCCATTTCGCCCGCAGGTTCTCTGCGCGCCATCTGCTGCTGGCCGCCTGTATCGGGGGTATCGTGCGCTGGACCGGAATGGCGGTATCTACCGAGATCTGGCAATTGGCCCTTCTGCAGGGCCTGCACATGCTGACCTTCGGGCTCGGTTATATGGGTATCGTCAATTTCATCGCCAATTGGACCAGCGAAGACATCGCGGCTGAGGCGCAGAGTTTTTATGTGGTGATGCGGCAGGTGGCATCGGTCCTCGCGCTGATCCTGTTCGGAGCGCTGGTCTCCCGTTTCGGGCTCTCCAGTTTCCTTGCCGCTAGCGTGATGTCGGCGATCGGAGCAACGATGATCTTTGCCTCGTTGGCGATCAAGGAAACCAAGCGGTAAAGCGACCGTCACAATAAAGTTGTGCAAATCAGGCATTCGGACAGTCGCGAGCCAACAGCCTTGCGGTCCGTTCAATGCACTCCGCATCAAAACCACTCCAGTTGCGCGCCCTGTTCATCAGCGACACGCATCTGGGAATGCGCGGCGCCCAGGCGGGCGCGCTGCTGGACTTTCTTCAGTCGGTCGACGCCGAATGCATCTATCTTGTCGGCGATTTCGTCGATGGGTGGAAGCTGAGGAAAAGCTGGCATTGGCCACCAGCCTGCAACCGGGTGATCCAGCATCTGCTCGACTGCACGCGCAAGGGTGCGCGCATCGTCTATGTGCCGGGCAACCACGATGAATTCCTGCGCGAGTTCGCAGCACTCCGGTTTGGCGGCATAGATGTTCGCGAACGCGCCATCCATACCGGCGCGGACGGGCGGCGCTATCTGGTGATCCATGGCGACCAGTTCGACGTGGTCGTGCGCCACGCCCGCTGGGTGTCCTGGCTGGGTGACCTTTCCTACAACCTGGCGTTACGCGCCGCCATGATCGTCAACCGGGTGCGACAAAGGCTGGGGCGTCCGCGGTGGTCGCTTTCGGGTTGGGCGCGGGCTAATGTGGGACGGGCCGCAGCGCTGATCGCGCGGTTCGAGACGGCGCTGGTGCGCGAAGCGGCAGAGCAGGGGTTCGACGGCGTTGTCTGCGGGCATATTCATGCAGCGGCGATCACCACCCATGGCAGCGTCACCTATCTCAATTGCGGCGACTGGGTCGAAAACTGCACGGCCATCGCGGAGACACGAGAAGGGCGGTTCGAGTTGATCCGCTGGGTCGAGGCGACGGCGCCGAGCCGCCAACCGGCCGTCTCCCTCGGGCAGGAGACTGCCCCATGACGCGGCTGCTGATTGTGTCCGACGCCTGGCATCCGCAAGTGAACGGTGTCGTCCGTTCGCTCGAAAATGTGGGGAACACGCTGACGCGGCGCGGATATGAGGTGAGGTACCTGACGCCCGAGCCGTTCTGGACGTTGCCCCTGCCGACCTATTCGGAAATCCGGGTGCCGCTGCCATCGCTGCGGGTGGTACAGGACATGATCGCCGATTTTGCGCCCGACCATATCCATATTGCCACCGAAGGCCCGCTCGGGCTTGCCGCACGCACGTTGTGCGTGACGCGCAACCTTGCCTTTACCACCAGCTATCACACGCGCTTTCCCGAATATCTGGCGGCGCGCCTGCCGGTGCCGGTCGAATGGAGCTATGGCTATTTGCGCTGGTTCCATGCCGCGGCGGCGGCGACCATGGTGCCAACGCCCTCGGTGCTCAAATATTTGCGGCGACGGTTTTTCCGCCATCTCGCCGTGTGGTCGCGCGGGGTGGATCTTTCGGCGTTCAGTCCCGGACCCAGGGCGGTGTTTGCCGGACTGCCGGGTCCGCACCTTCTCTATGTGGGGCGCGTCGCTATCGAAAAGAATATCGAAGCGTTCCTCGAGCTGGAGCACAGGGGCACCAAAATCGTGGTCGGGGAGGGCCCCGAGCGAGGGGCGCTCATGCATCGGTTTCCCGACGTCGTCTTTACAGGTCAGCTTACGGGCGCGGTATTGCGGGATGCCTATCGCAGTGCCGATGTTTTCGTCTTTCCCTCGCGCACGGACACGTTCGGCAATGTCATGCTCGAATCCATGGCTTGCGGCACGCCGGTCGCTGCCTATCCCGTGATGGGGCCGATCGATGTGATCGGGGCGGGAAGGGGTGGGGCGCTGAATGAAAATCTGGCGGTGGCCGTGCAACGGGCGCTGAGCATCCCGCGATCCGAGGCGATTTCCAGGGCCGGGGAATTTACCTGGGAGGCGGCGGCGGACCAGTTTGCGCGGCGTCTTGCGCCGATCCGGGCGCGTGTTGGGATTGCGGCATAGAGGCGAAACAAAAACGCACCCCGGAGGGTGCGTTCTCGCAATTCAAGTCTGGTCGCCTCAGTTGAGACGCCCGCTGGCGTGGGCGAGCATTGTATAGACCTTGCCCCGGTTGCTCATGAGCTGGTTGAAGGTTTGTTGCATGCCATTGGGGCCGTTGGCCGCTTCGCCGAGCAATTGCTCGAACTCGCTCATATAGGCGGTTGCCGTGCGCGAAAATTCGGGGTCGCGCTGCAGCTTGCGGCGCACCTCGTCGAAGGTCGACTGGCCGGTGATGGTATAGAGCCGGCGATTGAAGGCACCCGATTCCCCGTCCTGATAGCGGTTCCAGGCAGCGGCGAGGGCATCGTCGTCGATGGCGCGGGCGATGTCTTCGGTCAGGCTCGAAAGGTTGAGCGGACGCTGGGTGCCTGCCTGCTGGCTGGCCGAGGCGTTGCGCAGGACATCGCGCAGCCATCCCCCCTCTTGCGGGGCCGCAGGCGCGGCGGCGGGCGCCGGCTGCTGCTGATTGCCGCGGGACTGGGTGAGCGCTTCGTTGAGGCGTTCGGACGGTGATTTTTCAGTCTGGGCCGGACGCGGCTGGGTGATGACCGGTGCCTGCTGGCGGGCCGGTTCGGGCTGCCGGGCCGGAGCAGGGCGCGCCGGCTGGGGCGCCGGTTCAGCGCGACGGGCGGGCTCGGCTGCAGCAAGCCTTGCCGAAGGAGCGCGCGGCGTGGAGCGGCTGGACACTTCATGGGTGCCCGGCTGGGCCCGCACAATGGCATTGAGCTCGGATAGCGCCTCGATCTGTTCGGCAACCACGCGGCGCATCGCGGCGGCGCTGGCGCGGGTTTCCTCGGGCAGGTCGAGCACGGAGCGCTGCAATTCGTTGCGGGTCGCTTCGAGTTCCTGGCCGAGTTGGGATGCCGTCATGCGCATGGCGTCGGCGGTGTCGCCAAACCGGCGGGTGGCGTCGGAGTAGGCGCGTTCGATATCGGCAAGCAGATCGGCCTGGGTCTGGCGCAGGGCATCGCTGGCGCGCTGGCCCTCGCCCGAGGCGAGATCGCCAATGGTCGAAATCTGGCCGGTGACAGCATCCGATGTCGAAGCCAGTGCCTCTTCCATGGCTTTACGAGCCGTGATCAGGCGACGCTCGGTCTGATTGACGGTTTCGGCGATCGACTGGGCAAAGCCGCGCAGACGGTTGTCGATTTCCTCGGTGCGGACGGCAAAGCCTTCGGCCAGCGATTCCATGGCACCGCGCCGGTTTTCGAGCGTGTCCATCGTGGAGTTGGACACCTCGGCCAGATTGGCGGCGGCACTGGTGAACCCGTCGGTCTCCGAACCCAGCTTGCCCGAAAGTTCGCCAAACTGTTCCAGCATTGCAGACATGGTGTTCTGCAGCGCCTCCACGTGCTGGCTCATCATCGCGCCAGCCTGCTCGGTGCCCGCCATCGCGTCGCGGACGGCGGTGGTATAGGCCTGAGTCTGTTCACCGACATTGCCCTGCAGGCGCGCGAGGTTGCCGGTCGAGGCTTCGAGAACCCGCTGAAGCAGCAGATTGCCGTCGTTGAGCTTGCGCAGCGACTCCGTGATCTCGTGCTGAATGCGGTTGGACGATTCCGACATGATGTCTTCGGCGTCGCGGGCATTGGCTTCGAGGGCGGCGCGCAGCAGATTGGTCTGGCTTCCAAGCGCGTTGGTAAGCTGGTTCTGCTTGGTGTCGATGAGTTCGGCGAACCGGTCGGTGTGTTCGGAGACGATCCGGTTGATCTCGGAGGCCTTGCGACCAAGCTCATCGGCGGTATTGACGGCGCGCACTTCCACAAGATCCTCGATATGAACGGACGCGACCTTGAGTTCTTCCATGGCCTTGCGGACAACGGCGTCCATACGCATGGCGGTCTGTTCGACATCGGCGGAGATGTTGGCGGTAACGCTAGCCAGCCTGTCGTTGAGCACCTCTTCGATCCGGCTGGCACCGGACTCGAGGTCGGACATGGACTGGCCGATGGCGCTGTGAATCGAGCCGGTGAGGGTGGATTCGATGCGGTCGGCGCCGCTTTCGAGATCCCGCATGGAATCGGTGATCGTTCCGTGGATAGCCTCGTTGAGGCCCGCCAGACGCTCGGCGGTGATTTCGGCGCGGGTGGTGATCGCTTCGGGAAGGGTGCCCAGGCGGTCGTCCACCATCTCGGTGATGGCGCTGCGCGCTTCTGTGAGCCGCGATTCCACAAGGTCCGCAGCATCGCGGGCGCTCTGGCTGACCGAGGAGGCCGCCTCGCCGATCCTGGCGGTAACGCCGGATTCCGCACCGCTGATCTTGTCCACAGCGGCGTCGATCTCCCGACCGATGTTCGAATTGAGTTCGGCGACCTTGCTCTCGATGAGTTCGGACACCTGGGTCGAGCGGCCCTCCATGGTCTCGGTGACGCTTGCGAGGCTGCCATCGATGGTGGCGCGGATGCGCTCGCCCGAGGCATCGACGGCGGTGGTAAGTTCGCCTGTCTTGCCGGAAATCGATTCCGCCATGTGGCGGGCTTTTTCGTCCAGCGCTTCTTCGAGGCCACGAGCCTGTTGGGTAATCGAACGTTCGAGGCGTTCCGCCGATTCATCGATAACCCCGCCCATGTGACGGGTGCGCTCGGTCAGCGTTTCCGAGAGCTGGCTCGAGGTGATGTCGAGCATCGAATTCATGGCGTTAGCGCGCTCGGCCAACGTGTCGTCGATCTGGGTGGTGCGGGCTGCGAGCGCGGTATCGAGCTGAGCCGTGCGCGCATCGAGGGCCGAGGTCAGCTGCTCGGAGCGGCTGTCGAGTGCCGACGTGAACTGTGCGGCCCGACCGTCGAGAGCAGACGTGAACGTCCCGGTCCGGCCATCAAGGGCCGCGGCGAGCTGCTCGGCCCGGCTATCGATGGCGGAGGTCAGATTGCTTGCTCGGCTTTCGATGACGGACGCGATTTCCTCGGCGCGGCCATCAAGGGCGGCGCCAATCTGTTCGGCCCTGCCGTCAAATGCGGAGGTCAGTGCTTCAGTGCGGATGTCGAGGCTGGAATTGAGCGCGTCAGCGCGTGTGTCGAGCGCAGCGGACAGGGCATCGGTGCGGAGGTCCACAGCCGATGTGATGGCTTCGGCGCGTGCGTCCAGGGCCTCGGTGAGCGCGGCGGTCTTGGCGTCTGCCATGGCGCCAAAGCTCTCGCCGCCGGTCTCAAGGGCGTTGGCAAGGGCGCGGCCCTTGTCGTCGAGCAGGGTTTCGAGCCGGTTGGACCGCTCGGCGATCTCGGAGGTGTGGGCATCGAGCGAGGAGACGAGCTTTTCGCCCTTCTCGCCCACTATGGTATCGACCTGGCCGATGCGGCTGTCGAGGATGACGGAGATTTCGTCAACCCGCGCATTGAGCTGGGCCAGCGTGTCGGTGCCTGCACGGGTGAGGATGTCGCGTGTCCGATCGGTCGACTCCTCGAGTGCGCTGTCCAGACGCAGGCTCATGGATTCGATCTGGCTCTGGAGAGCGTTGGACTGGATGGAGAAAGTCTCATCGAGCCGGCTGGTGATCCGGCTCAAGGTTGCTTCGGCCTCTTCGGCGCGACCGGCAATGCCATTGGAGACGGTTTCGCCCAGAGCAGCGAAGCTGGACCCGAGCGCTTCGGATCGGCGCGTGAAATCCACAAGTATGGATTCGGTCGAGTCCTTGAGGACGTCGCCGATGGTTGCCGACTTCTCCTCGATCGCCGCCGAAAGCGAGATGGTGTGGGAGTCGAGCGAGTTCACCAGGGAATTGATGCGTGCATCGACATTCTCGGTGACCTCGCGGGCGCGCTGGTCGAGCGCTTCGGTCAAGGCATCGGTGCGACGGCCAAAGGCGGTCTCAATGCTTTCCACGCCCACGCCGAGTGCGTCGGCAAGCGCTTCGGCACGGCCCTCGAATGCCGCCCTGACTTCGGAAACGCCGGTTCCCAGGGCAGTTGCGAGCGCGTCGGCCTGGCCGGCAAAGGCGGCATGAACATCCTCGACGCCAGTGCCCAGAACCCTGGCAATCGCCTCGGCGCGACCTTCGAACGCGGTTTCGATGCGGCCAACGCCGGCACCCAGAGCGTCTTCGAGAATCTGGTTGCGGCTGTCCAGCGCGTTGGTGAGCTCGGACGTTCTGGCATCGAACAGGGTGTTGAGCTGGCCCGTCGTGTCGCTAAGGGCAGCTTCGACCATGCTCGAATGGCCTTCGAGCGCAATCTGAACGCTCGAAGCACTGGAGGTGAGTACGGTATCGAGCCGGTCGGTCGAGGTATCGATGGCGCTGGCGAGCGCTTCGGCCTTGTCGGTCAGCTTGCCATCGAGCCGGCTGGAGCTGTCGTCAAGCGCCATGATAAGGTCGGCGGTGCGGCCCTCGATGGTTTCATTAAAGCTCTGCGAGCGGCGCTCGAAAGTGGTTTCGATGGTCGTTCCGGCCGCTTCGATCGATTGCGTCATCGCGGTGGCGCGCTCGGAAAGCGCCTGGGTGATTTCGCCGCCGGTGGTCTTGAGGCGGTCGGTGATCGATGTGCCGATTTCGTTGAGGTCGGTGGTCACATTTCCATGTACCGCCGCGATGGCTTCGCGCATGCGCTCGGAATTGGTGACGACGGCATCGCGCTGGCTGGCCAGTTCCTCGATCAACTGACGCATGCGCGTTTCGTTGTCGGAATAGGTGCGCTCGAGGGCGGTCACTTCATTGTGGACCATCACTTCGAGTTCGCCGGCGCGGGAAAGGGCGCGTTCGAGGCCATCGCCGATGGCGTTCACTTCGCGGCGCACAGCCTGGCCGACGGTGGCGATCTTGTGGGCTGCGGCGGATTCGGGCTCGGTCAGGCGCATGGCGGCCTGGGTCATCGAGGCTGCGGCAAGGCGCAGATCCTGGGCGCGGCGCACAAGGAAGGCAATGGAAATCATTGCCAGAATGGGCAGGGCGATGATCGCGGCGAGCGCAGCGAAATCAAGGCTCTGGACAAATTCTGCGACCGAAAGTCCTTCAGTGAAACGCGGGCCGTAGCGCAGCGCGGCGATCAGTCCGACGCCGATCAGCCAGAGAAGGGAGGTGGTAATGGCAAACCAGATCGGCGCGTTGGAGGCGCGCGATTGGAGCGCGTAAAGCGCGGAAGCGGCGGTGGATCGGTCGTCATTGGCGACCGAGGAGGCCTGGGCGGCGATCTTGTCGGCGGCGCGCAGGCGCTCGGTGTTGGTGGGGCCTTCACGGCGCTGCTCGCGCCTCGGCTCGCGATTTGCCGGCTGGCTTTCTACCTTGCGGGCAGGCTTGTCATCCATCGAGAAGACCGAGTCCTTGAGTGCGTTTTCGACAGCTGAAAACGCAAGCGCTGCCGGATCGTCCTTGGGTGGGGTCGACTTTTTCGCCATACTCTCAATACTCTTTACTTATGCGCCGCATTTTAGAAAAACAGCTTTTACGGCAATACCTTGGCGGGAGCTAACCGCTTCGGACGCATTGCCGGCCGGGACACAAACACGCGGAAACACCCCCGCAAAACGCACCCGATGGCCACTTCTCTATCCTGAGTTATACACGGTTTGGGGCCATTGCTGAAATCTTTATTAAAAGACCGTTAACGACCTTTTTCGTGTACCATCGGGAAGCGAAAATATAGCAGATATCAGTGATTAAGGGTCTTTTTATCCAATCAGGGTTAAGCTGGCGGTAGTGATTGTGACGGTGGTGTGATGGTGGCGGAAATGATGCAGCCGGGTCGGAAGGGTGGTCTCGATTCTGTGCGGGTGGACAGGACCAGCCGGCCGATCGATCTGGTGCATCTGGCCCGCCAGACGCTTGGGGACAGGGCACTTGAGTGCGAAGTGCTGCGCATGTTCGAAAAGCAGGTGGCGATCTATTTCGAACGGGTGAGCGCGGCGACCGATCCGCATGAAATAACCCTGGGACTTCATACGCTTAAGGGCGCCGCGCAGGGAATCGGCGCGATGGTTCTGGCCTCCCAGGCGCGGGCGGCGGAGGTCGAGTTCGCGCGCGACGGCAGGCTGGACGAAGAGACGCTGGCCGATCTGGGCATGGCGGTTTCCGAGGTGTGCGGCTACATCTGCTCGATCGTTTCGGACTGAATTTTCGCGCCAACAATGGTCCTAAAATCTATGGACTTGAGTGTTCGGTAGCCCCACATTTGCGAACATTGGCACGCTTGTGCGCGCGGGCGCGTTTTCCTATATCCGGGACACCTCACAGATTTATCCCCGGAGCATCCCTTATGCCTATGATCACGTTCGTTGAACCCGATGGCGCGCGCCGCGAAGTTGAAGCGGAAAATGGCGCGACGCTGATGGAGACGGCGATTCGGAACGGGGTGCGTGGCATCGTGGCCGAGTGCGGCGGTGCGTGCACCTGCGCGACCTGCCATGTGTATGTGGAAGAGGAGTGGTACGGGGTGACGGGGGGGCCATCCTCGATGGAAGAGGACATGCTCGATTTCGCCTTCGACGTCAAAGACACCAGCCGGCTGTCGTGCCAGATCAAGATCCGGGATGAACTCGATGGGCTGGTGGTGTATGTGCCCAGCCGCCAAGGGTAGGATCGGCGAGGGTCTATCTGAAAGGGTTGTTTCCCGCTCCATCGCTTCCCCGGCGAAAGCCGGGGGCCAGCAGCATGAAAACAGATATCGTTGCTTGATGAAGCTCTCATGGGCCCCGGCTTTCGCCGGGGAAGCGAAGGGAGTGATGCCCGGCCCAACCCGTGCACCTGAATGCAAAAGCCCCGCCGGAGCAGCCCCGCCGGAGCGGGGCTTTCCTTTTTTGGAGCGATCAGTTCAGCACGAAGCGGTCGAAGAGTTCGACTTCGCCCTCGGGGTCGGTGGTGTCGAAGACGTAAGAGCTGACCGTCGTGCCCTCGGGGCCGGTTTCGAGAACCGAGAATGCGGTCATCTCGTTGCTGGCGATGCAGGGGAGGTCTTCGCCGGAAGAGGCGTTGGCCATGGGCGAAAATTCGGTCGGGCTGACCGGCTCATAGCCATGGGGATCGCCGGTTACAGCATAGTCGGCGGGGTCGTAGTCGAACCCCGAGGGCGCGTTGCCGCGGGCCTGGTGGCCTTCGACGTAGCAGCCGTAATTATTCCCGACGTTCGAGGTTTCGAGAATGTTCATGCCCTGTGGATTCACGAAGCGATACCAGACATGGGAATGGCCGGTGTGGACAAGCTGCACGCCGGCGTCCGAGAGCAGGGGTTCGACGTGGTTGACGAACACATCGGCATCGACCGGGTAGTCATAGCGCACGCTGGAAAGGCGCCCGGCATCATCATAGTCGAGGATCTGCTCGGGGTGCGCGTAGGCGGGAATTGAATTGTCGCCCATGCCGTGGGCCGGGTGGTGCATCAGGGCCAGCTTGACGGGAGCCGATGTGAATTCTTCGCTCTCGAGAGCCGAGACCAGCCAATCATATTGCTCGGAGCCTTCGGCCATGTCTTCGAAGATGAATTCGCCCCAGCCCCAATTGTCGGGCTTGTCGAGATCGGCGGTGGCTTCGCGGTATTTGCCGCGAACGCCTTCGTCCTGCGAAGGGGAGCGCCAGATGCGGGTGCCATAAAGGCCGATCAGGAACACATCACCATAGCGGATGGCGTAATAGGTTTCCTCGCCGGGACCGTCTGCGGGCAGGGTGAAAATTTCCTCGTAGGTTGTGGTGTTGAACGAATTGTCTGCGATCCACTGTTCGCGGATTTCGGGATCTCCCGAGGGATTGTAGAGGTCGGCATTGGCCTCGTAGAGCGCTTCGGCAACAGCGCGGGGACGCGGGTCGTTGAACTGGCTGCCCAGCGTTGTGGCGGGATTGTAGCGGCCCATCACCTCGTGATTGCCGACCACCGGGAACAGCGGGGCGTTCTGGATGATTTCGCCGCCATGATAGGTCGTCGTCGTATCGAAGGTGATATCGCCTTCAGTGCGCGACTGGGCCAAGGCGTATGCTGCGTGGCCTTGAAGGCCGGGGAAGAAGGCAAAGCCGCGATTGTCGTCGAACCATTCCGAGGCGCGATCGGGGATGTTCTGGAGGTCGCCCGCAAAAAACACCGCGTCGAGCTCGCCGACATTTTCGGCGATCTTTTGCATGTTGGTGGGGGTCATCGGCTTGAGCTGATGATCGGAGGTCAAAAGGATGCGCAGGGGCTGGCCCTCGGCAGGAAGCGGAGCGAGGGAAAATTGGCGGCTTTCGACGATATCGCCATCGGCATCGGTCGAGCGCACGAAATAGGGCGCACGCTCGCCCGAAGTCAGCCCGTCTACATGGGCTTGGTGCCGCCAGACGTCGCGGATGGCAGTGGCGGGATAGACCGAGCCGTCGCCATTCTGGGTGCCGACCCAGGACTGATTGTCTTCGGCCAGGCGGCTCATCTTCATGGTTTCGGCGGCAAATTCGCGTTCGCCTACCACGACTGTGTGATTTTCGCCTTCGAACTCGGTGAACCAGACAACATGAACGCCGTCCTGGGTGGGGAGTTGCAGGAACGGATCGGTCAAAAGGCGCTCATCGGCCCGATCGGCCTGAGCCATGGCAGGGGCCGGTGCGAGAAGGGCGGTGGCGGCGAGAAGGCCAGCCAGCAAACGGGTCTTGGGGGAGGGAATCATTGCGTCCAGTCTCCATTGGGAAGGTATGGGACGGCTGTACGGTCGGCGGTTTACAGGGGCGTGACAGGGGCATGTCAGCGCGGTGACAAGGGTGGGCTGTGCGAGGGGCCTTGAGCGAGGGCGGAGGAAGGCCCCCTCACCCGGAGCTTGCTTTGCAAGCTCCGACCTCTCCCCCAAGGGAGAGGTGAACCCGGCGCTGGCGGCATTCTTGCCTCTCCCTTGGGGGAGAGGGGTGGGGCGAAGTGAGGTTAGCGGGCTTGAGCGATGGCGGCTTTGCCCAAGGCCAGCAGCGCACAAAAAGAAAGGCCCCCTCACCCGGACCTTGCTTTGCAAGCTCCGACCTCTCCCCCAAGGGAGAGGTGAACCCGGCGGAGAGGTGGGCGCGGGGCCATGGGTGAGGGGGCTTTGCTCAAGTCTTTGAGCGGTCGGCTATTTTGCGGCGGCGGTCAGGCGTCCGGAGATGGCGAATGCGATTCTTCCCACCGGGAGCGTCAGGCAGAAGGCGATGGGCCAGGCGATGATGAAGGATTTCGGCCAGCTGGCCAGCCATTCAGGCGTTGGACCGAGGGCGATGAACCCCATGATTCCGGACATGGAAAAGGCCATCGTCAGCGTGATGAGGGCCTGGGCGATCAAAAGAGAGTATTTGTTGGGCATGTCGATCTCACAATGGCGGGTGGAGAACGGCAGATCGAAAATCCACCATTGGCACCACCCAAATCAGGGGTTGGCGCCGTGGGTTCGCACATTGCGACAATCCCGCGATTGCGGGTGCCGGAATAACCAGACCGGCCGGGATCTTTTCGACGGCGCAGGATTATGCCAGCGGCGAAAGAAGGGCAAGGGCAAAGACGGAGCGCGTTGGCGCTTCTAGACTATCTTTTGAGTCGTGTTTTTCGTGCCGGTAGGGAGAGGGAAATTTATTCGCGCATTGGCAGCTTGCCCGCGCGCGGTGTTCCAAGGGCTTGGATGGGAGGGAAATAACTCTCCGAAAGCCGTTCTAGAGCTTGCTGGACGGGCCGAAAACACCTAATTTTGCACACGTTTGGCAGAGCGCGTGTCTTTTTTCCGGCCCGGCCGCCAATTCCAGAAACTGAACCGATCTCGTTTGCGGCCAGGAGAACCTCACCCGTGGCACGGCTTAACACATTCCCGGTTTCGGTCGCCGTCAAAGGGCGGCGCATCGTCATTGTGGGCGGTGACGCCGAAGCACTGGCCAAGGCGCGGCTGGCGGTCAAGACCAGCGCGGAAGTGGTGCTGTTTGCCCGTGAGTTCGAGGCCGATTTTGCCGGGTTGGATGTGACGCTGTTCGAGCGCGACGTCGAGGCCGGAGATTTCGCCAATGCTGCGCTGGTCTTTGTTGCCGATCATGGGCCCGACGGCGCGCGGGCGCTGAAACTGGCGCGCGAGGCCGGTGTGCCGGTCAACGAGGTCGACGTTCCGGAAAACTGCGATTTCTTCACCCCGGCTATTGTGGATCGGGCGCCGATTTCCATTGCCATCTCGTCGGAAGGCGATGCGCCGGTGCTGGCGCGGCTGGTGCGGGCCAAGATCGAGGCGATGCTTTCGCCCCGGCTTGGCGATATCGCCCGGCTGGCCGGGTCGATGCGCGAGAAGGTTTCAGCGCTGCTTGCCGATGGCGTTGCGCGGCGACGCTATTACGAGGCGCTGGTTACGGCGCCCGGAATCGAAGGTGCGCTTGCGGTCGGTCAGGGCGAGGCGAAGGCCGATGCGCTGCTGGCCGAATATGCCGAAGCGGCATCGGGCAAGGGCGTCGTGTGGCTGATCGGGGCAGGGCCGGGAGCCGAGGATCTGCTGACGCTGCGCGCGCAGCGCCTGTTGCAGGAAGCCGACGTTATCGTTCACGACCAGTTGGTGCCCTCGGCCGTTGTCGAAATGGGGCGGCGCGATGCCGACCGGATTTCGGTGGGCAAGGCCAAAGGCCATCATTCGTTTTCGCAGGCCCAGATCAACACGCTGATCGTGCGGCTGGCCCGCGAGGGCAAGAAGGTGGCGCGGCTCAAATCGGGCGATCCGATGGTGTTCGGGCGCGCCGGTGAGGAAATCGCGGCGCTGCGCAAGGCAGGGATCGACTATTCAATCGTGCCGGGCGTCACCTCGGCATTGGCGGCGGCAGCCGATACGGCAACGCCGGTGACGTTGCGCAAGGTGTCCTCGGGCTTCGTTTTCGCCACGGCGCATGGCGCGGACAATTCCGATCTTGCCCATTGGGCCTCGCTGGCCCAATCAGGGCTGACGCTGGGGCTCTATATGGGCAAGTCGATTGCCGGGCAGGTGGCGGGCGATCTCATGAGCCACGGGCTTTCGGGCGCGGTGCCGGTGGGGATCGTGGTCAATGCCGGGCGGGCCGATAAAACGCTTTATGCGGGCACTGTGGGCGAGCTGGCGTCGGGCGCTATCGATTTCGTCGACGGGCCGGCGATCATCTTTATCGGCGAAGCGGTGGCCGAGGGCGATTGGGCGCGGGCCGAGGCGATCGCGGCGCAGGCGGAACGGGTGGCGTGATGGTGCGCGGTGTGGCTGGCGTTCGGGATGGTGATGCCGATGCGGAGTGTACTGGATCCCGGCTCAGGGCCGGGATGACGGCGGTGGGTTTGGTTGCTCTGGGTGCTGACCGGGCATCGATAAAATGAATCCGATGGTTTCTGTAACGTATTGAGTGAAATGACGAAAATCCTCACAGGCAATGAACTGCTCTCCGGGGCGACGGTGTATCTCGATGCGCAAGGCAATTGGGTCGAGGACATTCAGGCTGCGCGGGTGTTTGCAAAGGACGAGGCCGAGGCGCTCGAGGCCGCGATGGCGGCGACAAAGGCGACCGGGCGCATCATCAGCCTTGAAACCGAGGACGTCGAAACGATCAACGGCGTGATCCACGCCAACCGTATCCGCGAGCGCATAAGGTCCGAAGGGCCGACCGCACCGCGCTTTGACCGCCAGCATCTGGGCGAGGACGAACATGTATCGATATGACGAATTTGACTCCGCGTTTGTTTCCGAGCGCGTCGAGCAGTTTTCAGACCAGGTGCGCCGCCGTATCTCGGGGGAATTGACCGAAGACCAGTTCCGGCCCCTGCGGCTGATGAACGGGCTTTATCTGCAGCTTCACGCCTATATGCTGCGCGTGGCGGTGCCCTATGGCACGCTGAGTTCAAAGCAGATGCGGATGCTGGGCCATATCGCGCGCAAATATGATCGCGGATACGGGCATTTCACGACGCGGCAGAACATCCAGTATAACTGGCCGAAACTGCGCGATATTCCCGAAATTCTCGCCGATCTGGCCAGCGTGGAGATGCATGCCATCCAGACGTCGGGAAACTGCATTCGGAACGTGACGACCGACCAGTTCGCCGGTGCGGCGGCCGACGAGATCATCGATCCGCGTCCGGTGGCCGAGATCATCCGGCAATGGTCGAGCCTGCATCCCGAATTCACCTTCCTGCCGCGCAAGTTCAAGATCGCCATTACCGGCGCGCCAAACGACCGGGCGGCGGTGAAATTCCACGATATCGGGCTGATGGCGCAGACGAACGGGTCGGGCGAAATCGGCTGGGCGGTGTATGTGGGTGGCGGGCTGGGCCGCACGCCGATGATCGCCAAGCTCATCAACGGGTTTGTGCCGCACGAGCATTTGCTGGCCTATCTGGAATCCATTTTGCGGGTCTATAACCGCTATGGGCGGCGCGACAACAAGTACAAGGCGCGCATCAAGATCCTCGTGCACGAGGAGGGGCTGGAGACCATCAAGGCGCAGGTGGAGGACGAGTTTTCCCATATGCGCGGCGGGGTGCTGACGCTGCCCGAGGCCGAGCTGGACCGGATCAACGCCTATTTCGCGCAGCCGGCCTATGTCGATCACGGCGTCGTTTCGATCGATGTGGAACGGGAAAAAATTCTCGATCCGGCCTATGGGCGGTTTCTGGAGAACAACACGTTTCCCCATGCGCGGTCGGGCTACACCTCGATCACCATTTCACTCAAACCCATCGGCGGGGCGCCCGGCGATGCGACGGCGGAACAGATGGAAGCTGTGGCGGACCTGGCCGAGCGCTATTCGTTCGACGAGGTGCGGGTGACCCATGAGCAGAATTTGGTGCTGCCCCATGTGGCGCTTGCCGATCTGCGGGCGGTTTATGACGGGTTGGTGGAAGCGGGGCTGGCGGACGCCAATTCAGGCGAGATCACCGACATGATCACCTGCCCGGGGCTCGATTTCTGCGCACTGGCCAATGCGCGCTCGATCCCTATTGCGCAGGATATTTCGCGGCGCTTTGCGGCGCCGGATCGGCAAAAGGAAATCGGCAAGCTCAAGATCAAGATTTCGGGCTGCATCAATGCCTGCGGGCATCACCATGTGGGCCATATCGGCATATTGGGCGTCGAAAAGAAGGGCACCGAACTCTACCAGATCACCGTGGGCGGTGACGGCACCGAAGAGGCGTCGGTGGGCAAGATCTTGGGCCCGGGGTTCGTTGCCGAAGAGGTTCCGGGCGCCATCGAGCGGCTGGTCGATGCCTATATCGCCCAGCGCACGACAGAGGACGAAACGTTTATTTCAGCCTATCGGCGGCTGGGGGATGCGCCGTTCAAGGAGGCGCTCTATGGCAATGGCTAGCCCGATCATCACCGCTGCCGAACCCAAAGTGGACAAGCTGCGCCAGCTCGGCATCCTCTCGCTCAACGGCATGTTCGACGAGATGGACGCCGAGGCCGTGCTGCGTCAGGCGGTCGAGGAATTGCTGCCGGGCGAGATCGCCATGGTCTCCTCGTTCGGGGCGGATTCGGCGGTGCTTTTGCATCTGGTGAGCCAGGTCGACAAGGATCTGCCGGTCTATTTTCTAGAGACGGGCAAGCATTTTTCCGAGACGCTCGATTATGTCGAAACGCTGAAATCGCAGCTCGGGCTGACCAATGTGATCACGCTCCATCCCGACAGCGCCGACATCAAGCGCTTCGATCCCGATGGCACGCTTTGGGAGAACGATCCGGATTCGTGCTGCCATATCCGCAAGACCGAGCCGCTCGAAAAGGTGCTTTCGGGCTATGGCGGCTGGGTGACGGGGCGCAAGCGCTTCCAGACCGCCGAACGCGGCGTGCTGCCGCATTTCGAGCTGACCAGCGACGATCGTATCAAGGTCAATCCATTGGCCTACTTTACCCATGAGGACATTGATGCGTACAAGGCGGCCCATGGGCTGCCCGAGCATCCGCTGTTCGAGCGCGGGTACAAATCCATAGGCTGTGCTCCGTGCACCAGCGCCGTGGCGGACGGGGAAGACCCCCGGGCCGGCCGGTGGCGCGGGCGCGACAAGCGCGAGTGCGGCATTCATTTCGACTTCAACGGGAGCATCGCGAAACCGGTGAGCCAATCTTCTTTGACTCTCTATAAGGACGGTGCGTTCAAGGCCGATCCCTGGCGCTTGTGGGCCGAGGGCGATGCGGCCGCCGATGTGCGCTACACCCATGTGCCGCTGACAGTGTTCGTCGAGAACCGCGATGTGTTCCTGGCCAGCCCGCACCCTATCGGGTTGCTGGTCAGCCCGGGCGAGAAGGTCGAGGACGTGGCCGACGATCTGGGCAGGTTCTCTTCGATTGCCATCAACTTCCCGGCCTTTACCGACGGGCGGGGCTATTCGAGCGCGCGGCTGTTGCGCGAGCGGTACGGCTATGACGGGGAGTTGCGGGCGGTAGGCGACGTGCTGACCGACCAGATCCCCTTCATGCGCCGCTGCGGTATCGATGCGTTCGTTGTCGTCAACGGGCCGACGCGCGCGGCGCTGGAAAAAGATGCGCTGGCCGAGGTATCGCGCTATTACCAGCCCGTTGGGGCCCGCGTTGAAATTCCGGCAGGCACGCGGCCGTTTCTGAGGCGGCCGTCCAATTGATCCATACTTGACACTTGGTGTCATATATATATCCCAGGCGCGAACTTGGAAGCGCGCCACAGACCAGGACTCCTTTATCCATGAGCGGAAATGAAATCGTCACCGATGTCGTGATTATTGGCGCAGGCCCGGTGGGCCTGTTCGCCGTGTTCGAGTTGGGTCTGGTCGACCTCAAATGTCACGTCATCGACATTCTCGATCGGGCGGGCGGGCAGTGCGCCGAGCTTTATCCCGAAAAACCGATCTACGACATTCCCGCGTTCCCCGAGATCTCGGGGCAGGGGCTGACCGACAATCTGATGAAGCAGATCCAGCCCTTCGGCGCCGAGTTCCATTTCTCCCAGATGGTGACCAATGTCGAAAGGCTCGATGACGGCACCTTCCGGCTGACCACCGATGCAGACGAGGTGTTCATCACCAAGGTGGTGGTGGTCGCGGCGGGCGGCGGCTCGTTCCAGCCCAAGCGGCCCCCGGTCGAGGACGTTGAACAATACGAAGGCAAGTCGGTGTTTTACGCCGTGCGCAAGATGGACGATTTCCGCGACCAGGATCTGGTGATCGTGGGGGGCGGGGATTCGGCGCTCGACTGGACGCTGAACCTCGAACCGCTGGCGCGCTCGCTCACCCTTGTGCACCGCCGCGACCAGTTCCGGGGCCATGCCGATAGTGTCAACAAGATGCGGGCGCTTGTCGAAGAGGGCCGGATCAACTTCATCACCGGCCAGCTCGGGCGTCTTGAAGGCGAGAACGGGCAGCTCAAGGAAGTCTATCTCAAGACCGCCGGCGGCGAGCTTGGCGTTCCCGCCACACGCCTGCTGCCGTTCTTTGGGTTGACCATGAAGCTCGGGCCGGTTGCCGACTGGGGACTGGACCTGCACGACAACGCGCTGATCAAGGTCGATACCGAAAAATTCGAGACCAGCGAGCCCGGCATTTTCGCCATCGGCGATATCAACTGGTATCCGGGGAAATTGAAGCTGATCCTTTCGGGTTTCCACGAAGGCGCGCTGATGTCACAGGCCGCCAAGAGGATCGTGCATCCCGACCAGAAGGTGATTTTCCAGTATACGACCTCGTCTACCCAACTCCAAAAGAAACTCGGCGTGGCTTGACCGGGATGGTCTGCAAATGGCAATGACCTGCGCTTCCGGTGCTCACGTATTTTTAATACGCTCCGCTCCGGTTCTCGGACATCACCATTTTCGACTCATCCGGGCCAAGCCAGGGACCTAACGACCTCACGCGACAGGACCTTACAATGCGGATATTCGTCACCGACCAGAATGGGACCGAACACGAACTCGAAGCCCTCGAAGGCTGGCGGGTGATGGAAGTGATCCGGGACTGGGGGCTCAACATCAAGGCCGAGTGCGGCGGCTCGTGCTCATGCGCGACGTGCCACGTCTTTGTCGATCCCGAATGGCAGGACAAGCTCAACCCGCCGACCGATGAAGAAGAGGACATGCTCGATTCCGTGCCCGACTACGAGGCCAATTCCCGGCTGTCGTGCCAGATCCTGATGAGCGAGGAACTGGACGGGCTGCGGGTTACGCTCGCGGATTCGGCCAAGCAGGAAGAAGCGGCGTAAGCGGCATCGCCTTATTTGCACTGACTAGAGCATTTCCGCTCTTCTTCGAATCGCTTCAATTGCTCTAAGTCCTTGTTCTGTCACGCTTCCGGACCGCGATGGACGGACCTATTGCAGCAGTTGCTCGAGCTTGTCGAGGCAGCCGTTCCAGCCCTCAAGGTGCATGTCGCGGATGGCCTTGTCGGCGAAGCGGGCGTGTTCGAGCACGAGTTCGGTTCCTTCCTTGTGCTCGTTGAAAGAGACCGTGACCAGGGTGGGTTCGCCGGGCACGATGCTGACGCTCCAGGTATAGACAAGCTGGCTGGGCCTGAAGACCTTTTCGAAGACGCCTGAAATCCAGGTGATAGAGCCGTCCTCATGGCGGTTGGCGATCCGGTATGCGCCGCCTTCGCGCAGGTCGATATGGGCCTCGGGACAGGTCACGGGGCCGGGGCCCCACCATCTGGCCAACTCTGCGGGGTCGGTCCAGGCCGCAAAGACCCGTTCGCGCGGCGCGCGGATGAGCCTGGTCATCGACAGAGCGGTTGGCGTCATGGTCATTCCTTTGCGGTGTCGGCGTCATCTTCGAGGTAGCGGGCAAAATTATCCAGCTTTTCATCCCAGAACGCGCCGTAGGCAGTAAGCCATTGGTCGGCCGTGGCCAGCGGTCCGGCGTTCAGCGCGCAGATGTGCACGCGGCCGTTGACCGTGCGTCGGACGATGCCCGCATTTTCCAGAACGATCAGATGCTTGGAGATGGCGGCGAGCGACATGCCGAAGGGCTCTGCCAGATCGGTGACCTTGGCCGTGCCTTGCGCCAGGCGCGCCACCAGCGCCCGCCGGGTGCGGTTGGCGAGCGCATGAAAAATCTGATCGAGCCGGTCTTCGGCAAGAGCGGTCGTGGTCACGGCGATCTCCAAAGTTCAACCGGATGGTTGACAATTGTCCGGCGCGCTGGCATACCGGAAAAAGCTCAACCGATTGGTTGAGGAAAATACAGAATCGACAGAGAATGTCAAACAGGAGCCCATCATGACCATTCATCAGGAAGTCACCATTCCGGCCAGCCCGGCCGCCGTTTTCGAGGTGCTCACCAGCTCGGACAAATTCGCCGCAATGACCGGCGGACGCAGTGCCGATATCTCAACCGAGGAGGGCGGGGCCTTCTCGATGTTCGGTGGCGACATCGGTGGCCGCAACATCGAACTGGTGCCCGGCGAGCGCGTCGTCCAGGCCTGGCGGTCCCATGCGTGGCCAAAGGGGACCTATTCGCTGGTTTGCTTCGCACTGAGCAAGAGCGGAGATGGCACGCGCGTTGTGTTCGACCAGAGCGGCTACCCCGAGGACGCACACGAGATGCTCGCCGGCGGATGGCAGATGATGTATTGGGGGCCGATGAGCGAGATGCTGGCGGGCAAGTAACCCCCGTGGTTTCGTGTCTTCTCACGGCCCGCGACGGGGTGTAAGAACGCGTTGCGAGTGGCGTATATCGCCTAAATTGTCGATACACGCCGCTCGCTTTGTTATCTGGCGTGGCCTTGTTATCCTCATTTAAGCCGACAGTAGAGATCTGTCGGCCCAAGTGAGGCAAGGCACTTAGGCCCTTGGGACGCGTTTTCATGTTTGTTCTCGATTATCTGCCCTATGCCATCGCGCTGGCCATTGCTGCCGCCATTCCCGGACCCGGCATTGCCGCGGCGGTCGGCAAGGCGCTCGGATCGGGCTTTCGTCCGGCGGTGTGGTTCGGCACCGGGCTGGTGTTGGGCGACCTCACCTATCTCACGCTTGCCGTTCTGGGGCTGGCGGCGGTGGCCGCGGCCTTTTCGGGGATATTCGTTGTCGTCAAAGTGCTCGGTGCCGCCTATCTCGCCTATCTGGCGTGGAGCTTCTGGCGGGCCGGGATCGATCCGGAAAAGATCCGCGCCGGCAAGGGCAGTGGTGCCATGGCCTCGATGCTGGGCGGCTATTCGGTGACGCTGGGCAATCCCAAGACGATCATATTCTATATGGCGCTGTTGCCCACGGTGGTCGATCTGGAAGCCGTTACGCCCGAGCGGTTTGCCGGGCTGGTCGTTACGACGATCATCGTGCTCTATCTTGTCGTCGTGCCTTATGTGGCGCTGGCCGCCAAGGCCCGCGACTTCCTGCGCAATCCGCGGGCGCTCAAGGCCCTCAATCGCGGCGCGGCGGGCGCCATGGCAGGGGCGGCGGCCTATATCGTGCTCAAGCCTTAGGCGAGCGCCGGCACTAAAACTTAACCATGTTAAGGTGTGGACCCGGTTTCGTGGCGGGATCGGGCCGTTCGGCGCGCCAGCCTGCATCGAAAAGGCAAGGTGAACGGGCGCGTCATTTTGTGACGAAAAACTCACATCTTTGATCTGGAAATCGGCTCGGGAGCGCCTATCTCTTGTCTTGTCCCCAACGAGGGACTTCAAGAAAAGGATACTTAAAAAATGAAGCTCAATGCCCTTCTCGCCTCCTTCGCAATTGTCGCCGGCCTTGCCGCTCCCGCAATGGCCAATACCATCGGCACGGTTACAGTTTCGGATGCCGACTGGTCCTATGTGACCGATTACTGCGACGCGCTTGACGGCCTCTCGGTCTCCGACGCCTTTGATTTCACCCCGTCGGCGACCGCTGAACTTTCGACTTCGAGCGTTCAGCTGAGCTCGATCACCCAGAGCGACTGCCAGAAGGCCGGTCTGATCTGATCGAAGAAAACATTGCCATAGATGCGACAAGGGCGGTTCGATCAGAACTGCCCTTTTTGCCGGGCGGCTCGAGCCGCGCGCCACGGTATCGCCACGAAATGAACAGATTTGCGTTCGCAACCCCCTTGAGGGTGTCTGCATTGTCTCACCAACGCCGCCTGCCGGCTTCGAATAATTGGAAGAACGGCTCGTAATGCGTTGTTTCGTCGGCTGTCTTTTCAGGCTGGCCGACAGAAAAACCAATGGAGAAAACCATGAAACGCACTGCTCTTTTTGCTTCTATCGCTCTCGCCGCTGGTCTTGCCGCTCCCGCAATGGCTCAGGATGCATCTGCCATGGGCGGGGAAATTGGCGGTATTGCCGTTAGCGCCGAGGACTGGGTCTATGTCGAGGACTATTGCATGACGCTCGGCGAGGAAACCCAGGCTGATTCCGTCGATGAAGATCCGTCTTCGACTGAGGAGTTGACCACGGAGTCGATCGACCTTTCGACCATCACCCGCGACGACTGCGTCGAGGCCGGCCTGGTTGATGGACCGGTGACCGGTGGTTCCGATGGCGGCGAAATGGACGACGGCATGGAAGCCGGAGATGAGGAAGGCGACGCCCAGTAAGGGCCTTCCCATAGATTTTGTGTGGGGCAGCGCTTGGGCGCTGCCCTTTTTATTTTGCGCTCGCGACCTTGCCCAGATCGGCCACGAAATCTGAAACGACGGGCGATGTGCGGGCGGCGAAGGGCAGGGGGCGGACCAGCTTGATGGCGGCGATGCCGACCCTGACGGTCATCAAGCCGTTGAGCACACCCTCGCCCAGACGCGCCGAGAGTTTTGCGGCCACCCCATGGCCGATCAATTGTTCGACCACGCCATCGGTGAGCACCAGCCCGCCGGTGACGGCAAGGTGGGCGATAATGGCGCCCATGAGGCGCACAAAGCCGAAAAAGCCCGGACGGGCGCCGTAGAGATCGGCGAGGTTGCGGGCCAGGCGGAAGCTCTCGAACACGACGAAGGCGATATCGATCAGCGCGCGCGGAGCGACGGCGGTGACCAGCGCGACGCGGCGGGCGCTCGATGCGGTCAGCGCACGGGCGCGTTGATCGAGCGGGGTCATGAGGGCCCGTTCGGCTGTAAGGATCAATTCGGCGCCGTCGAGAATGGCGCCGGCATCGGCACTGAGCCCGCTGCGGGCGCGGGCCAGATCGGCGCGCTGGGCATAAAGGCCATCGAGTTCGGCGGCGATTTTTTGCGCGGCGGGCAGATCGTCGGCGACAAGGGCAGCGGCGGCCCTTTCGCGCAGCCGGTCCATGGTGCGCAGCCGCGCCAGGCCGATGATTTCGCGGATGGTGAGAACAAGCAGGGCCACGATGAAGATCGCCAGCACGCCGAGCCCGAACCAGCCCAGCCAATCGTATGCGGAGAACAGATCGCGGATCAGGCGATCGGCAGCCAGGCCGAGGCCGAGCGAGACCAGCGTGCCGCCGGTCCACAGCGCCAGATTGCGCCACAGGCCGCCGCGGCGTTTGAGGGTTGGCGCCACGTCGGTATCGGCAAGATCTTTGGGCGTGGCTTCGAATACATCGGGGGCCGGTTCGGCGAGCCCGGTTTCAAAGGCGCGCGGGGCGCGGGCCGTGGGTTCGTCGGTGCGGGTGCGGGTGGGGATGGCGCGGGGCTCTCTCATGCCATCTTGTCCCCGATCAGGAAATCGAGCGCCCGGTCGAGGCGGATATGGGGGAACACGGGGTCTCCGGTCTGGCTGGGCGAAAGGGTTTTGG
This sequence comes from Pelagibacterium sp., assembly GCF_965249125.1. GTDB lineage: Bacteria > Pseudomonadota > Alphaproteobacteria > Rhizobiales > Devosiaceae > Pelagibacterium. Next base: position 1,111,170 of record NZ_OZ252217.1, read on the forward strand.
GCGGCAGGAAGCGCAGGAAATTGAGCTCAGGTGTTGATTCAGCCGATTTGAAAAGTGAATCGGGATTTTCCGGCAAGTCACCGGGAAACAAGGCGATTTCGGTTTTGCCGTCATAGGTGGTTTCGCCGAGCTTCTGGCCGTTTTCGGGGGTGCCGATGATGGTGGGCAGGGTTTCGCCGCCATGCCTGACACTGCCTTCATGGGTGGCGCGGATGGCGGCGATGGCCAGCGAGCTGGTTTCGGCGCCGTGGAATTTGGCACGGCGCGAGGCGTTGGCCACGAGGCGGTTGAGAATGGTTTCGAGCCGCGCGTGCGAGGTGTGGTGCAAAAGATCGGCCTTGGTGGCTGCGAACAGAATGCGGTCGATCTTGCGGGTGAAGAGGCGCGAGATGGGATTGGAGGCGCCCTGGCGGAAGCAGGAGAGAACCGAGGTGAGCGCTGTTTCGAGATCGGCCACAGCTTCGGGGCCGGCGTTGAGCGCGCGCAGGGCGTCGACCAGCACGATCTGGCGGTCGAGGCGGGCGAAATGATCGCGGAAGAAGGGGCGCACGACGACGGATTTGTAAGCTTCGTAGCGGCGTTCGAGCATCGCATAGAGGCTCGAATGGCGGGGCGTCGCCGTCGGGGCGGGCAGGGGCGCGAAGGTGAGCGCGGGCGAGCCTTCGAGATCGCCTGGCATCAGAAAGCGCCCCGGCGGGAGGGTGGAGAGGGCGCGGGCGTCGGCCTTGGAAGCCCGCAGATAGGCGGTGAAGGCGGTGGCGAGGGTTTCGGCGGCAGCGTCATCGGCCTCGCGGGCGGGATCGAACGATCCGAGCGCGTCAAGGAACGGCTTTGCCTCCTCGGTGCGGGCCGGACGGCGGGCGAGGGCCAGAGCCTCCTCGCTCCATTGGGCATAGGATTTGGTCAGAAGCGGCAGGTCGAGCAGCCATTCGCCGGGATAGTCGACGATATCGAGGTTGAAGGTCGAGGGACCGAACTGCGATTTGATCCAGCTTGCCGACTGGTAGCGCAGGGTGAGGCGAAGCTGGGAAATGCGTCGCGTCGACTCGGGCCAGACCGGGGGCGAGCCCATGAGGGCCGCGAGGTGGTTTTCATAGGCGAAACGGGGCGTGGCGTTGTCGGGGTGTTCGGCGAGACGCGCCCCGATCAGCCGGCCCTCGGCCATTGGCGAAAAGCCGGGCAGGCGAGCGCCGGTCAAAAGATTGTGGATGAGCGCGGTGATGAAGATGGTCTTGCCGGCGCGCGACAGGCCGGTGACGCCCAGCCGCAGGGTCGGCGTTACGGTTCCGGTCGCCGCATCGGCGAGATTGCCAAGGGCGACGCCCAGTTCGTCGGCGATGGTGGTGGGCAGGCGGGGCAAGAACGGGTCTCCGGCGGGTTCGGAGTGAAGGTAGGGGGTGTGGAGGAGAATGCAAGGGAGCTGTTGGCGCGATAGGGCCTGGCAGGCTCAGCAAGGCCCCCTCACCGGCCTGCCGGCCACCCTCTCCCCGAAGGGGCGAGGGTTAGGATTGCTGAACTGCCTGAGATAGGCGGCATTGGGGAGGGTCAGGGTTAGAGTCCTCGACCCTTTGCTTGCGCGGCGGTGTTTTGGGAAGGCCCCCTCACCCGGCTGGCTGTGCCATCCGACCTCTCCCCCCTAGGGAGAGGTGAAGATCGGCATTTTTGCCTCCCCGAGGGAGAGAGATTACCTCACCACGTACCGGTGCCGACCTTTTCGAGATCGTAGGGCGTTGTCTGGTAGATCTCGTTGATCCAGTTCTGGAACAGCAAATGGGCGTGGCTGCGCCAGCGGTTTTCGGGCATTTTGGACGGGTCGTTGCCGGGGAACAGGTTGACCGGCAGGGGGGTGTCGAGCCCGGCTTCGATGTCGCGGTGATATTCGTCGGCGAGCGAGGTGTTGTCGTATTCGAGGTGGTTGAGCATGTAGGCGGCGCGGTATTTGCGGTCGTCGAGCATGCAGATGCCGACCTCTTCGCTGTCGATGAGGATGTCGAGATCGGGCGAAAGGCTCTGGCGGTCGATGTCGTTGTAGCGCGAGACCGGAACGGCGAGATCGTCGGAAAAGCCGCGCAGGAAGGGGTGGCGGGTGTCGAGCACCTTGTGGCGGTAGACGCCGAACGCCTTGTGCTCCATGCGGTAACGCGCAACGCCGTGCAGATGATGCAGCGCGGCCTGGGCGCCCCAGCAGATGAACATTGTGTGGTGGACGTTGGTCTGGGTCCAGTCCATGATTTCAAGCATTTCGGGCCAGTAGCGCACGTCCTTGAAGGCCATGTTGGCGATGGGGGCGCCGGTGACGATGAAACCGTCGAACTTTTTGGCCCGAACGTCTTCCCATGTGGAATAGAAGTTCTGGAGATAATCCTCGGGCGTGCTCCTGGACAGCGGATCGGCGACGCGCACCAGGGTCAAATCGATCTGGAGCGGGGTGGAAGCGATCAGGCGCGCGAACTGGGTTTCGGTGCGCTGCTTGTTGGGCATCAGATTGAGCAGGCCGAACTGGAGCGGGCGGATGTCCTGCCGGGCGGAGCGGGACTGGTCCATGACCACGACGCCCTCGGTCTCGAGGGTTTTTCGCGCGGGAAGCTGATCGGGAATGCGGATGGGCATTTTCGGTGTCTTTCAAGGAAATCTTATATAAGTGCAGTCCTAATTATTCGGCGGCCATCGCCTGACGATTGGCGATGGCCCTGCACATGAGCTCCGTGAAGTCTTTTTCGTCGCGCACGCCGGAGAGCTCGGACGCGTCGACCTGATAGCCGAAATTGTCGGCGAGCGCCTGATAGCGCGGCAGCCGGTCGCGCAGCAGCGCCTCAAAACCCCACACGCCGAAAGCGTCGGGATCGACGTCGTCGTCATGGGATACGCCGTTCTCGCGCTTGAACTCGTCCCATTTGGAAACGAGGAAATCGGGCGGGTAGTACATGGGCTTGGGATTGGCCTTGTACCTGTCGATAAGGCGTTGGGCGTCGCCCTCGGTGCCGCGCAGATAGAGCAGGGCCGTGGTATCGGTCAAAGCCTTGACCACCGGGTCTTCGGGATTGTGTGGGTCGAGCACCTCGATCAGCGAGCCGCCGGTGTCGCACAGGAAATCATCATAGCCATAGAGCGCCTTGGCGCGCTCGATGAAATAGGGAACGTCGAGCAGGGCGTAGATTTCGGCGACGCGGTGCTGTTCCTGGCGGCGCTGATATTCGGAAAAGGTCAGTCCGCCCTTGGCCGGATTGCCGGGCGTGCCGAGATAGCTCGAGAGCGGGTCGAGATTGTCGAAGGAAATGTTGGACTGGATCGATATGGAATCGGAGCGCAGCAGTTCGGCGAGGAAGGGAACCTTCATCGCCTCGCGCTTGAAATTGTCGACGATATATTCGCCCATGTGCCGGGTGCCGATGCGGAAATCGACCGAGAAGTGAAACCAGTCGGCGCGGCGCAATATATTGCCCAGCCGGGTCTTGCCCACGCCGGCCATGCCGAAGACCGTGACGGCCTTGCGGGGGAGGGAGCGGAACTCGTCGGCGGAGGCAAACAGCATTGGAAATCCTGAAAGATAAGTAAGTGCTGACTTAATCCAGCGTCTGCTTAGATTCATATGGCGCGGGCGTCCAGTCATTCGAGGAGTCACCCCGAGCCTCACCTGTCACCCGATCCGGGGTCCAGTACACTGCGCGCCGGAGCGAAAGCACCAACACTGGTGGGTACTGGATCCCGGGTCTTCGCCCGGGATGACGGTGGTGGGGAAAGTCAGGGAGCGAGTGGGTAAAGCGGGAAAAATTTGCCGGGTGGGCGGCGAAAATTTCCCGGAAATCGGTCTTCCTCGGACCGCTTTGCTCAAGAAACCCCAACAAAATCAAGGTCATTGGAGTCTGGCACTCCCCTTGCATCGTGTTTTGCGAATGCGCGTGCTCGGCGCGCAAATCGTGACGGAGAGTAAAATGGGTATCTATGGGGCATTGTCGACGGCCGTGACCGGCATGGCGGCGCAGTCGTTCGCGCTTGAGAACATTTCGGGCAACATCGCCAATTCGCAGACCACCGGCTACAAGCGGATGGAAACCGGGTTCATCGACCTGATCCCCGATGCGGCGGTCGGGCGCCAGAAGCCCGGCGCGGTGCTTGCCTATTCGCGCTCGACCAACGATGTGCGGGGCGACATCATCACCTCCTCGACGGGCACCCATGTGGCGCTGAACGGCTCGGGCTTTTTCGTGGTGGCGGAAAAGACCGGCACGACCGACGGAACCTCGGTGTTCGGCGACGCGAATTATTACACGCGGCGCGGCGATTTCGAGATGGATCGCGAGGGCTATCTGCGCAACGGCGCTGGCTATTATCTCAAGGGCGTGCCCATCGATGCCTCCACGGGCAACGTCGCGGGCTCGGTGCCCCAGATGGTTCAGGTTTCCAACGGGTTGATCCCGGCCAAGGCGACCCAGCGCATCTCCTACGAGGTCAACCTGCCCGATACGCCCGCCGTCGGGCTGGCAGCAGATTTTGCCACGACGCTCTCGGATGATGGCGATCTGGATGGCAGCGAAACGCTGCAGGGCGCGGCGCCGGGCTTTGGCTGGGCACCGAATGACCAGTTCACAATCGCCGTCGGGGGCGGGGCGACCCAGACCTTCGAGGAAAGCGTCGACGGAACGACGCTGCAGGACCTTATCGATTGGGTCAATTCCTCGGTCCCCGGAGCCACCGCGTCGCTGGACTCCGAAGGGCGTCTGCAGATCGTGGCGGAAAACACAAATCATGACATGGTGATCGGCGGTACCGGCACCATTGCCGGGATCACTTCGCAGGCGGTTCCCGATGCGCCGGAAACCAATAATGACTTCGTGGCGCGTTCGGTCGAAGGCGGCGCGATCACCGTTTATGCGCCCAACGGCGCGTCGGTGAACGTACAGATGCGGTGGGGCAAGGTGTCCAACGAACCCGACACCTGGCGGCTCTACTATATGAGCAACAGCGAACCGCAGACCTGGGCAGAAGTTCCCGACGGTGAATTCACCTTCGAGGATGGCGTGCTGCAGACCCAGGGCGGATCGTCGGTCTCGCTCAGCGAGCCGTTGCGGCTCGAGTTGCCCAACCTCACCATCAACGGCACCGTTGTGGGCGATGTCGAGCTCGATCTCGGAGCGGGCGGATTGACCCAGTTCGACAACGCCAATGGCCGGGCCGCCGTCTCGACGCTCAACCAGAACGGGTATCCCGCCGGTTCGTTCATGTCGGTCGCCATCAACGACAATGGCCGGGTGGTGGCCACATATTCGAATGGCGAGCAGATCGAGATCTTCCAGCTCGTGACGGCAAATTTCAACGCCGAGAACCAGCTCAAGCGGCTCGATGGCGGCATCTATTCGGCAACGGCTGCGTCGGGCGAAGCGATCCTTTCGACCGACGGCGGGATCACCGGCGGGGCGCTGGAAAGCTCGAACACCGATATCTCCGAAGAGTTCACCAAGCTGATCGTGACCCAGCAGGCCTATTCGGCGGGCACCCGCATCGTCTCGACGGCCGATGAAATGCTCCAAGAAGCCCTCAACATGATTAGATAATGGGCCGGTGAGGGCGGGCTGCGAAAGGCGGCTTTCTGCGCTTCCGGTGCTCACGTACCTTAAAGTACGCTCCGCTCCGGTTCTCGAAAGCCACCTTTCTCGCTCCGCCCTGACCAGCCCGGCAAACGCTGCGATAAGACTGTTATGGAGTTTAGGCGATGGGATTGAGTTCGACGCTATCGAATGCACTGGGGGGCATGAATGCCAGCCAGCGCGGCATCGATGTCGTTTCGCGCAACATCGCCAATCAGGGCACGCCCGGCTATCACCGGCAGTCCATCGTCATCGAGGAAACCGCCTATGGGACGAGCGCGCAGGTGCGCGCATCGACCCTCTCGCGGGCCTTTAACGAGGCGCTGGAAAAGCAGCATCTGGTGGCGGTTTCATCGGCCAGCTATCACGATGCGCGCACCAGTTTCCTCGACCGGTTGCAGATGCATCTGGGCAAGCCGGGCGATGCCAATTCGCTCGACACGCTCTATGCCGGGTTCGAGAACGCGCTGCAGGCGCTGGTCACCAACCCCAATGACGTGACGACCCGGGCCGGAGTGCTCAATTCGGCGCAACAGCTTGTCGAACAGCTCAATACGCTGACCGGCGCTGTGCAGGAAATGCGCGTCGAGGCCGAGCAGCAGATTTCCAATGGGGTGTCCGAACTCAACCGGCAGCTCAATGCGCTGGCCGATGTCAATGTGCGCATTCTCGACATTTCGCAGGACCAGCAGGCACGGCTCTCGCTCATGGACGAGCGCGACCGGCTGGTGGCGTCGATCTCCGAACTCGTCGATGTGCGCGCCACCTACCGCCCGGACGGCACCGTTGCGCTGATGACGGAAAGCGGGGTGGGTATTCTCGACGTGGAGGCCTCCCAGTTCGGCTTCCGCTCGGGGGGCGGGCTCAATTCGACCTCGCTGTTCGATCCCGATCCGGCCAAGAGCGGGGTTGGCGAATTGACCCTGCGCACGCCTTCGGGGCTGCAGGTCGACCTGGCGGGCGGTGAGCTTTTGTCCTCGGGGCGTCTTGCCGGGCTGCTGGAACTGCGCGACACGACGCTGGTCAACATGCAGGACCAGCTCGACGAGATCGCCGCGGGGCTGGCCCAGGCGATGAACACCGTCACCACGGTGGCGGAGCCGGACGAGCTGACACCGGACCTCTATGCGCTCGACCTTTCGGGCATGCAGTCGGGCAATTCGGTCGCGATTACCTATAATGACGGCACGAGCGATCGCACGATCCGCGTCGTGGCGATGGGCGATAGCGCCAATTTGCCGCTCGCCTCGCCAAATGCCAGCGGCGAGCGGGTGATCGGGGTCGATATTTCGGGGGGCGATCCGGCGGCGGCGATTGCGGCAGCACTGGCGGGGGAATTGCCGGGTGGCGCGGTCATCACCGATGCCGGCGGGGTTCTCTCGATAGACAGCGCGGACATGCGCGCCATGTCTTCCCAGATCAGCGTGACCGGGACGCAGGATGGGGTCGGCGCGCTCAACCTGTTCGTGGACACCCGCGACGCGGCCTTCACCAATTCGCTCGACGGCAATGGCCAGAAGCGCGGATTTGCCGGGCGGATATCGATCAACACGGCGCTGATCTCCGATCCGAACCAGATCGTGCAGTTCGCGAGCGGGGTCTCGCTGGGGGATGCGACGCGGCCTCAATTCCTGCTCGAAAACCTCAAATCGATGGAATTTGTTTCCGACAAGATGACCGCGCTTTCCGATGGTGGGGTGCGGCTTTCGGGCAAGGTGACTGACCTCATCGGCCAGATGATCAATCATCAGGGCAATGTGGTTGCCAAGGCCCAGTCGGAAAGCTCGGCGGTCAGCTATACGCTGTCTTCGATCACCACGCGCATGAGCGCCGAATACGGCGTCAACGTGGACGAGGAGATGGCGCGGCTGATGCAACTCCAGAACGCCTATTCGGCAAGCGCGCGCGTGGTCTCGACGGTCCAGGAACTGATCGACGCCCTGTTGGCTATGTGAGGTCTCATGACGATCATCAACAAATCGCTCTATCCGGTGTCCTCGACGCTTTCGACCATCACCTCGATGCACAAAAAGCTCGAGAACCTGCAGCTGCAGCTCTCGAGCGGCAACAAGTACAACACGCTGGCCGAGATGGGCGGGGACCGCGTCCACGACATCAATCTGCGCAACCGGCTGTCGCGGATCGAAGGATATCAGGCCAATATCCTGACGGTCGAGAACCGGCTGAGCTTTTATACCAACGGGCTGGAACGGCTCGACGAGATCGAGGAGTCCGCGCGGGCGCTGGCGGTGCCCAACGCCTATGGCACCGACGGCATCAACCTCACCAATGCGCGCAACCAGGCGACGAATTTGCTCAAGGAAGTCATCGACGTCCTCAATACAGATATCACCGGGCAGTTCATTTTCGGAGGCAACAAATCGGACACCAAGCCGGTTTCGAGCTTCGAGGCGATCATGAACGGGCCGAACGGGTTCGTGCGCTATACCCAGACCCGCAATAACGCGGACATGGGGACGGTCGCGGGCAATTCGGGTCGGCTAGACCAGCTTCTTGCAACCGACACGATCACCCTGACCGAGGATGGCGACCATGAATTCGGGTTCAAGATCGCTTCGGTGACCACGACCGGGACGGCGGTGACCGGCGCCACGGCGCCCCTCGATCCGCTGCTGCCCGATGCCGAACAGGTCGCAACGATCACCGCGACCGGCGTACCGGCCAATGGGGACACCGTTACCATCGGCATCACCTTCCCCCATGACCGCGATACGGTCCGGTACTTCACCTTTACGGCCACCGATACCGATCCGGTGCCCACGGGTGGCTTTGCCATCGGCGCTGACGCCGAAGAGACGGCGGCAAACCTCAATACGGCCATTGCCGACAAGCTGGCCTCGCTGACAAAGACCGATCTGCGCTCGTCCTCGACCTATGCGGCGGCGGACGGGTTCTTCAACGGCATGGGCGAGGCCCAGGATGCCAACGCCAATGTCTGGTACAACGGGCAGGACAGCACCAACCCGCGCCAGAGCGTTTCGGCCAATATCGACGAGAACACCAAGACCCAATATGGCGTGCAGGCCAATGAGAAGGGGTTCGTCGAACTCATCAAGGGACTGGCGGTGTTCTCGGTATCAGAACTCTCGCCGCTCGATGAGGAAAATGCAGGGCGCTATGACGCGCTGGTGTCCATCCAGCGCTCGCGGCTGTCGGAAGACAACAACGCCCAGCCCGGAGCGATCGAAGTGATCACCATGGAACTGGGCATCGCCGCTTCGACGGTCAACACCGTCAAGGAGCGCCATTCCCAATATGGCGCGCAATTGCAGACCATGCTTGCCGAAATCTCCGAAGCGCCGAGGGAGGAAGTGGCCATGATGCTGCTCACGCTCCAGACACAGCTTCAGGCCAGCTATCAGGCCACGGCGATGGCCAGCCAATTGACGCTGGTGAATTATCTGTAGGGTGGGGTGGGAGTAGAACGGCCAGAGTTGGCGCTTAAGCGGGGGAGCGGTCCATGGTCTTGTTTCAAATGAAAAAGCCAAATTGACGGCCAATTTCATGAATGCTGTCGCAGCCGGGACTGTCACGATTTCCCTGATCGGGCCGCTGGTCAGCATGGCTTTGGGAACCATGCCGGCTCAGGATATTTGGAATATCGTGTCACTGAGCCTATTTGGTATAGTGCTGGCGGTTGTGCTACATTTGCTGGCGCGTGGTGTTCTGGACAAACTGAGGGAATGAAATGATGGAAACGCTTTTTATGTACCTCTGGATATTGCTCGTGCTCGGCGGCATTGGTATTTTCGGGCTCTATGTCACGCGCAACGATGGTCGGCAGGGGCCGGCTGAATAGATCGGTTACACACCAATAAAAAACCCCGGCATCGACCGGGGTTTTTGCATTTGGGGGTATGGACGCTGGTTCAGCCGTTGCCACGCAGGCCGGCGGAAATCTGGCGGTTGATGTTGATGAGCGCGTCGAGCTTGGCCGGTTCGGCGCCAGCGAGCAGCTCGTAGGTCTGACCCATGACGAAAATGCCGAGATTGGCGATGTTCTGGCGGATGGGGTCGGGGAGGGGACTGTCGTCCTTGGTTACGGCCTGAACGAAGATCGACCAAACCTTGCGGTTCTTGTTGAGCGTTTCTTCGAGCTCGTCATAGTGCTCGGGCCAGGTGTCGCGGATGTTTTGCAGGCGGGAGGCAAGGCGGGCAAGCAGGTTGGCCTCAAGATCTCTCGGACTCGCCGTCTGCTGTGCGGTCCTTTGATATGCGAGTGCCCCCTGATGTTGCATGCCCCAGCAGCTCCCCTTCGTATTCGATAAGCTTTTTTGCAGCCCTGAGAGCCTTGTAGAGGTCGCCGGTTAATATCTCATTATTTATAGCGTCCACATAAGGCAAAGTGGACGGCGCGGCGCGGACCATTTCGTTGATCAGCTCGAAATAACTCTTGGTGAGTTTGTCGACATTGCCCTCCACATACATGATCTGGATGGCAAGGTAGATGGCCTTGGCTGGCGTATCGGCGGTCGTTGCCGACAGAATGTCCTTTTCGCGCAGAATGGGCGCCTTGCCTTCGATGAACAGGCGGGTGCGCTGGTCGGAATTGGTGATGACGCAGCTGCCCACGATCAGTTTTTCACCTGGTTTCAATTCGACCTTGAGCGCCATGATTCGCATCCCCGTTAAACTTGAGCGGATTATGGAGACGGGCGGGCCAAAAGAAAAGGGCGGGCCTTCTGGCCCGCCCTTTCGCGCATTGGATACTCCCGTTCTGGGAGCGTCAGATCATTAGAACAGACGCAGGACCGACTGATCCTGCTGGCTGGCCATCGACAGAGCGGTCGAGGACAGCTGCTGACGGGTCTGCAGGGCCAGAAGGTTGGCGGCTTCCTCATTGGCATCGGCCAGGGTGAGGTTGGACGCGCCGGTTTCCAGCGTGTTGATCATGTTCTTGGAGAAATCCTGGCGGTTTTCAACGATAGAGAGCGAAGAACCGAAGGACGACGCCTGCGAACGCACTGTGTTGATGGCGGATTTGACGTCAGCCATGAAGCCGTCGATGGAGGCATCGCTATCGAGATCTTCAGCCTGCAGGTTGGTTTCGATACCCAGCGTGGTCGAGTTGACCGAAGCACCGGCCTCACCATCGATATTGGTCTGGATGTTGAGTTCGGACGTACCGGTTTCGTTGAACGTGATCTGCAGGTTGTCGCCGCGGAGCAGGTTCACACCGTTGAACGAAGCATCGTCAACGAGCTTGTCGAGCTGGTCACGCAGTTCGCGGAACTGGTCGGCCAGGCCGGCACGCACTTCGTTGCCACCGATCGAGGAAGTACCCGAGGAGGAGGTGCCGTCAACCTCGCCAGTCGAGGACACGCCGCCGATGTCGAGTTCCTGGGTCGAGAGGTTCTCGAGACGGAGCTTGCCATTGTCATTGGAGGCGCGAACGGCGAAGCTGAGTTCGTCGTTGTTGTTGATCTCGTTTACGAGTTCATCGACGGTCTTGGCGGTACCATCGCTGCTACCGGCTTCGCCCCACTGATCGACAGTGCGGCTGGCTTCGGCGCCGAAGACGTCGTCGACGTCGGCGCCGGCCAGTTCGATGCCTGTGCCATCGGTCGGGCCGGTGATGACGATGCGTTCTCCTTCAGCGGTAGCCGTGACGCCTGCAGCTGCACCGCCAGCGGTAAGCTGGGTCTGGATGGCAGCAGCAGCCGAAGCGGCGTCGGCATGGTCATCACCGTTCAGGGTAATGTCGATGTCATTGATGGTGAAGGAGATTTCTTCAGCATCGGTGCCTGTGGATTCCGCATCGGTGGTCGCATCGGCGGTCAGGTTGAGCGTTGCAGTGCCAGCGCTGGCCGTGACGGTGATCGAAGCGGCTGCGCCAACGTTTGCGGCGTCGGTGTCGACCAGTTCGAGGCGACCGGTGTCGGCATTGGCCTGGGCGCGGATCGTGCTGCCGCCAGCAATAAGCTCGTCGTTGATGTCAGCGATGACTTCATCGATGGTCATGGCCGTATCGTCGGCAGCGCTTGCGCCGTCGATGGTCACGGTGATGGCAGCGGCGTCATTGTTGCCCTGAACGTCGAATGTGAGCGGTGTCGAGGCATCGACGGCCGCAAAGTCAGCACTTGCGGTAACCGCAGCGGCACCGGCCGCAGCGGCGGGAGCTGTGTAGTCGGCGCCGCCGGTGACCGAACCGGCCTTGTCGGTGGTCAGGTCGAGTGAAATGCTTTCGGTGCCAAGTGCGCCGCCGGTGAAGCTCAGTTCACGCTGGCCGGTGGCGCCACCGGTAACGGTGTCGGCATCGAGAGTGTAGGAAGACGTCTGGAACGTCTTGTCCTGACGGGCCTGACGCAGGGTCGACTGCATGGATTCAAGGGTCTTGGTGATTGCCTTGAGGCCGTTGTCTGCTGCTTCAAGAGTCTGGATGCCGTTGGCCATGCCATCGAGCAGCTGGTTCATGTCGCCAGCGCGTGAGTTCAGAGAAGACGCGGTGAAGAAGTTTGTGGGATTGTCCAGAGCCGAGTTCACCTTCTTGCCGGTGGCAAGGCGGTTCTGCGTGGTCGCCATCATGTCGGCGGTGTTCTGGAGGGAGAGCAGGTTCGAGCGAACCGCCTTTGAAAGCGTGATATCAGACATATAGAAATCCCCTTCTAGGATTTACGCAATTTCAGAGCGCCTCTTCCTGAGACGGCTGGCCCGACACTGTGCGATATCTGCTAAAGAACGGTTAAGGCGGCAGGGGTGATCCTAAATATCGTGCAACAAAAAAGGCGGGCCGCAGCCCGCCTCGTTTAACTGGTTCATTCGCCCCGTGTTTAGCCAAACAGACGCAGAACCGCCTGGTCGGCCTGACTGGCAAGGCTGAGTGCGGTCTGGGAGAGTTGCTGGCGGGTCTGCAGCGCCAGAAGATTTGCCGATTCTTCGTTGGTGTCGGCAAGGGTAAGATTGGCGGCGCCCGTCTGGAGCGTGTTGATCATTTCCTTGGTGAAGCTCTCACGGTTCTGGACCACCGAGAGGGTGGAGCCCAGATTGGCGGCCTGGGAGCGCACTTCGTTGAGCGAAATCTGCATCTTGGCGAGCAATGCATCGATGTCGGTATCGAGATTTAGATCCTCGGGCAGCACTTCGAGAATGTTGAGATTGGTCGCGTTGATGGCGCGTGCTTCGCCCTTGGCGTTCTTGGCTTCGATCTCGATTGTCGAGGTGCCCGATTCATTGAAAACGATCTTGAGCTGATCGCCCTTGAGCAGATTGACACCGTTAAAGGACGCATCGTCGACCAGACGGTCGAGTTCGGTGCGCAGTTCGTTGAACTGGCGGGCCAAAGAGCCGCGGACGTCATTGGGCTCGACGGCAGCCGTGCCGATGCCCCCCGAAAGCTTGCCGTCGGTGGTGAGGCCGACCATGTCGAGCCGGGCGGTCGAGAGGTTCTCGATGCGCAGGCGCCCATTGTCGTTGGAGGCCCGGATGATGTTCTTGAATTCCGGGTTGGCGTTGATGTCGCGCACCAGCTGATCGACGGTCTTGGGCTCGCCATCGGCAACCGAGGGCGCTATCGTTTCGCGCTGGCCAGATGTGCCGAACACCTTGTTGGTATCGCCCGAGGCGGCGACCGTGTCGGTGATGGAAATTGCCGGACCCGAGCCATCAGCCGGGCCGCGAAGTACGATGCGGCCGTTTGCGGCGCTGGCGGTGATGTTGATCTCGCTGCCGGGTGCGGCGGCGGCGTTGTAGACGGCGATCTCGTCATTGATATGGGTGATGGCCGCCGCGATGTCCTGATGGGTATCGCCATCGAGAACGATATCAAGGGTTTCGGTGCCGTAGGTGATGGTAAAGGCGGCAGAATCCGCCGGCACGTCCGAAGGCGTAGGCGCATCAAGCCCGGACGTGGCCACGTCCATCGTATCGGCGCCGCCACCGTCGCTGGCCGCGGCGCCGGTGATGGCGATCGAGGAGCCCGGACCACGTGAGGTCGAAGCGATGGTTATGTCGCCACCGGTTTCGCTGACCTCGAAGTCGGCGGCATCAAACCCTGCGGCAACCACGGCGGCCTCAATGGCCGCGACCATTTCCGCGGCCGTATCGATATTGCCATCGGGGGGAGCGGCAGTGTCGGCAATCGTCTTGTCGATCTCGATGGGGAGGGTGAGGCCGTCGATTTCAAGATTGAAGGTCAGAAGATCTGCGGCATCGTCGAAATTGGCGCCCGTGAAGGTGAAGGTCTCTGCGCCCTGTCCGCCTTCGAGCGCGAAATCGGCGCCGGCCGTGATCGATGCGGGAACGGCGTTGGTCAGCGCGATCGGGAAGCTCTGCCCGGCTGGAAAACCGCCGCCCGAAAGGGTCAGCTCGCCGCTGCGTGTGTCCGCCATGGGCAGGCTCAGGGTCTGGAAGCTTTTGTCCTGCCGCGCCTGGCGCAGTGTGGATTGCATGGACTCGATGTTCTTGGTGATCGCGGTCAGGCCGTTGTCGGCCGCTTCGATCACCCTTATGCCATTGCTCATGGCGTCCAGCAGGGTGCCGATATCGGCAGCCCGGCCATTGAGCGATGCGGCGGTGAAGAAGTTTGTCGGGTTGTCGAGGGCCGAATTGACCTTTTTGCCCGTGGCCAGGCGCTCCTGGGTCATGTCCATGAGCTTGGCCGTGTTCTGAAGGTGCAGCAGGTTGGAGCGTACCGCCTTCGATAGTGTCACTTCAGACATGGCCAAAACCCCCGTCGTCGATTGGTATGAACAGAATCACTCCTCGTTAGGAGCGCGTTAACCATACAGTGCTCGGACAAGTGCTACCGAATGGTTAACAAAGTCTGATCGTTGGGGGGTAAATTTACCTTTTGCGCTAGACCGAGCGGTCGCGCAGCGTGAAGTTCGACTGTGGGGGCTGCCAGGGAGCGGCGCGCAGAACCAGAGCGGCGCTCTGGCTTGTTTCGGCATTGACCAGGGTTGATGCGATGAGGCTGGTTTCAAGCAGGGTCGCCGACGATACCGGGCCTTCAACAGCTTGATCCTCCTGGGGATTTTGTCGCCGCTGACGATTGGGGGCGGGGCGTTTGGGGAGGGGTTGGCCAAGGCTGGCGCCGGCGGAATCGCGGATGCGATGCGGCGGTGGCGCTGCCGGTTTTTCAGCCGGTCGCGCCATGGCTGCAGCGATCCCGAGCGGACCCTGCTGCGGTGGAATGAACCCCGTCACCCGTTAACCATTCCCTGAGCCAATGCGGCAAAATCTGCCGGGCAGAATGTGCCGGGAGGGGTGGAGGGCGGGTTAGGGGGGAAGGTGGGAGTTTAGTCAAATGCGAGAAGGTGGGTGTTCTTCACCTCTCCGCTCGTCATTGTCGGGCTCGACCCGACAATCCGCAACGTTGCCGCAACCGCCGAAGGGGTTTGGGTATGAAGCGGGGAGTGAGCCCACCTCTCGTGCGGTTGCGGAAGCCTTGCGGGTCTCCGGGTCAAGCCCGAAGACGACGAGGCGGAGAGGGAGGGATTGACCCGGAGATATTCGGTCAATCACAGCGCCCGGTTGATCGAGATGCCCTTCATGGATTCGGTCGAGGGCTTGGGGGATTGGCCGGCGGCGCCGTAGGTCTTGGGCTTTGCCGCGTTGCCGGCGGCGCGGGCGACGTCCGAGAGCAGGTTTTCGGTGACGGAGCGGGCGGTGGCCAGTACACGGAGGTTTTCGGCCATCTGGGTGGCAAGCGCCTCGTGGCCGCGGCGCAGGGCATCGATACGGGTGGGCGCCTCGGCCTTCAATCGCGGCGCGGCGCGCTGGATGGCGCGGGCCAGCGCTACGTAGTCCTGGGCGAGCTGGGTTTTTTCGCCGGTGAGCGCCGTGGCTTCGCGCATGTGACCGGCCCGCAGATAGGTGGTTTCGCGGTTCATGACCTCGACCAGCGCTCCGAGCGCGGTTTCGGCGCGGGCGCAAAGGGTTTCCGCATCCAGGGATTCAAGCGCTATGAGGCGTTCAGCGGCGGTCATTATCGGTAAGCTCCCATGGATGACAGTTGTGGCGCGGCGCTTTGCGCTGCCTGCATTTCGATAAGGGCGGCGACCATCTGGTCGGCAATGCCGATGCCGCCGGCCTGGGCCATTTCGGCGGCGTATTGTTCGGCCAACATGCCGCGCCATGTTTCCTCGGCATGACCGCCCCCGAACATGGAGTCGGTTTCCAGCCCCTTGAACATTTCGGAGACCAGGGTGTTCAAAAACACGCCTTCGAGTTCGACGGCCTTTTCGCGCAGATTGGCGTAGCCGGGCAGGGACTGGTAGGCGGGGTTTAAAGTAATGGCCATCAGATCACCTCGATTTCAGCTTGCAGTGCGCCGGAAGCCTTGATGGCCTGAAGGATGGCGATCAGGTCGCGCGGCGAGATGCCCAGGGTGTTGAGCCCGTCGACGAGTTGTTGGAGCGAGATCGATTCCGGGACCACCGCAAGCTGGGTGCCGTCTTCATTGACGTTGATCTGGGTGCGCGGCTCGACGGCGGTCACTCCGTCCGTAAACGGGTTGGGCTGCACGACATTGGGGTTTTCGGCAATCGAGATGGTCAGATTGGCATGGGCGATGGCCACCGAGGACACTCGCACGTCGCGACCGATGACGATGATGCCGGAATTCTCGTTGATGACGATGCGGGCGGCCTGATCGGTCTGGATCACCAATTGCTCGATGTCGGTGAGAAGATCGACGATGTTGCCGTTGAAATTGTTGGGCAGGGACAGGCGCACATTGGCCGGATCGGTGGGAATGGCGACCGGCAGGCCGATAAGGTCGTTGATGGCCAGCGCGATGCGGCGCGAGGTGGTCAGGTCGGGGTTGCGCAGCGCGAGGCGAACCGAGTGCTGGGCGCCGAGCGCGAAGTTGATCTCACGCTCGATCAGCCCGCCCGAGGACACCATGCCGGTGGTGGGGACGCCCGAGATGACCGTCGCCGCCTCGCCCTCGGCGGAAAAGCCGTTGATGAGTACCGATCCTTGCGCGATGGCGTAGGCTTCGCCATCGGCGCCGAGGAGAGGGGTAACCAGAAGCGTGCCGCCCTGAAGGGACGAAGCGTCGCCCATGGCCGCGACCGAAACGTCGATGCGCGAACCCTGGGTGGCGAAGGGCGGCAGGTTGGCGGTGACCATCACTGCGGCAACATTTGCCGTGCGCAGGGTTTCGCCGCGGGTGTTGACCCCCATGCGCTCGAGCATGGCGATCAGGGACTGTCGGGTGAAGGGCGAGTTGTTGAGGCTGTCACCGGTGCCATTGAGGCCGACAACGAGACCGTAGCCTATCAACTGGTTGTCTCGGATACCCTCGATTTCGACGATATCCTTGATGCGGGCCGGCGCGGCGAGCGCGGGAGATGTCCCCGTCATCGCCAGCGCGGCGGCGAGGGCGATTGCCAATGTCGTGCGAAACAAACCTGTTTTCATCTTCGTCCGATTCCCCGTTTCCGGGCGGTGCGCCGTCGTCCCCACGACCGCGTGCCGCAATTCACACCCAATAGAGCGAAAAGCGTGCCAAACGCGGTTCGTTTGATTAAACTATTGTTTTTGCTTTATTTTACTGTTGCTGGCCCCGCGCTGGCTGCTGGTGGCTGGGCAGGGTTTGCCGGGTCGTTAAAGATAAATTAACCCATCCCGGCAAAATCTGCCGGTTAGCAATCCATTAACCACAAGCCAATCGGGCCTGACATGCGGATCGACGGAACAGGGCGGATCACCACCACAAGCCGGCCGGGCACCGCCGCGAAATCGTCCGGGACGGCGTTTCAGATCGAATCCGGGCAGGGGTCGGCCCGTAGCGCGCAGACTTCGGCGCCCATCGCGGCCGGTGGCATCGATGCCCTGCTGGCGCTGCAGGCGGTGGACGATGCGACCACGGGGCGGCGCAAGGCGGTCAAGCGGGCCAATTCGCTTCTCGACGTGCTCGAAGACATCAAGACCGATCTCCTGGCGGGGCGGATGGGCGAGGGGCGGCTCAACCGCGCCGTCGCGCTTTTGAAACAGGCCAAGACGCAGATCGAGCCCGAACTCGAAGCCATCGTTGCCGATATAGAATTGCGGGTCCGGGTCGAGCTCGCCAAGCTGGGGCGCTTTCCCGAAGCGTGATCCTGTGACCTGTTTGCGGCACCTCACGGTGTTGTTAACACCCCGGCCACTTTCCATTTGCCCGATAAGTTTGGCCCCACTATATAAGCGGCGACCTGTTGCCAAGGGGAGTGAGTCTTACGATGTCGGTCGAGGCCCTTGCAGACGACTACCGTCCCTCCGAGGACGAAGAGTTCATGAATGCGCGCCAGCGCGAATACTTTCGGAAAAAGCTAAACGCCTGGAAGGACGAGATTCTCCGCGAGAGCCGAGAGACGCTCGAAAACCTGCAGGAAGAAAGCACAAATCATCCTGATATGGCCGACCGGGCGTCCTCGGAAAGCGACAGGGCGCTCGAATTGCGCACGCGCGACCGCCAGCGCAAGCTGATCGCCAAGATCGACTCGGCGCTCAAGCGCATCGAGGACGGGTCCTACGGCTTTTGCGAGGAAACCGGCGAGCCCATCGGGCTGGCCCGGCTCGATGCCCGCCCGATCGCAACCCTGAGCCTTGAGGCCCAGGAGATGCACGAGCGGCGCGAGAAGGTTTATCGCGACGACTGATAGTTGAATCTTTTGAATCGCTTGCAGCGGCCCGTTGAAGAAAAACTTCAGCGGGCCGTTTGTCGTTTCAGGCCAATGATATTTCCCGCGTGATGGCGATGGCATCAAGGAATTGGCGGTCGTGGCTGACGACGAGGAGGGCGCCGTCATAGCCGCGAAGGCCCGCTTCCACGGCCTGGATAGAGTCCAGATCGAGGTGGTTGGTGGGTTCGTCGAGGATGAGCAGCTGCGGCGGGGCGTCGGTGCCCAGGACGCAGGCGAGCCCGGCGCGCAGGGTTTCGCCGCCTGAAAGCGAGGCGGTCATTTTGAGCGCGGCATCGGCGCGGAACTTGAAGCGGGCGAGGGCCGACCGGCAGGCGTTTTCGTCGGATGCCGGATTGAGAGTGAGGAAATTTTCCCGGACGGTCCTTTGCGGATCGAGGATGGAGACCTGCTGGTCGAGCAGGGCGTGGGGGACGTGGTGGTCGACCTCGCCGGATAGGGGTTCGAGGTCGCCGGTGATGAGCCGGAGCAGGGTGGTTTTGCCCGACCCGTTCGGTCCGGTCAGCGCCACGCGTTCGGGGCCGATGATGGCGAGGGAGAAATCGGTAAGGATCGGGGCGGACGGGTCGTAGCCCGCCGAAACGGCGTCGAGGGTCAACACCTTGCGGCCCGCGGGAAGATGGGTTGGCGGCAGGGAAATGGTGACGTGCTGGAGCACTTCGATTTTTTCGCGGGCCGATTGAGCATCCGATTCCGCCTGCTGGCGTAAGCGGCTGGCAAGGCGGGCATTTTCGCCGGCGGAATTCTCAGCGGCGTTCTTGCGCCCGTTAAGCAGGATTTTCGGCAGATCGCCCTTGGTCCGCTTGCGCTTGCCCGCCGCATCGGATTTTTGCTGGCGTTCGCGGGTCTGCTGCGCCTTTTTCTCGACCTGCGCCGTGCGCTTTTCCGCATTGGCAAGGTCGTGCTCGGCAGCGGCCAGCGCGATGGATTTGCGGTCGCGATAGAGGCTGTAATTGCCGCCATAGGTCGTGGCGCCGAGGCTGGTCAGTTCCACAATGGCGTCCATGGTTTCGAGCAGTTCGCGGTCATGGCTGACCACTACCGCCCCGCCGCGCCAACTGGCCAAAAGCCCGATCACCGCGTCGCGGCCATCTCTGTCGAGATTATTAGTGGGCTCGTCGAGCAGCAGGAAATCGGGATCGGCGAACACCAGTGCGGCCAGCATGGCGCGGGTGCGCTGGCCGCCCGAGAGGGTTTCGAGCGGGGTTTCGGCGGTGGCGGGCAGGGCAAAGCGGGCAAGCGCATCTTCGAGCCGGGCTTCGATGGTCCAGTCGGCATCGGACAAGTCATCGGCGCTTGCCGTTCCAGCGGCGGCGCGGGCGAGGATTTCGAGCTGGCCGGTGGCGCCGAACAGATCGGCTATGGTTTCGCCGGGCCGGGCCTTGAGCGACTGGCGCAGAAGCCCGATCGTGCCATCGATGGCGAGGCTGCCCGATTGGGGCGCAAGCGCGCCGGTGATGAGTTTGAACAGGGTCGACTTGCCCACACCATTGCGGCCCACAAGGCCGGTGCGCTGGCGGGAGAAGGCGAGGTCCAGGTCGGAGAAAAGCCGGGTGCCGTCAGGCGTTGAATAACCGAGGGCAGAAAGCGTGATGTGTGCGGGCATGAGAGATGGAGTCCGTTCCGAGGCAATTGCGGGCTGCTGTCGGAAGAAAATCCATTTGGGCACACATCCTGTTGGAGCATTTCGGCGCTTCTTCGAATCGCCTCAATTGCTCCAAATCTTTGTTGTCGCGCTTCCGAACCGGATAAGTGGAGCCCACTTAATCCTGGAAGCACTCCTGTTGCGGTTGCGCCTCAAGATAGGACGCAATCGAGCCAAGTCAAGCTGCGCAGGTTGACAGGAAAGCCATGCTGACGCTTTGTGAGGGCATGGGCTTGAAAGCATTTCTCACTACGACAACGATTGCGCTGACGGCGGCTTATGCCACCGGGACGTCCGCCATGGAAATCTCGGTCGGCTCGAACGTGCGGCTGAGTGCGGGGTATCTCTCGCTCAATCACGATGCATCGCATCTGACGCCTCCGGGCGGATCGGGAATGGCAAGCTATGGCGATCCCACTTCGATCCTAAGCTATGAGCCGCTCTATCAGGCCGATATCGAATTTGTCGTTTCCGGTCGCGGGCAGGAAGGGTGGTTCGATCTGACCGCCGGGTTCCCCATTGCGGCAGGCGGCACGTTCGGGGATCGCGATTACGAGGCGGGGCAGGCGCTTTATTCTGAAACCTTCAGCGATCTGGCGCTCGGCAATGGCGGCAGCGTCGATATGCGCTACGGATTGCCGACAGACGGAACGCTGATATGGAACGACATGGTGGTGCGGCCCTATGTGACCGGCGGCCTTGGGCTTCAGCGCTATGATGTGAACGGGCTGCGCTGCGGGGCGGCCTGTCCCAGCGGCCCGATCGCGTCCAGCGTCACGGTGATCGGGCACGATCTGTTTTCGGCTTCGGCAGGGCTGGGCGTGTGGCTGGAGAACCAAATTTCCCAAGCCGAGACCATCGACCTTCGGTTCGAGATCAATGGCGGCTATCTCGGTGTCACCGACAGCCATTATCTGCGCCCCGATCTGGGGAGCGTGCCCAATGTTTTTTACGATCTGGCCACTGTCGGCGGGCTTGCCGAGGCCGCCTATCGCTATGAGACCGAGCAGGGCGCCGAGCTTTCAGCGAGCGTTTTCGCCGGCGGGCAACTCGGGCTGGGCGGCGTGACGTTCGGCAGCGCGGGCGGCCCGCAAACCGGGCCGCTCTGGGCATGGTCGGTTGCCGGGCATGCCGGTGTCAGCGTCGGGGCGAGCGTGCCGTTCTAGGAGCGGACTTCTGGACTTCACTCCATCGTCATCCCGGGCGAAGACCCGGGACCCAGTAACCGGCAGCGCCTGGGTTCCATCGCCAATGCGGAGTGTACTGGACCCCGGCTCAAGGCCGGGGTGACAGTGTGGGGAGTAGGGCGCGCAGCACTTGGACGCTACCCATACCGCTTTTTGAGATGCGCGATGAAGATGTCGGGATCGAGGGTCGAGCCGGTGGCGCGTTTGACGAGGTCGGGGGTGGAGTAGCGCGAGCCCTGCGACCAGATGTTCTCGCTCCGCCATTGGTTGACTCCGGAGAAATCGCCCTTTGCGATTTCCGCAAGGACGTTGGGGCGGGCTTTTTCGATGGCCTGCCATTGCTGGGCGGCGAGCATGGCGCCGAGCGTGTAGCTGGGGAAATAGCCGAAGGCGCCGGCTGGCCAGTGGACGTCCTGCATGGGGCCGTCCTTGGGGTTGTCGATTGTGGAGAGGCCCAGATATTGGGTCATTTTGGCGTCCCAGGCTTCGGGAAGGTCGACCACTTCGAGATCGCCGCCGATCAGGGCCTGTTCGAGCTCGAAGCGCAGGATGATGTGGAGCGGGTAGGTCACCTCGTCGGCGTCGACGCGGATGAAGCCGCGCTCGACCTTGTTGACCTCTGCCACCACGTCCTCGATCTCCCAGCCTTTGAGCGCATCCTCGCCCAGATGCTGGGACACGATGGGCATGGCCCACTGCCAGAATTGGGGGGCGTGGGCGAGTTGCTGTTCGACGAAAAGCGACTGGCTTTCATGCATGGCCATGCCTCGCGCCTGGCCGACCGCCATGTGCGAGAGATCCTTGGGCAGGCCCTGCTCGTAGAGCGCATGGCCGGTCTCGTGCAGAACGCCCATCAGGGCGGTGAGGAATTCTTCGGTCTTGTAGCGCGTGGTCATGCGCACATCGGTGGGCACACCGCCGCAGAAGGGGTGGTGGGACACGTCGAGCCGGCCATGGGTGAAATCGAAGCCGAGCGCGCCCATCATGGCAAGGCCGAGTTCGCGCTGTTTTTCGATCCCGAACGGGCCCTTGACCGATCTGGCGGGGCGCTGCGCGTAGCGTTTTTGCTGCGCATCGAGCGCTTCGGGCACGAAATCGACGAGGAAGGATTTAAGCTTTTCGAGCACGGGGGCGACATCGGCGACGCGGTTGCCGGGGTCGAACTGTTCCATCAGCGCGTCATAGGGCGCCAGCCCGAGCACATCGGCGCGCATCTGCGCTTCCTCGCGGGCGAGCGCCACGACGCCTTCAAGGGCGGGGGCGAAGTTCGCCCAATCGTTCTTGGCGCGCAGATCGCGCCAGAGCTGTTCGGAGCGCATTTCGGCCTGGGATTTGCGCACGACGAAATCGGCGGGCAGGCAGGTGGCGTTGGTATAGACGCGCTTGAATTCGCGCAGGGCGAGTTTCTGGTCGTCCGATAGGCTTTCGCTTTCGGCTTTTGCGATCCAGTCGCCGATCTGCGGCGCGGTGGCCGTTTCGTGGCGCAGACCGTAAAGGAACGATACCGATTCAGCGCGCTTTTCCCCGCCGCCGACGGGCATGTTGGTCGCTTCGTCCGCCGAGAGGATGGCGATGGCGTGCTCGATGGATTCGAGCTTTTTGCCAAGGGTTTCGAGATCGGCGTAGGACATTGAAGGCTCCGGGCAGATGAGTGTCGGGGGGTTGTAGAGGATTTTGAGGGCGAGGGGGAGAGGGCTACGGAGAGGCTGGGATTTACAGAGAGGCCGGGGGTACTGGATCCCGGCTCAGGGCCGGGATGACGGTGGTGGGGAGGTGAGGGAAGGGAAGAAGAAGAAGACGGATAAAAAAGGCGCTGCGGGGAGCAGCGCCTTTTGGGTCGGCCCGACGGGGAAGACGGGCCGGGAACCGGCTGCCGCGAATTTGGGGAACGGCGGCCGATTGGGGACCGGTTAGAACGGGAGGATGGCGTCGAGGATCTGCTGGCCGTAGCGGGGCTGCTGGACGTCTGTGATCTGGCCACGGCCACCGTAAGCGATACGCGCCTCGGCGATCTTGGTGGAGGAAATCGTGTTGTCCGAGCCGATATCCTCGGGGCGCACGATGCCGGCGACGATCAGGTCGCGAACCTCGAAATTGACGCGGACTTCCTGACGGCCCTCGATGACGAGATTGCCGTTGGGCAGAACCTGCGTCACGACGGCGGCGACCTGGGTGGTGACGCGCTCGGAGCGGTTGACCGAACCGTTGCCGGCGTTGGAAATGCCCGATGACGTGCCGAGCGCGGCGTCGGCGGAGACGTCGGCGGGGGCCACGGAATTGAAGATCGAACCCAGGGCGCCGTTCAGGCCCGTGGTGTTGGACGAGGAACGGGTGGCTGCTGTGGTGTTGCCGATCTGGGCGCGGTCGTCGATGGTCACGACGACGGTCAGGATGTCGCCGATCTTGGAGGCGCGCTGGTCCTTGAAAAAGCCGCGCGCGTCGGACGAGAACAGCGAATTGGGCTGGTAGGTGGCCGGCTCGGCGGCGGGCATGGGCATGGTCACCGGGCGATAGCCGGCGGTGACCGTGGGATCGACGATGGGCGTTAGGGCCGGAGCCTGGCCCACATTGGCCAATCGATCGGTGGTGGCGCAGGCGCCGAGCGCGGAAACGAGCAGCAGGCCCGTCGCGAGTTTGAAAAGTGCGTTCATTTCAAGTTCCCCGTTTTGGATTATCGAGACTTCCCCAAGCCTCGATGCTGACGATCAGAGCCCGGCGAGTTGCTGGGGCCCCGAATAGACTGTGACAGTTCCGTTCTGCGTGGCGACGCCCTGCAAAACCTTGTTGGTCATTGTGTTGAGCACGGAAACCGGCTGGCTCAGGCTGGCTGCGTTGAGTGCCTTGCCGGTGGTTGTGAGGGTAAGGGCGCCCTGCTGGAAGACGACGGTCACCTGTTCGTTGCGCGAGACGATCTCCGGCGCGGCGATGTCAGAGGGCTTGAGCATGACGCCTTCGCGTGTCTGGCGCTGCAGGGCCATGCCCATGATTTCCTCGATGGACACCAGCCCGGTGGATTCGGCGTAGGCGAGCGGAATCATGCGCATTTCGATGTCGTTGGGACCCAAAACGGTGCCCTGGGGCAGCGTGCGGGTGAGATGAGGCGCGGCGATCAGGAGCTGGATCTGCCCCGAAACATCGAGCGGACGATCGATGCCGGCGACCTCAAAGCGGGCCGAAAAGCTCGATGAGCCGGGCATGTAGCGCAGGATGGTCAGCGCGGCGGGTGTTTGGGTGTCGGCGGCGATCAGATCGGGCAGCGGCGCATCGAGGGCGATGTCCATGTCCATATCGGCGTTGAGAATGCCCTTGGCGCGCAAATCGTCGGCGATCAGACCCGAGAGCAGGTCGGGGCCGATTTCGATGCCGAGGCGGGCCACCCGGATCCGCTCGAACCCGGCGGGCTCGAAGGTCTCGATCCCGGCGGCCTGAACCGCCGAGGCGATGTCCTGAATGGAAAGGACGCCCGAGGTGCCCGGTGCCGGAGCCCGGAATACAGCTGTCTCGGCCATGAGCCCTGCGTCCTCGAACAGATCGCCCACGGTGACGATGGCCGCGCTGACGGTCACGTCTCCCCGGAGCATCGGTTCGGCCTGTGCCGCGCCAGCCACAGCGGCGAGAGTGAGTGCCAGTCCTGTTGCTTTGAGAAGCGAAGCGAACATCGTCGTTACCCCCTTTGTCCGGTTTTAGCGAAGCTGCGCGGTGGCCTGGAGCATCTGGTCGGCGCCAGAGATCACGCGGGCGTTCATCTCATAGGCACGCTGGGCCGAGATCAGGTCGGCCATTTCAGTCACCGCGTTGACGTTGGCGCTTTCCAGATACCCCTGGAGAAGGCTGCCCATGCCGTCGGCGCCGGGCACGCCGATCTGGGCCTCGCCCGAAGCGGCGGTTTCGAGAAACAGGTTGTCGCCCATCGATTCCAGGCCGGCCTTGTTGACGAAGCGCGCCATCTGGAGCTGGCCGAGCTGCACCGGCTCGGTGCCGCCGTTGAAGAACCCTTCGACGATGCCGTCGCGGCTGACCGAAACCGATGTGGCGTCGGCGGGGATGATGATGCCGGGCTCAAGCTCGTAGCCGTCCACGGTCACCATCATGCCGGTGGCGTCACGCTCGAAGGTGCCGTCGCGCGTGTAGGCGGTGCGGCCGTCGGGCATGTTGACGATGAAATAGCCTTCGCCGCGAATGGCGAGGTCGAGTTCCTTTTCGGTGGGCGCCACATTGCCCTGGCTCATGATGCGGGCGGTGGCCGAAACGCGGACACCCGAACCGATCTCGATGCCGACAGGCACCTGCGTCCCGGTCTCGGAGGTCGAGGCGCCGGCGCGGCGGTAGGACTGGTAGAGCAGGTCCTGGAACTCGGCGCGCTGGCGCTTGAAGCCGGTGGTGCGCATGTTGGCGATGTTGTTGGAGATGACTTCGACATTGCGCTCCTGGGCGGCCATGCCGGTCGATGCGATGTAGAGGGCTTTCATCGGTTTTTATCCTTGACTGGCTGGCTTACGCTTGCGTGTCGCCGAGGCGCTGGATGGCGCTGCGGCGCAATTCGTCTTGCTTGCTCATGAGGTCGGCGAGCGAGGAATAGGCGCGCGTCACCCGGATCATTTCGGTCATTTCGCCCACGCCCGAGACGTTGGAGCGCTCGAGAGCGCCCTGGACGACGCGGGTCGTGGAGGTCGCCAGCGGCGTGCCGCCCGCAAACATGGTGTCGCCGGTGCGGGTGAGCGCCTGGGGGTTCTCGAACTCGACGATTGCCAGGCGGCCCTTGTTGCCAGCGCTCGAGGTGATCTCGCCTTCTGCCGTTATGGCGATATCGGTTTCGTCGGCGCCGAAGACGATCGGGTTGCCGCCATCGGAGAGCACCGGGAAGCCGTTCTGGGTGACGAGCACGCCCTCCGAACTGATTTCCAGGGCGCCATTGCGGGTGTAGCGCGTGCCCTCGGGCGCCTGGACGGACAAAAAGCCGTCGCCGGCGAGGGCAACGTCGAGGGGATTTCCGGTCTGGGTCATGGCCCCCGAGGTGAGGTCGTGCATGGTGGCCCAGTCCTGCACATAGGAAAGCTGCTGGCTGCCGCTCGGGAAACTGCGGTCGGAAGCGACCGGCATGACGTATTCCTCGAACAGGATCGCCTCGGCCTTAAAGCCGGTCGAGTTGATGTTGGCCAGATTGTTGGCCACCACGTCCATCTGCCGTCGCAGCGCCATTTGGCGCGAGAGGCCGATCAGTTGCGCGTTCTCGATCATGCGCGTTTCCCCGTTAATCTCTTCCGAGAGCCCCGCCTCCCCAGGCCGGGCGTCTCGCAAAGGACAATGCAGGTGGCGTGCCAACTCCATAAATCGATATAAAACAATGGATTAGGTTGATCCGGTGTTATCGGCTTTGCGGTAAGGGTTTGCCGGTAGGGAAAAATCTACCCGGCAATACTTGCCGCCCCGGGGCAAATCGTAACCATTCGTTAACCCTGTGGGGATTAGCTGGGCGCAAGATAAAAGCGCCTGAAACCGGGGGATTCGGAAGGCTTATATGAGCGACGCGACCGGAACAGAAGTTAACGCCACTTCGGACGCAGCTCCCGCCAAGAAGGGGCTGCCCAAAATTGCGCTGATCGGCGGCGGCGTTGCCGCCTTGTTGCTGGTCGCGGGGGCCGGCGGCTGGTTTCTGACCCAATCGGGTGGCGGCGATAGCGCCGGAAATGGGGGAGAGGTGGAGGTTGCCGCCGAGGCCGCGTTCTACGATCTCCCCGACATCATGGTCAATCTCAACACCTCGGGTGGCGCGGACGCGTTTCTTCGGCTGCGCGCGGCCCTGGAAGTGCGCGAGGAGACGATGATCGAGTTGATCGAACCGCGCATGCCGCGGGTTCTCGATGCCTTTCAGGTTTATCTGCGCGAGCTGCGTCCCTCCGATCTCGAAGGTTCGGCAGGGCTCTACCGTCTCAAGGAAGAGCTGCTGCGGCGCGTCAACCTCGCTGTCTATCCGGCGAGCGTGGACAATATCCTGTTCAAGGAAATCCTGGTGCAATAGCGGACGATCATGGCCAACGAGACGGGAAAATCGGAAGGAGCGCTCGGGGACGACTGGGCCGCCATGCTCGAAGCTGAAGCAGGCGCCGGCGATGATGTCGACCGCGTTCTCAATCAGGACGAAATCGACTCCCTTCTCGGGTTCGATTCCAGCGCCGCGTCCAATGTCGAGCTGACCGGCGTCCGGGCGCTCATTAACTCGGCGCTCGTGTCCTATGAGCGTCTGCCGATGCTGGAAATCGCGTTTGACCGCCTGGTGCGGCTGACGACGACCACGCTGCGCAATTTCACCTCCGACAACGTCGAAGTCACTCTTGAATCGATTTCTTCGGTGCGGTTCGGGGATTATCTCAATTCCATCCCGCTCCCCGCCATCCTTTCGGTCATCAAGGCGGAGGAATGGGACAATTTCGGGCTTTTGACCGTCGATAGCGCGCTGATCTATTCGATGATCGACGTGCTGCTGGGCGGGCGGCGCGGATCGAGCGTCATCCGGGTGGAGGGGCGCCCCTATACAACGATCGAAATGGCGCTGGCCCGGCGGATGATCGAGCATATCCTCGATGACATGCACAAGGCGTTCGAGCCTTTGGCGCCGGTCAATTTCAAGCTCGACCGCATGGAGACCAATCCACGCTTCGCCGCCATTTCGCGGCCGGGGAATGCGGCGATCCTTGTCGAATTGCGGATCGATATGGACGATCGCGGCGGCAAGATCGAAATCATGCTGCCCTATGCAACGATCGAGCCGATCCGCGAGCAGCTGCTCCAGATGTATATGGGCGAGAAATTCGGGCGCGACCCGATCTGGGAGGGCCATCTGGCCACCGAGATTCACGCCGCCGACACCGAAATTTCCGCCGTGCTGCACGAACTCGACGTGCCGCTGTCGAAAGCCCTCAACCTGGCCGAGGGCGATACGATCATGTTCGACATGACCCCATCCGATCCGGTGACGCTGCGCTGCGGCGATGTGGACCTGACCCGGGCGGTGATGGGTCATATCGGAAAGAATGTTTCGGTCCGGGTCACCCGGCCGCTCAACCCGCCAAAGGTGACGATGGCGGCCTTCGAGGCGATGGAAGAAAAGGCGGAGGGCAAATAATGCCGCTAGGACTGATGATTGAAATTGCCGTGGCCGCTCTTTTGGCAACGACGATCGGTTATTGCATCGTGCTCAACGGCCGGATCAAGAATTTGCAGGCCGATCGCGCTGCGCTCCAGCAGATGATCGCGGACCTGGTGCAGGCCACGACAATGGCGAACGGCGCCATCAAGGGGCTGCGGGAAACCGCCGTGGAGGCCGATGAGCGGCTCAACACCCGGCTCAACGAGGCCGAGCGTTTCGCCATCGAGCTGGCCAATCACGTCAATGCCGGTCAGGCCGTCATGGAGCGGATCGCCAAGATCACCCAGGCGGCGCGTGCGCCGGGTGATGGTGGCGAAGGCAGCCGGGCCGGATCGGCGCTCAAAGCGCTCAAGGACCATCAGAAACGCCGGGAGCACGCTGCGTGAACCGAGTTCGTCTTCTGCCCGTCGTCGTTGTCGCGGCATCGGCTTTGCTGATGCTCAAGACGTTCGGCATCGTATCAGGGCAGGGTTATATCCTTGGCGGGGTGAGCGTTGCACAGGCGGCCGGGGATGAGGGGCAGGCAAGCGAAGCGGCGGCGGCCGAGCCCGAAGCTGCGGCTGCCGATGCAGAGCCGGACGTCGAGATGTCACCCGCCGATGCCGCCGCGGCGGCGCTTTTTGAAAATTTTCCCATCGATGACGGCGCCTTGGAGGCGGCTGCCGATGCGCAGCCGGGTTCGACCGAGGCGCTCATTCTCCAGCGCCTCGCAGAGCGTCGCGCCGAACTTGAGAGCTTTGCGGGCGAGTTGCAGACCCGGCTTTCGCTGGTCGAGGCCGCCGAAATGCGTATCGAGGAGCGCATGAGCGAGCTCGGTGCCAT
Organism: Pelagibacterium sp.; assembly: GCF_965249125.1. Taxonomy (GTDB): domain Bacteria; phylum Pseudomonadota; class Alphaproteobacteria; order Rhizobiales; family Devosiaceae; genus Pelagibacterium. Next base: position 1,140,203 of record NZ_OZ252217.1, read on the forward strand.
GGAAGCCCAGATCAACGCGCTGGTCGACGCCCAGCAGAACGCCGAAGCCGAGCAGTTCGCGGCCATCGTCGCCATGTATGAAAACATGCGGGCAGGAGATGCCGCTACAATCTTCAACGATCTCGATGAAGACGTGCTGGTCAAGGTCGGGCACGCAATGAACCCGCGCAAGCTTGGGCCGATCATGGCCAAGATGATCCCGGCCCAGGCTCAGCAACTCACCGTGCTTCTGGCCCAGACAGGGCCAACGGGTCCCACCGAGCCGTCGGCGACACAGGAGTTTGCCAATCTGCCGCAGATTGTCGGGCAATAGTGGGCGATGCCGGCTTTTTGCCTCCGACGGTAATCCCATCTTAAGCGCTGCTGCCTAGTGTGCCCTTGAATAAGGGCGGCAGGCAGAATGCTTTCGACCACAAGAAAACGTGGACGCCAGATTTATGGATATGCAGACGCTGCAAGAGTGATCTTGCTGGCGTTTTTCGTGTTTGCGGGTTGGGTCGGCGCGGCTTTTGCGCAGGAGAACATCACCTTCGAGGCGCAGCGGCACGAAAATTTCGCGCGGCTGATCCTGACCTTTCCCGACCGGTTGAACCTGCCCGAGCACAGCGTCGCGAGCGACAATGGCGTGCTGGTCATCTCGACACCCGAGACGCCCATGGCCGGGTTCCTGCCCGATGTGGGAACGACGCTGGGCGAGTATGTCGCCGTGGCCCGGTTCGATCCCGACCGCACGGGTATCCGCATGGGGATGCGCGAGCAGTTCCAGATCAATACCATGGCAGCGGGCGAGCAGCTCTATATCGACCTTCTGCCCATCGATTGGGTGGGGCTGCCCCCGGGGCTGCCGCCGGAAATCATCACAAAGCTGGCCGAACGCGCCGAACAGGCCGCCCGGATCGCCGAGGAGCGCCGGCGCGCCGAACTGGTGCTCGAATACGATCCCCAGCTCACCATCAGGATGGGGCGCCATCAGACCTTTTCGCGTATCGAATTTACCTGGAACGTGGGCACCAAGGCCGAGTTCACCCGTGAAGGGGACGATGCCTCGATCCGGTTCGACTGGCCGGTGCCCGTCGATCTCTACGAGGTGCTTTCCGACCGCCCCGCCCAGCTGGGCGAGGTGACCAATATCGTGCATGGCGGCGATACCGAGATCGCCATGACCATCCCCGAGGATGTTTCGGTGCGCTTTTACGAGCAGTCGAGCACCGAGTTCATCCTCGATATCGACGTGCCCGATGCGAGCGCCGAAGGGCTGGACCTTGGCGAGATCGCCGCGACCCTTTCGGCTCCTGAACCCGTTGCGGCGGGGCAAGAGCACGAGGAAGCCCCCGCGCAAATGGCTTCGGTTGGCCAGGACACTGTGCAACCCTTTGTCAGCACCGTGGGCCAGACGGTCCGCATCGTTTTCCCCTTTGTCGAGGAAACCCCCGCTGCCGTATTCCGGCGCGGCAATGTCGTATGGATGCTGTTCGACACACCGGCCCGGCTGGTGAGCCCCGACGCCCAATCGGGAGCAATTCTTGAGGGGCTGGCCCGCGACCTTACCGTGGAAAGCACGGGCGCGACCTATGTGGTGCGCATGGTGCTGGACGGGAACCGGCTGGCAACGATGGCCTCGGAAGGGCAAAGCTGGGTGCTTTCGCTGGGCGATATCCTGCTCTCGGCTGTGCAGCCGGTAACGCTGGAACGCCGCCGTTCGCCCACCGGGCTTTATGAAATGCTGGCCGATCTCGAACGCCCCGCCAATGTGCATCAGCTTCGCGATCCCGATGTCGGCGACATTCTCGACGTGGTTACCACCTATCCGCCGGCGCGCGGCGTTGTGCGCGATCTGGGCTTTGTGGATTTCCAGGCCCCGCGCTCCATTCATGGACTGGTGGTCAAGCCGCTGCATGAGGGGGTCAGCGTTTCCATCGAGGACCGGTTCGCGGTGATCGCGGCCGATGCCGGGCTCACAGTGTCGACGAACGAGGGCCAGCAGCGGCTCTACGCCCCGGACGCAACAAGCGTCAGCGCGCTCGACCTCAATGCGATGATGACGCCGAACCCCGATGAATTCGTGCTTCGGCGGGACGAATATATGGAGCGCGCGACGCTGGCCGAGGGCAGGGAACTCGACCGCGCCCGGCTCGATCTCGCCCAATTCTACCTGAGCAACAATTTTGCCTTCGAGGCGATCGGCGTTCTGGACGTGCTGGCGCGCGACCTGCGTCAGGCCAGCCTGGAGGTGGCCATGAACGCAACGCGGGCCGCCGCCAATGTGCTGGCCGGACGGCACGGGGATGCGCTGGGGCTGCTCAACGCCGAGGCCATGCTCAACGATGCCGACGCCATGATCTGGCGCACCATCGCCAAGGTCGATGCTGGCGATTTCGCCGGCGCGCGGCTCGATGCGTTCGGCGGCGATCATGTGGTCGACAATTATCCCAACTGGATCAGGGCGCGCTTTCATATGGCGGCCATCCGCGCGGCGGTGGAACAGAGCGATGCCACCATGGCTGGCGATATGATCCGGGCTGTCGATCTGGCCGCGCTGACGCCCGACCAGGTCGCCGAGTATCAGTTGTTGTCGGCGCGCCTCGACCAGATCAACGGCCTCGAAGAGGATGCGCTGGAAGGCTATGGGCGGGTCATTGCCGCCGACCGGCGCGGTTCGACAGCCGAGGCCGTGCTGCGCACCATCGAAATCCTGGACGACATGGGCCAACTCGATATCGCCAGGGCCATCCATACCCTGGCGGTGCAATCGACCCTGTGGCGCGGCGATCAGCTCGAAATCGACATCGTCACCAAGCTCACCGATCTGCAATACCGCCATGGCGACTATCGCGATGCGTTCGTTCTGACCCGCGAGATGGCCATGGGGTTCGATGACAGCCGGTCGCTCGATGGGCTGCTGGCGCGGGCGCGCACCGAATTTTCCGGACTGTTCCTGGATGGGCAGGCCGACGCGCTGGACCCGGTTTCGGCGCTATCGATCTATTACGACTATCGCCATCTCACCCCGCCGGGGGCCGAGGGCGACATGATGATCCGCAATCTCGCCCAACGACTGATCGAGGTGGATCTGCTCGCCCAGGCCTCCGAACTGCTCAGCTATCAGATCGAGAACCGGCTCGATGGCGCGGCGCGCGCGCAGGTGGCCGCCGATCTGGCGGTGGTCTATATCGCCAATCGCGATCCCAATTCAGCGCTGCGGGTGCTCTATGAAACGCGGCTGGCGGGCCTCCCGCCGGGACTGGAACGCCAGCGTCGCGTGCTCGAGGCCAGTGCTCTCATTCACGCCAATCGGCACGATCTGGCGCTCGACCTGCTTTCAAGCCTTACGGGCCGCGATACCGAATTGCTGCGCATCGATGCGCTGTGGCAGGCCAACCGCTTTTCGGCGGCGAGCGAAACCATCGAGGCGCTCTATTCGCCCGACCTGAACTCCGGTGGTCTCAGCCCCATGGCGAGGACCAATGTGGTCAAGGCGGCTGTGGGCTATGTGCTCTCCAACGACCAGATCGGGCTGGCCCGCCTGCGCAGCCGGTTTTCAGAGGCCATGTCGACGACCCCCGAATGGCCGGTCTTTGCCTTCGTGGTGGAAAACGTCGATCCCAATGGGGTCAATTTCCGCGAGATCGCGCGGCAGGTTGCCGATACGCAGGCGATCAACGCGTTTCTCAATGCCTATCGCGAAATCTACGCCGGACAGAACGCCGTGACGCCCTTGCGCGCGGCGCCCGAGACGGGGGCCGTGGCGAGCTTGTAGGGATCAAATTCGATAGGAATTCAGTTCGGCGTGCAGCTTTTCGGCAAGCGCGCGCGTGCCCTCAAAATCTTCGACGACGAGGCCAGCCAACGGAGCGCCTTCCGAGGCTTTTTCCATTCCCAGCCGTTGCGCAATAAAGGCTATGGACGTCATGGTTTCGTCGAAACGCCTATGGAGAACCGGTTCGTGGTGAGCGAGCCGGTTGCGGGCCTGGTAGAGTATTTCCAGATGTGCAGCGATATCTGCGCGTTTCAATTTTTTGTCTGGAAACGTCTTTTTGAGGGTTGGCCGCCATAGGGAGTGCTCATAATCGGGGCCGTAAATCCGCTTCCATATGTAAAAGGTGAGTTCAGCAATTACCTTGCCATCGGTTACGGAGATATGTGTTCGGCGCTTTTTAGCGCGGCTCAAATGAGGCAGATTCGCAGGACGTCCATTTGGAAATGCCGCGCCATCCAATGCATGCTTTTCTGCTTGGGACAGTTTGGCGTATTCCGCTCGTCTGGCGCTATCGACGGCCGCAGCGATTTTGAGTTTCTCGGTAAGGCGCCATTGAAATGGTGGTGGTGGTGAAATGAGCCATCCCGGCGCGCCGAAGAATTGACCGAGATTTTCACAGATGCTGTTGCGCAGGGCAATTTCAATGCTCGCAATAACGTTTAGTAGGTTAGCTCCGAGCCTCAGCGTTTCCTGATGGAGTTCTATCGCCGATTTGGCGTTTCCGGTGAGTTGAGTGAGGACGGCAAGGCGCTCTGCCGACAATATCTGCATGATGAACGGAACGTCGGCTTCATCGATTGCCATTGACCACGCGCCCCCTCGCGACTATATTGGCCCTTGAAAAGTCGAGATCAGATTGGCAGTTGCCGCAAGGCGGACGAATCCTCGACTTCCCAATTGAAAGGCGCCCTGCTTAGGGCGTCTTTTTTGTTTTCTAACACTCATAGACGAAATTGCACACGTCATTCACCCCGTGAAGCTCCGTATCAGCGATCCCGCCACAAGGTGCCAGCCGTCGACGAGAACGAAGAAGATCAGCTTGAAGGGCAGGGAGATGATGACAGGGGGCAGCATCATCATGCCCATGCTCATGAGCACCGAGGCCACGACCATGTCGATGACCACGAAGGGCAAAAAGAGAAGAAACCCGATCTCGAAGGCCCTTCGCAGTTCGGAGATCATGAAGGCGGGGATCAGGATGCGCAGTTCGAGGTCTTCGGGGTTTTCCGGGGCCGGGGTTTCGGTCAGGTCCATGAACAGCATGACGTCCTGGGGGCGGACGTGGGTGCGCATGAATTCGTGCAGCGGGCCCGCGCTCAATTCGATCGCTTCGGTGATTTCGACCTCGCCGGCCACCAGCGGCTCTATGCCCAACTCATAGCTTTGCTGGAGGGTGGGGGCCATGATGAAGGCGGTGAGAAACAGCGCCAGCGAAATCATCACCGAGTTCGGCGGCGCGGTTTGAAGCCCGATGGCGGTGCGCAGCAGCGAGAGCACCACAACGATGCGTGTGAAGCTGGTCACCATCACGAGGATGGAGGGGGCCAGCGCCAGGATGGTGATGAGCGCGATCAATTGGATCGCGCGTTCGGTCAGCGTGGTTTCGTCGCCGAAATCGATGGAGATATCCTGGGCGATCCCGGTGGCGGGCAGCAGGAGGATGGCGGCAAGGCCAAGGGCAACGGCGAGTGCCGCGCGGGGCGCTTTGGCCCGGCGCGGTTCGGTATCAGGACCTGGTTGCCGTGTCCTCGTAATCTCGTTCCCTCGCTTCAAGCAGCGGCTCGGGCTCCACGGTCGTGGTGGCCGACATGGCAACGCTTGTAGCTGAGTCGGAAGCGCCGCGGCCCTTATTGTCGGGCTTTCCCCCATCGAGTTTGGGTTCATTGTCCTCGACCGGGCGTAGCAGGCCCGTGTGGCGCAGCGACTTGCCAGCGGGCCGGGCAGGGGGCTCGGGAGCGACGGCGGGCGCGGGTTCGGCGGGCTTGCGGCGCGAGCGCTGGACCTGCTGGACGGGCGGGGCTTCAAAGCCACCCTCAACGACGAGATCGTTGGGGCCGCCGATGACGATCAGGTGCTCGGTCTCGTCGCGGCGGATGATGACGGCCTGGCGCTTGTTGTCGATGGCAATGGAATCAATGACCATCAGGCGCCGGTTGCGGCCGCGGCCAACGCTGGCAGAGGCGTCGCCGACCAGCTTGATGAGCCAGACGGCGAGCACGATCAATACGATCACGATGGCAAGCGCCACGATCATTGTCAGATAGCCGTTCTCGCCGCCGAAAAGGCTGTTCAGAAATCCCACTGGCACGCTCCTGGAAATGGGCAACTCGTCCCGCGACACATAGCCGGACGCTCGGCGCTGGGCAATAGCTGCCTACTATAGCCCAGCTTTGTCCAAAATTGGGAGATTTCGGGCCTTTGGTTTCCAATCGGTTAACGCGCCGTTAACCATGCAGTGGGCAAAGTTTGCCCAGTTAACGAACTGTAACCGGATTCGGCGACCCGAAATGGCCATTGGCGACCTGCCCATCTTTGCCGCGCTCAAGAACAGGATGCAATGGCACCAGACGCGCCAGACGCTTCTGGCCGAGAACGTCGCCAATGCCGAAACGCCCGGCTATCGCGGGCGCGACCTGGCGCCATTCTCCATCGAGAGCACGGCGCGCCGTTCTGGCACCAATGTCACGACGGTTGCGACCAACCGCAACCACTATTCGGTGGGCGGCGACCCGAGCCGGGCCATGGGCGCGCGGACGATGAACAGCTTCGAGGTCATGCCCGAGGGCAACGGGGTGACGCTGGAAGAAGAGATGATGAAGGTCACGACCAACCAGATGGACTATCAGGCCGCGACCACACTCTACACACGCTCCATGCGGCTGATGAAGATCGCGCTGGGCAAGAACGTATAGGACGCTAGCGCATGAACGATTTCATGACATCGATCAAGATCGCCGGGTCGGGGCTCAACGCCCAGACGGCGCGCATGCGGGTGATCGCCGAGAACATGGCCAACGCCGATTCCGCCGGGCATACCCCCGACGAGGACCCCTATCGCCGCAAGGTGCCAACGTTCCATGCGGTGCTCAATCGCGAACTGGGCGCCACCGAAGTGGTGGTGGGGGCGCTCGCCACGGACATGAGCGATTTTTCCTCGCGCTATGAGCCGGGCCATCCGGCGGCCGACGAGAACGGGTATGTCAAATACCCCAACGTCAACACGCTGATCGAGACCATGGACATGCGTGAGGCCCAGCGCACCTATGAGGCCAATCTCAACGTCGTGACGGTGTCGCGCCAGATGCTGGGACGGACGCTCGACATTCTGCGCGGTTAGGGGAGGGCTTTGAGCAAAAGTGGTTCCCACTTTTGCGGTTCGGAAGCGCGACAACTAAAGGAACCAAGTTCATGAGCACGCCATTCAATGCAGCCGCCGCAGCCTACGGCAATGTCTCGCGCCTGATTTCCGATCAGGCCGGCGGCAAGCTGACCGCGCCAACGGCATCGCCCTCGGGCGCCGATTTCGGGCAGATGCTGGCCGACCAATTGAGCGGTATCGTGGAGACCGGGCAGCGCTCGGACCAGGTGGCCGTCGACATGATCAACGGCAAGGCGAACGTTGTCGACGTGGTGACGGCGCTGGCCGAAACCGAGTCGGCGATGGAAACCATGGTCACGGTTCGCGACCGGGTGATCTCGGCCTATGAAGAAATCATGCGTATGCCGATTTAGATTGCGTGAAGGCGGGCTGCAAATGGCAGCCGCCTGTGCTTCCGGTGCTCGCCCAATACCATTTTCGACTCGGTCTGAGCCAAACTCGTACCCCGCGGCAGTTGGTGTTTGGTGTAAGGTGGCGTTAACGAATCGCGCGGGATTGAAATGAGCGGGGCAGAAACTCTCGACATCGCCACCTCCGGCATCTGGACGCTGATCATCGTTTCAGGGCCGATGATGATCGTGGGCCTGGTGGTCGGCGTCATCATCGCGCTGTTTCAGGCTTTGACGCAGATCCAGGAAATGACGCTGGTTTTCGTGCCCAAGATCATCGCGATCTTTTTCACGCTGCTGCTCACGCTGCCGTTCATGGGCGCCACGATGAGCGCCTATATGAACCAGATCGTCGACATGATTATCACGGGCGGGTAGCGGGGAATGAGCGTCAGCTGGGGCCCCGATGTCGCCTATTATTTCTTCCTCATTTTCGCGCGGCTGGGCACCATCCTCATGCTGCTGCCGGCGCTGGGGGAATCGACGATCCCCATGCGGCTGCGGCTCACCTTCGCGCTGGCGTTTTCGCTGGTGCTGTACCCGTTGATCCTGCCCAATCTGGGCGCCGTTCCGGTGACGCTGGGCGGGCTCATGGCGGCGCTGGGGCATGAACTTGCCGTCGGATTTATCCTTGGAGGGCTGACAAGGCTTATCATCACCGCCGCGCAGGTTGCCGGTGCGGTGATTGCGTTCCAGATGGGGCTTTCGATGGCCCAGACCTCCGATCCGACCCAGCCGGGGGTGCAGGGGGCGATCGTTGGCAATTTTCTCGCCATGCTGGGCGTGACGCTGATTTTCGCAACCGATCTGCATCACGTGCTGCTGGCGGGAATATATGCCAGCTACAGTTATTTTCCGCCCGACGCGCCCCTGATGCTGGGCGATGCTGCGGAGATGGCCACGCAGATCGTCGCGCAGGCTTTTTTGATCGGCACGCAGATGTCGGCGCCGTTTCTGGTCTTCGGCCTGGTGTTCTATCTCGGTCTCGGAATTCTGGGGCGGCTGATGCCCCAAATTCAGGTGTTCTTCATGGCCATGCCGGCCAATATCATCATCGGGCTGATCCTGTTCGCGCTGCTTCTCAGCCTCACCATGACCCTTTATATGACCTATCTCGAAGATCATTTTTCGCAGTTTCTGGGTTAGAGCCTGAGCCATGAGCGACGACAAACCCGAACAGAGCGAAAAGACAGAGGACCCCTCCCAAAAGCGGCTCGAGGACGCCCACAAGAAGGGCGACGTTGTAAAAAGCCAGGAGGTGACGACCTGGTTCATGATCCTTGGATCGGCGCTGATCTTTGCTTTCGTGGCCCCGTTCACCAGCGCGCAGATCATGACCAGCTTGGGCGATTATCTGGGCCGGGCGGACCTTTACGAGGTAGGCGGGCCGGGGTTCAACCAGTTCGTCTATGGCGCGACGATCAACCTTTTGAGCGCGCTATTGATCCCCATGATCCTTCTGGCGCTGTGCGGGATCGCCGGGAACATGGTGCAGCACCGGATGGTGTTTTCAGCCGAAAACCTAAAGCCGAAATTCTCAAAGGTTTCCCCGCTGGCCGGGACCAAACGGCTGTTTTCGAGCGAGGCGCTGGTCAATTTCGGCAAGGGGCTGTTCAAGCTCGTCGTGTTTTCCACAATCATGGTGCTGGTGGTTTGGCCGGACCGGGACCGGCTATCGACCATCATGACCGCCGACCCTATCGTGACGCTGGAGCTGTTCCAGGAAATCGGCATCAAGATCTTCATTGCGACCCTGATCGCCATCACCATCGTGGCGCTGCTCGACTACATCTACATGCGCCACAAATGGTGGCAGCGCCAGATGATGACGGTCAAGGAAGTGCGCGACGAATACAAGCAGATGGAGGGCGATCCGCACGTCAAGGGCCGCATCCGCCAGATCCGCATGGAACGGTCCCGCAAGCGCATGATGGCGGCGGTGCCCGACGCAACGGTTGTGGTGACCAACCCGACCCACTTTGCCGTGGCGCTCAAATACGACAAGGACATGGCTGCGCCTGAAGTGCTGGCCAAGGGTGTCGATGCCATCGCGCTCAGAATTCGCGGATTGGCCAGGGATCACGATATCCCGATCGTTGAAAACCCCCCACTGGCCCGGGCGCTTTACGCGGGTGCCGAGGTGGGGGAAACCATTCCGGCCGAGCACTTCAAGGCGGTCGCGCAGATTATCGGCTATGTGATGCGGCTGAAGAACCGCTCGAGCTGGCGCAGTGGAAATTAACCGAGACTGTTAACGAGCGGTTAATCCGCACTACCCAAGGCAAACCCGGGTTTGCTACCAATAGAATGCCCGATTCGATTTGCGGGCGGGTGTAGTGAGGAACAAAAGCGATGGCGGTGGCCCCGATGGACGAGGACAGCTATCCCGAGCCCATGACGGCGCGCCCGTCGTCCAATGCGGCGCTGTGGCGGGTGGTGATCCTCTCGCTGGCTTTTGTTGCCGTGGCGGTGGCATTCTCGCTGATGGGGGACGCCGCATCGCCTGAGATGATCGTGCTGTTTCTGGGCGTCCTGTCGGTCATCGGGGTGTTCTCGCTGTTCGCGCTGGCGGCCGGGCTGTTCCGGTTCGTTGGTGGGTCTGAAAAACGCACGCTGGCGCGGGCTATCGTCGACAGCCTGCCTTACGGGGCGGTGGTGACCGATCGCGACGGCAAGATCTTTTATGCCAACGCGCACTATTCGGAGTTGTCCAAATCGGTGTCCAAGGGCGTTCCGGTGGGCGTGCCGCGGCTGTTTGCCAGCCAGCCCGAAGCGAGCGAGGCGGTCTATCGGCTGTCGCGCGCGGCGCGGGACGGGCGGGCGATCGTCGAGGATGTGCGGATTTCGCGCGGCAAGAGTTCGGCGCAATGGTTCCGGATCGGCGCGCGCAGTCTTCCCGATTATGACGGGGCGCCGGGCAAATCGGTGATCTGGACGGTCGAGGACATCACCCGCGACCGCGAGAGCCAGGAAAATTTCTACGTCGAATTGCAAAAGGCCATCGACTATCTCGATCATGCGCCGGCCGGGTTCTTTTCGGCCAATGCACGCGGGCGGATTCAGTATATCAATTCGACGCTGGCCGACTGGCTCGGCTATGACCTCGCGGCCTTCGAGGCGGGCGATCTCGACCTTGGCGAGATCGTGCAGGGCGATGGCGCGGGTTTGCTGATGGGCGGCGGGCAGGACGGGGCGGTGCGCACCGAAGTGATCGATCTCGATCTGGTGCGCCACGACGGGACCAATCTGCCGGTGCGCCTGCTCCATCGCGCGGCGCGGTTGGCCGAGGGCGAGCTTGGTGAAACCCGCACGCTGGTGCTCGACCGCTCGCGCGGCATCGAGGGCGAGGAAGCATTGCGGGCCGCCGAAGTGCGCTTTTCGCGGTTCTTCAATCACACCCCGATCGCCATCGCGGCGCTGGATGCTGAGGGAAAAGTGGTGCGCACCAACGCGCCCTTTACCCGGATTTTCGGGCTGACCTCGGGCGAACGCGGGATCGAGGGGCTCAATGTGGCCGCGCTTATCGATCCGGAAAGCCGCGAAAAGCTGGCCATGGCGCTGGTCGATGCCAAGGGGCACCGGTCCGAGATCGCGCCGGTCGACGCAACGATCCCCGGAGAAAAACCGCGCAGCGTGCGCATGTTCATATCCGGCGTGGAGCAGGGCGGGGAAAGCGACGAGGCGGCGATCCTTTATGCGCTGGACATGACCGAGCAGCGTCAGCTGGAAGAACAGTTCGCCCAGGGCATGAAAATGCAGGCGGTGGGCCAGTTGGCGGGCGGTGTGGCGCACGATTTCAACAACGTCCTGACCGCCATCATCGGGTTTTCGGACCTGCTGTTGCTCAAGCACAAACCGTCCGATCCCTCGTTTGGCGACATCATGTCGATCAAGCAGAGCGCCAATCGCGCGGCGGGGCTGGTGCGCCAGCTTCTGGCCTTCTCGCGGCGCCAGACCCTGCGTCCGCAGGTGCTCGAAGTGCCCCAGCATATCGACGACCTCACTGTGCTTTTGAAACGCCTGATCGGCGAGCATGTGACACTCGATGTGGAGCATGGGCGCGACGTGTGGCCGATCCGCGCCGATCTGGTGCAGCTCGAGCAGGTGATCATCAACCTTGCGGTCAATGCGCGCGACGCGATGCCCGAAGGCGGGCAGATCACCCTGCGCACGCGCAATGTCGAGCAGGCCGAGGCCGAGACTTTCAGCTATCCGGGGTTCGTCCCCGCCGATTTCGTTTTGATCGAGGTGAGCGATACCGGCACGGGCATGAGCCAGGAGGTCATGGAAAAGATCTTCGAACCGTTCTTTTCGACCAAGGAACTGGGCAAGGGGACCGGGCTGGGGCTGTCCATGGTCTATGGCATCATCAAGCAGACCGGAGGTTACATCTATCCCGAATCCGAAATCGGCAAGGGCACGACCTTCCGGCTGCTGCTGCCACGGCATGTGCCGGTTGAAAAAGAAGAAGTGGTCAAGGCGGTCGCCGCGCCGGTTCGGGACCTGACGGGCAATGAGCGCATTTTGCTGGTCGAGGACGAGGAAAGCGTGCGCATGTTCTCGGCGCGGGCGCTTTCGACGACCGGTTATGAAGTGTTCGAGGCGGGATCGGGCGAAGAAGCGCTCGAGGTGCTCGAAGAGGTCGAGGGCAAGGTCGATCTGATCATTTCCGACGTCGTGATGCCCGAAATGGACGGGCCGACGCTGCTCACCCATGTGCGCAAGCTCTATCCGGGGCTCAAGGTGATCTTCGTTTCCGGCTATGCCGAGGAAAGCGTGCGCCAGGGGCTGGAGGACGACAGGAGCGTGGAATTTTTGCCCAAGCCCTATACGCTCGACCAGATCAATTCCAAGGTCAAGGAAGTGCTTTCGGGCAGTCCGGCGGCGAGCGAGGAGTAGGGTCCGTACCCAATTCAATGGGACCAGACGCCTAGTCTTTTTTCGAGGAGCCAGAGGCGGCGAGAGACGCGGCGCCGAGGCCCGCGCCGATGGCAATGCCGATGCCTATTCCCGTGGCGATGTTATCGATCGCGACACCGATGCCGGCGCCGATCGCGATTCCGATGGCGATTCCCGTGGCTATGTTCATTGCCGCCTCCATGCTGGTTCACTTTTGCAATGATCGCGGGGCAGGACGGTTCCGCCCTTATAGATGTTCTCATTTTGTCTCTTGACATAGCGAAAACAAAATGAGAACAAATATGCAACTTAGAAATAGGCGTTGAGGGCCGACCGATCGCGTTGCACGCGCAGGGCATTTGGTGAAATAAGGAGAGCTAACAATGGCAGTTTCACAGCTTCGCGTGGTTGACGGGGGTTCGATGGACAAGAACAAGGCGCTCGAGGCCGCTCTGGGCCAGATCGAGCGCAATTTCGGCAAGGGTTCGGTCATGAAGCTTGGGGAAAACACCCAGGTCAATGTCGAATCGATTTCCACCGGTTCGCTCGGTCTCGATATCGCGCTGGGCATCGGTGGCCTGCCGCGCGGGCGTATCATTGAAATTTTCGGTCCGGAAAGCTCGGGCAAGACCACCCTGGCCCTGCATGTTTTGGCCGAGGCCCAGAAAGGCGGCGGCATCTGCGCGTTCATCGACGCAGAGCATGCGCTGGATCCCACCTATGCCCGCAAGCTTGGCGTCAATATCGATGAATTGCTGATTTCCCAGCCCGATGCAGGCGAACAGGCGCTCGAAATCGCCGATACGCTGGTGCGGTCGGGGGCAATCGACGTTCTGGTCGTGGATTCGGTGGCGGCGTTGACGCCGCGCGCCGAACTCGAAGGCGAGATGGGCGATTCCCTGCCAGGGCTTCAGGCACGCCTGATGAGCCAGGCCATGCGCAAGCTCACCGCCTCGATCTCGAAATCGAAGGCCATGGTGATCTTCATCAACCAGATTCGCATGAAGATCGGCGTGATGTTCGGGTCGCCCGAAACCACGACCGGCGGCAATGCGCTCAAATTCTATTCGTCGGTTCGTCTCGATATCCGCCGCATCGGCGCGATCAAGGACCGCGAGGAAGTCGTGGGCAACCAGACGCGTGTCAAGGTGGTCAAGAACAAGATGGCCCCACCGTTCCGCCAGGTCGAATTCGACATCATGTATGGCGAGGGCGTTTCCAAGACCGGTGAGCTGCTCGATCTGGGCGTCAAGGCCGGGATCGTGGAAAAGTCGGGCGCCTGGTTCTCCTATGACAGCCAGCGGCTGGGGCAGGGGCGTGAGAATTCACGCCAGTTCCTCAAGGACAATCCTGAAATCGCTCACCAGATCGAAAACGGTGTGCGCGAAAGCGCGGGGCTTCTGGCCGCCGAACTGATCACGGCAGGTGAGGACAGCGCCGAGGATAGCGAAGACTAGGTCTATAGTCGCGGTGCCCTCATCGCGGCACGGTTAGAATTTGTCTATGACCTCCTGGCGCCGGGTAACCGGCGCCTTTCTTTTTGCGGATGTGCGATTTGCCACGGCGACTTATTGGCCGGTGGCAGCAGCCTTCGCATTGCACTCGCCCGATGCACACGCTAGAAGGCTTGCTCAGGTTTTCAGCCGTTCAAACGGGGCGTAGTCGGCCGCGTAACCGGCGCATCCAGAACGACAGATATGGTGCGGCGCGTTGGCCGCAGACAGGGTTTTTGAGTTCGATCATGACAAGCGTAAACGACATCCGTTCAACCTTCCTCGACTTCTTTGCCAGGAACGGACATGAGAAGGTCTCTTCCAGCCCGCTGGTGCCACGCAACGATCCGACGCTGATGTTCACCAATGCGGGCATGGTGCAGTTCAAGAACGTCTTTACCGGGCTCGAAAAACGTCCCTATTCGCGGGCCACGACGTCGCAGAAATGCGTTCGGGCCGGCGGCAAGCACAACGATCTTGACAATGTGGGCTTTACCGCCCGGCACCTGACCTTTTTCGAGATGCTGGGCAATTTTTCCTTCGGCGACTATTTCAAGGAACAGGCCATCGATCTGGCCTGGACGCTGGTCACCAAGGAGTTCGGACTCGACAAGGACAAGCTGCTGGTCACCGTCTATCATACCGATGACGAAGCGGCCGGGCTTTGGAAAAAGATTGCCGGGCTGTCCGACGACAAGATCATCCGCATCCCCACTTCGGACAATTTCTGGACCATGGGCGACACGGGCCCTTGCGGGCCGTGCTCGGAAATCTTCATCGATCGCGGCGACCATATCTGGGGTGGCCCTCCGGGTACGCCCGAGGAAGATGGCGACCGGTTCCTCGAGTTCTGGAACCTGGTGTTCATGCAGTATGAGCAGTTTGCCGACGGCACGCAGGAAGCCCTGCCCAATCCCTCGATTGACACAGGCATGGGGCTCGAGCGCATGGCCTCGATCCTTCAAGGGGTCGAAAGCGTCTTTGAAACCGACATGTTCCGACACGTGATCGATGCGACCGCTTCGGCGGTCGGGAAGGGACCGACGGCAGAGACCGTCGCCTCGTACCGCGTCATTGCCGATCATCTGCGCTCGATGTCATTTCTGATCGCCGACGGCGTGCTGCCGGCCAATGAGGGGCGCGGCTATGTGCTGCGCCGCATCATGCGCCGCGCCATGCGCCATGCGACCCTTCTGGGGACCAACGCGCCGACCATTTTCAAGCTCGTGCCTTCGCTGGTGCGCGAAATGGGGCAAGCCTATCCGGACCTCGTTTCCGGAGAGGCGATGATCTCGGAAACGATCCGGCTGGAGGAAGAGCGGTTTCTCAAGACGCTCAGCCGCGGGCTGCAGATCCTTGAGGACGAGAGTGCCGGGCTCGGGCAGGGCGACACTTTGGCTGGCGAAACAGCTTTCAAGCTTTACGACACTTATGGCTTCCCGCTCGATCTGACCCAGGATGCGTTGCGGCTGCGGGGCGTGTCGGTCGATCAGACCGGGTTCGACGCGGCCATGGCGCGCCAGAAGGCTGAAGCGCGCAAGAATTGGTCGGGCTCGGGCGACGCGGCAACGAGCGCCGTGTGGTTCCCGATAGCCGACGCCGCCGGTCCAACCGAATTTCTGGGCTATGAGGCCGAAGACAGCGACGGCGCGGTAAAGGCGCTGGTCAAGGACGGGGCAAGCGTGGACGCGCTCAACGCGGGCGAGGAAGGTTTCATCGTTCTCAACCAGACCCCGTTCTATGGCGAAAGCGGCGGGCAGGTAGGCGACACCGGGACCATGCAGAGCGAGGACGGCGCGAAGATCGTCGTGCTCGACACCACCAAGCAGGCCGGGGGCGTGTTCGCCCACCGGGTCAGGGTCGAGGCCGGGACTGTCAGGATCGATGAGGCATTGACGCTCAAGGTCGACCATTCCCGCCGCACTGCGATCCGCGCCAATCACTCGGCGACCCATTTGCTGCATGAGGCGCTGCGCGAGGTCCTGGGCAGCCATGTGGCCCAGAAGGGGTCGCTGGTTTCGCCCGACCGGCTGCGGTTCGACTATTCGCACACCAAGCCGATGAGCGAAGCGGAACTGGCCGAGGTCGAACGCATGGCCAACGCCATCGTTTTGCAGAACGCGCCGGTCGAAACGCGGCTGATGGCTGTCGATGACGCCGTTAAGGCCGGCGCCATGGCGCTGTTTGGAGAGAAATACGGCGATGAGGTCCGGGTGGTTTCCATGGGGACCGCTCTTGAAGGCGAAAAGACGGGCAAGACCTATTCGATGGAGTTGTGCGGGGGCACCCATGTGCGGCGCACCGGCGATATCGGACTGGTCAAGATCGTCCAGGAGAGCTCGGTCGCTGCGGGTGTGCGGCGTGTAGAGGCGCTGACCGCCGATGGCGCGCGTGCCTATCTCAACGAGCAGGAAGACCAGCTCAAGACCGTCGCGGCGGCGCTCAAGGTTTCGCCGCGCGATGCTGTGTCGCGGGTGGAAGCGCTTGTGGAAGAGCGGCGGGCGCTTGAACGCCAGGTGGCCGATCTGCGCCAGAAGCTGGCGATGGGAGGCGGTGCCGCCAATGGCGCGGCCAGCGAAACGATCAATGGCGTGACCTTCATGGGGCGCGTGGTCGAGGGGCTCCAGCCCAAGGATCTGCGCGGACTTGTCGACCAGGGCAAAAAGCAGATCGGTTCGGGGATCGTGGTGATTGTGGGCACGACCGAGGACGGCAAGGCCGGAATTTCGGTTGGCGTGAGCGAAGATCTGGTCTCGCGCTACAGCGCCGTCGATCTCGTCCGGATCGGGTCGACGACGCTTGGTGGGCAGGGCGGTGGCGGTCGGCCAGACATGGCGCAGGCCGGTGGCCCCGATGCCGGGCAGGCCCAGGCGGCCGTCGAGGCGATCAAGGCGCATCTTTCGGCCTGACGCCGCGTATGTCAGACGATCATTTGATGGCGGCCGGTTCCTGTTCGGGATCGGCCGTTTGCTTGCTCGGGTCAGGAAACGGCTTTGGCTTCCGGCGCCCGAAGCGCGCCAGACGGGCGCCGAGGATGGACCGCGCGGCATCAACACCGGGGGTCGCGATACCGGCGGCAACGACAATCGCCAGTCCAACAATCGCAACGGCGTCGGGATATTCGCCGTAGAACAGTCCGCCCAGCGCGATGGCCCAGAAGATCTGGCTGTACTGGGTCGGGGCGATCTGGTTGGCGGCGGCGCGGCGGGTTGCCGCTATCATGAGCAATTGCCCGGTGCCACCGAACAGCCCGATGAGCAGCAGCTTGCCGATCTGGTCGAGCGAAGGGACTGTGAAATCGGGAATCATGGCGATGCCGTTAAAGATCAGCGCATAGGTCAAAAGCACACCCAGAAGCGACACGCGGCGCTCGGCGGACGAAACCTTCTTGAGCACGATGGCGCCCACCGAGGCGGACAGAGCGGCGCAGGCGGCAGTCAGGTGACCCAATTCGAGCGCGCGGAATCCGGGGCGGACGACCAGCATGACGCCCATAAAGCCGACGGCTAAGGCAAGCCAGCGTGACGGGGTCATGGATTCGCGCAGGATCACCACCGAAAGAATGGTCACGATGATCGGGGTGAGAAAGACCAGCGCATAAACTTCGGCGAGCGGGATTGTCGTGAAAGCGATGGTGACCATCACCATCGACACGATGCCGCAGATGCCGCGCAGCTGCATGAGCCAGACATGGGTGAGCTTGAAGGCGTCGCGCCAGCGCTCGCCACGGGGCTTTACGAGAAGGGCGGGGACGAAGGAAAACAGGGTGACGAAAAAGCCGATCTGGAAGACAGACATCGTGCCGCCAAAGCTCTTTATCGTCGCGTCGCCAAACGCAAAGCTGGCATAGGCGGCAAATGCGATGAGGACGCCGCTTGGCATCGTTAAATTCCAGCTCTCGTGAAACGCTTCTCGGGCGAGGAGTCCGGTTCGCTCTTATGACGGATGCCGGGCGCCGTCGAGCGAAATCGCCGAGGACTTTGGCGCAGGCAAAAAAAGAAGCGGCCCTGGGGGCCGCCTCGGTAGATGCAGGGGAGGGAGGCCTACGCCATGGCCTTCTGGAGGTTGGCATCGATGGCGTCGAGGAACCCCATGGTGGTGAGCCAGGGCTGATCGGGGCCGACCAGAAGCGCCAGATCCTTGGTCATCTTGCCTTGTTCGATGGTGTCGACGGTGACCTTTTCGAGGGTCGAGGCAAACTTTGCCAACTCGTCATTGCCATCGAGCTTGGCGCGGTGGGCGAGGCCACGGGTCCAGGCGAAGATCGAGGCCGTGGAATTGGTCGAGGTTTCCTTGCCCTGCTGGTGCTGACGGTAGTGCCGGGTCACGGTGCCGTGGGCCGCTTCGGCTTCGACGGTCTGCCCATCGGGGGTCATGAGAACCGAAGTCATCAGGCCCAGCGAGCCGAAGCCCTGGGCAACGATGTCGGACTGCACGTCGCCATCATAGTTCTTGCAGGCCCAGACGTAGCCGCCGGACCATTTGAGAGCGGCGGCGACCATGTCGTCGATCAGGCGGTGCTCGTACCAGATCTTCTTGGCTTCGTATTTTTCCTTGAACTCGGCGTCAAAGATTTCCTGGAAGATATCCTTGAAGCGACCGTCATAGACCTTGAGAATTGTGTTCTTGGTCGAGAGGTAGCAGGGGACGCCGCGCTGGAGGGCGTAGTTGAGCGAGGCGCGGGCGAAATCGCGGATCGACTCGTCGAGGTTGTACATGGCCATGGCCACGCCCGAAGCGGGAGCATCGAACACTTCGTGCTCGATCTCCTGGCCGTCTTCACCAACGAACTTGATGGACAGCTTGCCCTTGCCGGGGAATTTGAAATCGGTGGCGCGGTACTGATCGCCATAGGCGTGACGGCCCACGATGATCGGCTGAGTCCAGCCGGGAACGAGACGCGGCACGTTCTTGCAGATGATGGGCTCGCGGAAGATCACGCCGCCCAGGATGTTGCGGATGGTGCCGTTGGGCGAACGCCACATCTTCTTGAGACCGAACTCCTCGACGCGGCCTTCATCGGGGGTGATGGTTGCGCATTTCACGCCGACGCCGTGCTTCTTGATGGCGTTGGCGGCGTCAACGGTGATCTGGTCGTCGGTTTCGTCGCGCTTCTGGACGCTGAGGTCGTAATATTCAAGATCGATGTCGAGGTAGGGGTGGATGAGCTTGTCTTTGATGGCCTGCCAGATGATGCGTGTCATCTCGTCGCCGTCGAGTTCGACGACGGGATTGGCGACTTTGATCTTGGTCATAAATATGTGCTCCTCGCGCGCAAAAATCCGGTTCGGCCAGCACGAGCCAGCCAAAGTTCGCGGTCCCTATAGCAGAGCATTGGTAAGGCGCAAAGTCTCTCGCCACGAAGGGGGGCTTGCCGAGCGACAGCGGGTTCGACGGCATCAGTATAGTGTATTTACACATGTGTAATTACACTATAGTTTGGCGCCATGACCTTCGCCTTTTTCGACTGCCTCGTGCTCAACACAGTGATGGCCGCCCGGGCGCTGACGCGCCGGTATGACAAGGTGCTTCGGCCCTTCGAAATTTCGGTCATCCAGTTCACCGTCCTGATGACCGTCAAGAACTCGCCGCGTATGTCGGTCAATTCGATGGCGGCCCGGATTTCGATGGACCGGACGACGCTCCTGCGCAATCTCGAGCCGCTAAACAAACGCGGGCTGGTGGTCGCGGCGCGGCCGGAAAAGGGCAATGTCCGACACTATGAACTGACCGAAGACGGCGCGGCGTTGCTTGATGACATCCTGCCGCTCTGGCGGGAGTCGCAAGTCGAATTGCGCGCGCTGGTGGCCGATCCGGGGGCTGAAGACTTCCTTTGCGGGTTGCGCGCGCTTACCGCCGGTGAGGTGGGCGACCACGCGGACGCGTGAACGGCAAATAAATCCAGAACAAGTGATGGAGACTTTCGATGCAAAGCGATGATCCGGTTGTGATAACCGGCATGGGAGTGGTGTCTCCGCTCGGCGTGGGCGTTGCGACCAATTGGGAAAGGCTTCTCGCGGGCAGGAGCGGGATCGTGCGCAATGATCGCTTCGATACGACGGGCTTTGCCTCCCACATCGCCGGGCTGGTTCCGGACAAGACCAATGATCCCCAAGGGTTCGATCCGGCCGAATGGATCGAGCCCAAGGAGATCAAGAAGATGGATCGTTTCATCCAGTATGGGCTGGCCGCGGCGGCGCAGGCGCTCGATCAGGCCGGCTGGCACCCCCAGGACGATGAAAGCCAGCAAGCGACAGCGACGATTATCGCGTCCGGGGTCGGCGGGGAGCCGGTCATGGCGCAGGCGGCGCGCACCATTGCCGAAAAGGGGCCGCGGCGGCTCTCGCCGTTCACCGTGCCCTCGTTCCTCGCCAATATGGCGGCGGGGTGGATTTCGATAGTGCATCGGTTTCGTGGGCCGATTGGAACCCCGGTGACGGCGTGCGCAGCATCGGCGCAGGCGATTGGCGACGGCATGCGGTTGATCCTGACCGGGGAGGCCGAAGTGGCTGTCGTGGGTGGGGCCGAAGGGTCGGTCGATCCCATATCGATTGGCGGGTTTGGCGCGTCGCGCGCGCTCACCTCTTCTTACAATGATGAACCGCACAGGGCGTCACGGCCGTTCGATACCGGACACTCAGGGTTCGTGCTGGCCGAAGGGGCGGCGGTGCTGGTGATCGAAAAACTCAGCCATGCCAGGGCGCGCGGGGCAAAGCCGCTTGCGGTCGTAGCGGGCTATGGCACCTCGGCCGACGCCTATCACCTGACGGCGGGGTCGCCGGATGGCGCGGGCGCTCAGGTGGCTATGCGCAAGGCTTTGAAAATGGCGGGCATTTCCCCCGATGCCGTGGGCTACATCAACGCGCATGCAACCTCGACGCCGGTGGGCGATGCCGCTGAACTGGCGGGCATTGGCGCTGTGTTTGGCGATCGGGGCAAGTCGCTGGCGATTTCGTCGACCAAGTCGTCGACCGGGCACCTTCTGGGCGCGGCGGGTGCCATCGAGGCGATGTTTTCGGTGATGGCGCTGGGTGAGGGGATGCTGCCCGCCACGATCAATCTCGACGATCCGGTGCCCGAGGGCAGGGATTTCGAATTGGTGCCCAATGAACCCATCGCGCGAAAGGTGGACTATGTGATGTCGAACTCGTTCGGGTTCGGTGGCATCAACGCGACGCTGGTTTTCGGGCGGGTCTGACCTATTTCGGGGGCAGGGTGGCGGCGAAGGCCAGGCAGCGGTCGACCCATTGGGCGAGGCCGCTGTCGGGTTCGAGCACTTCACCATCGACTTCAACGAAGCCCGACATGGTTTTGGCGCCCATGGTCATGGGCCGGCAGCCGGGAAGCGCGAGGGCGGCATCGTAGCCGTCCTTGCCGACGCGGGCGAGCAGGGCTCCGTTCTTCATGATGCCGCAGACCATATTGCCGTCGAGCATGAACGCTCGTCCGCCGAACATTTTTTGCTCGGAGATCCCCGGAATGGGGGCAAGGCGTTCGCGAATGCGGTCGGCAAGATCGTCTGCGGCCTGGCTCATCTACATTTTCTCGTGAGCCTGAACGCCGGGCACTTCAGGGTCCCATTGCGGGCGCTGGTTTGTGTAAAACACCATTCCGGGGCTGAACCAGTCAGAATTATCGAACGCTCCTATGGCGATGCCGATGACGCCCGGGGCGGTGTTGCGTTCGGAAAACAGAGTGGAGCCGCAGGAAGGGCAGAACGAGCGGCGGCGTTTGCTACCACTATCGGCAATATTCTCGAACACGGCGGGCTGTCCGCTGACAGTCACACCTTCGGTCTTGAAAAAGGCCTGGACGATGTGGCCGGTGCCGGTCAGCCGCCGGCAATCCTCGCAATGGCACTGGGCCGTGCGGATCGGCGGTTCGGCGACCGAAAAGCTTATGGCTCCGCACAGGCATCGTCCGGTTGCAAACATCAAAAACCTCCATTGTCGCGATAGGTGTCATAGTGCGGGAACGCCTCGTCGAGGACGTCCCAATCGAGATGGGTCCGCGAGAAGATCGCCTGGCGTGGCGCAAACCAGTCGGGCTGGTCGAACAGGCCGGCTGGTATCAGGGTCAGAAGGGGCGCGCGGGCGGTCCCGGCGAACAATGGGGTGCCGCATACGGGACAAAAATTGCGGGTGATTTCGGAACCGGAAGCGGCCCGGCGGGCGTGTCCCTTTACGTCTCCGGAAACCTCGACCGCATCGGTGGACATCAGGACGACCGCCGAATGCCCGGTGCCGGTCGATTTGCGGCAATCGAGGCACGAACAGACCAGCATCGAAAGGACCGGGCCTTCGATCCGAAGGCTGACGGCGCCGCAGGCGCAATAGGCGGTCTCATCGAGGTCCAGTGTCGGCATGGCCAAAAGCTGGCACGAGCACGCGGACAAATCCAGCGCAAATCTTGCCATCGCCAACGCCACGCAGTAGAGCCGGGCCAGAGAGTTGAAGGGCGTCACGCTGATGAATTTTTTTCCCCTTGAGACCGAGCGGCTGACCTTGCGCCGGTTCGAGCCCACTGACGCCGAGGCAGCCGCCGCCTATCAGGGGCTGGCGGAAGTGGCCCGCTATTGCATGTGGGAGCCACGGTCGCTGGAGCGGGTGCGCGAACTGATCCCGCGCTGGATCGCCATGGACGGGCAGGGCCAGGACAGCGAAGGGCTTCAATATGCCGTCATTCTCAGGGCGAGCGGCGCACTGATCGGCGATGTCGTGCTGATGTTGGAGGACCGCGCGGCGCGGCAGGGCCAGATCGGATATGTGATGAACCCGGTTTTCCAGGGCCAGGGCTATACGACCGAGGCGGCGCGGGCCGTTATGGCCATCGGTTTCGAGGCGGTCGGCCTGCACAGGATTTCGGCGCGATGCGATGCGCGCAATGCCGGCTCATGGCGGGTGATGGAAAAGCTGGGCATGCGGCGCGAGGCTCATTTCCGAGAGCACGCAATTTTCAAGGGCGAATGGGACCAGGAGTTCGTTTACGCCATGCTCGAGGACGAATGGCGCGCAGGGCGGGGGGCAAACTGATGGCGGGGACCGACAGCAGCAAGGAGTTCGCATTCCGGCCCACGCCGGCGATCATTCTGGTCGAGCCCCAGCTTGGCGAAAATATCGGGGCGGCGGCGCGCGCCATGGCCAATTTCGGGCTTTGGGATTTGCGGCTGGTCAATCCGCGCGACGGGTGGCCCAATGAGAAGGCAACCGCTTCGGCGGCCAAGGCGCTGCCGGTGATCGAGCGGGTGCGGGTTTTCGACACGCTCAACGAGGCGATGGCCGATCTCAATCTGGTGCTGGCGACGACGGCGCGGAACCGGGAAATGTTCAAGCCGGTGATCGGGCCGGATGCGGCGGCGGACCAGTTGTCGGCCCATATCGGAGGCGGGCAGAAGGCGGGCATCCTGTTCGGGCGCGAGCGCTGGGGGCTCAACAATGACGAGGTGGCGCTGGCCGATGCCATCGTGACGCTGCCGGTGGAACCGGCCTTTGCCTCGCTCAACATCGCGCAGGCGGTGCTGGTGCTGGCCTATGAATGGCGGCGCGCGGCGCTCAAGGATCAGCCATTGCCGTTTTCGGCCGATGAAGGTGAGCCGGCGCCACGCGGGCAATTGGCGGCGATGACCGAGCAATTGGGCGAAGCTCTGGACCGGGCGGGGTTTTTCAAGACCCCGGCCAAGCGGCCCGGAATGATGAACAATATTCGCGCCATGTTCGCGCGCGGCGGGTTCAACGCCCAGGAGGTGCGCACGCTGCGCGGGATCGTCGCGGCGCTGGACCGGCGGCATGAACGACCCAATCCGTCGCGCCACAAGGATGAGGACGAGGCAGAATAGGGTCGAGGTTGCCGCGCCCCGGTCTCGTCGCTAGGGTGGGGCACAAACCCCTCCCGTATTTTCAATCAGGTCTGTCATGGTCGCCACGCAATCGCCCGCTCCCAGTGCTGGAGCCGGTTCACCGCAAAGCGGGATGGCGTTCATGATCGCGGCGGTTCTGCTTGTGCCGATCAGCGACGCGATGTCGAAAAGCCTCACGGGCGTTCTCAGCCCGTTCGAGATCGCCTTCTGGAGGTTCACGTTCCAGATGACGGTGCTGGGGCTGTTTATCGTCGTGATGCGGCGGCGGCTGGCGCGGGGACCATGGGGACTTGTGTTTCTGGGCGGCGCGACCATGGCGATCGTGCTGTCATCGCTGATCGGCGCGTTCGTCACCATGCCGATTGCCACGGCCATTGCGATCTTTTTCGTGGAGCCGTTGATCCTGACAGTTCTCTCCAGCCTGCTCTTGGGAGAAAAGACCGGCTGGCGACGCTATGTGGCGGTGGCAGTCGGGCTGGTGGGGGCGGTGGTCGTCATTCGGCCGAGCTGGGATATTTTCGGCTGGGCTTCGATTCTGCCGCTGATTGCCGCGACCGGATTTGCCTCCAATGCGATTGTCATGCGCAAACTGGGCCGCCACATGGACGCCATTTCCATGCAGTTCTGGTTTTCGCTTGTGGCCATGGTGCTGATCGGGGTCGGCTTTTCGCTGCTGGGCCAGTTCGAACTGGTGAGTATTTCGGGGGGCATCGATACAGGCGGGCCCTGGGCGCAACTGGTCTTTATGGGCATGTTCTCGGGCGTCACCTTCTTTCTGTTTGCCGAAGCGTTTCGGCGTACACCGGCTTCGACGCTGGCGCCGTTCCAATATATCGAGATCATCGGGGCGACGATCGTGGGGTATATCGTGTTCGGGGATTTTCCCGATCTGTGGACCTGGGTGGGCACGGCGATCATCCTGGCGTCGGGACTATATGTGTTTCACCGCGAGCGCAGAGCGAGCCAGGGCGCTTGACTTTAGGCGCTTTGCCCCCTAGAAACCGGCCATCCTGAACGGGCATGGCCTGTCGGGAAGCACCCGGGACCGTCGGTTTGCGTTTTGGGGTCGGCTTTCGAGCCGGACCTGGAATTCACGTTTTTCGCACGGTCTGTCGGTCGCCTCGCAAGAGGGGACAGAGGAGGGCGCTGTCTTTATCTTTGTTTTGAAAGGACAAGCGATGTCGAAACGTCATTCGCAGAAGCACAAAATCGATCGCCGTTTGGGCGAAAATATCTGGGGTCGTCCGAAGTCCCCGCTCAACGCCCGCGCCTATGGCCCCGGCCAGCACGGCCAGCGCCGTAAGAGCAAGCTTTCCGACTTCGGTATTCAGCTGCGCGCCAAGCAGAAGCTGAAGGGTTATTACGGCTCGATCACCGAGAAGGCCTTCAAGCGCGTTTACGCTGAAGCTGCCCGTCGTCGCGGTGACACCGGCGAAAACCTGATCGGCATTCTCGAAAGCCGTCTGGACGCCATCGTTTACCGCGCCAAGTTCGTGCCGACCGTGTTTGCTGCCCGTCAGTTCGTCAACCACGGCCACGTGCAGGTCAACGGCAAGCGCGTCAACATCCCGAGCTACAACGTGCAGCCGGGCGACGTGATCTCGATCCGTGAGCGCTCCAAGCAGCTCACAATCGTTCTCGAAGCCGTTCAGCTCGCAGAGCGCGACGTGCCCGATTACGTCGATGCCGACCACTCCAAGATGACCGCGACCTTTGTCCGCGTTCCGGCCCTGGGCGATGTGCCCTATCCGGTGCAGATGGAACCGAACCTGGTCGTGGAATTCTATTCGCGTTAAGCGAACCACAGAGTTTAACGAGAAAAGGGCCGCCCGGTGGGCGGCCCTTTTTTTATCAGTTTGCGTATTCGCTCACCGATTCCTTGATCGGTTCCTGGTCGCGCGGGATGTGGCTTTCAAAGTGCATAAGGCGCTTGTGGACCGAGAGCAGTTCGATGACCGTGGACCAGGCGCGGGCCAGAAACTGGAACGAGGAGGCCACCTGGCCGAACGCCTGCTGCACCTGCTGGTACAGACCCAACGTCAGCGCGCCGGCCAGAATGGACGGCGAGAGGGCGAGCAGGGGGATGTAGCCGGCCAGGTTGAGGTAACCATAGCGGGCGAGGTTGAAGTAGGTGTAGTGCCAGTAGAGGCGGAAATAGTTTTTCTGTACATTGGCGAAAAGCTCTTTCCAGGTGGCCGGCTGGGCGTATTCCTCGTGGTCCTCGCCATAGACCAGTTCCTTGCGGTAGGCCGCCTCGACCTTCTGGTTCTCGAAATTGAGCCCCGGCAGCTTGATGCCGACCAGCGCGAGGAGCACTGTGCCGAAGGCCGCCGACAGCAGGGCCACCCAGACGAGGCTGCCCGGAACGTCACCGATCAGGGGGAGCGAGGTGACGTTTTGTGAAAGAGTCCACAAGAGCGGGATGAACACGACAAGCGTAATCAGGGAGTCGAGGAAGGCCACGCCCAGATCCTCGGTGATCGAGGCAAAGCGCATCGTATCTTCCTGTACACGCTGCGCGGCGCCTTCGGTCGAGCGGATGGAGGGCCACCAGGCCATGTAGTAGGAGTTCATGGCCTTGCGCCAGCGAAAGACATAGTGCGCAGTATAAAAGGCAACGATTACGGCGACGATAATGCGGGGCATCAGGACGACGAAGGCTTCCATGATCTGGCCGTAAAACTCTTCGGGGCTTACCGAGCCGGGTTCGGTCAGTGCCTGTTGCATCGTGTTGAAAAAGCGGCCCTGCCAGTTGTTGATGAAGGCGTCGACCTGGACGTTGAAATAGGTCAGCAGCATGATCGCCACCGTGCTGACCACCGACCACCAGTACCATTCGTTGCGCTTGAAATTGTACCAGAACACGCAAAATGCCACGGAGAGCATGAGCAGGTACTGGTAGAACCAGACGCGCTCAGCGGTGAGGAACGAGCCTTCCGGCAGGCAACGCACTTCGGTGGCGGCGGGTGCATCCGGCTGGGTTATAGAGGAATCGGGGAGGTCGGGCTCGGTGAGTTCGGCGCCGGGCACGGCCTGGGCCGTATCGCCAACGCCCGGCGGCGTTATCGGCTCGGTCGGGGCGCAAGCGGGGGGAAGAATGAGCCGGTCGAGGCTGAGATAGGGTTGAAGCGTCGGTCCGAGCGTCGACCACACGATGATCGCGAGGATCATCACGCCGAGAAGGGACGAGAAAAACAGCTTGGGGACCGGAAAGAAGGATCGAAACATTGCGCGCTCCGTGTAGGACGGCGACTCGTCATTCTGGCTGCGGGCCGCGAACGATGATCTAAGGCCGGGAATCTGGCGCAGGCAAGAGCGTGCGGGGGTCAGATTCGGGCCGATCGAAGGCAATTGAGCGGTTTTTGACAATAATGCGTATCTGCGTGTTGAGCGATGGGCAATGCTTGACCGATATGGAGGTGCAAGCCGGATCGCAGATTGGTTCCTGACAGGTTCGGTTCGAACGGGTTCGAAGCAACCTTGTTCTGCGTCACTGGGCCGGGTGACCCAACTTTTGGGTTTCGCCCGGCCTGCCGCCGTCAAATTGCGGCCCGCCCCTTTCCCCGCGCCCCGGCGGCATGTATCAAACGCATGCGCCGCGCTTCACTCTCGGTCTGGCGCGAGAAGGGTCAAAATGAGCATTGCCGAACCGATCGCCGACACCGACGAAGCCTGCCCGACGCTGTTTCGCAATGCCCCGGCGGGGGTGGAGTTCAACAAGCTGCGCAAGCGGCTGATCCGGCAGGTCCGCGAGACGCTGGACACTTACGGGATGGTGCGGCCGGGCACCAAATGGCTGGTGGCGCTGTCGGGCGGCAAGGACAGCTACGGGTTGCTGGCGGTGCTGCTCGATCTCAAATGGCGCGGGCTTTTGCCGGTCGAGCTTCTGGCGTGCAATCTCGATCAGGGGCAGCCGAACTTTCCCAAGCACATCCTGCCCGAATTCCTCGAGAGCAACGGCATCGCGCACCGGATCGAGTATCAGGACACCTATTCGATCGTCACCGACAAGCTGCCCGCCGGCGCGACCTATTGCTCGCTGTGTTCGCGATTGCGGCGGGGGCACCTCTACCGCATCGCGCGTGAGGAGGGATGTTCGGCGCTGGTTTTGGGGCATCACCGCGAGGATATTCTGGAAACCTTCTTCATGAACCTGTTTCATGGCGGCAAGCTGGCGGCAATGCCGCCAAAACTGCTCAATGACGAGGGCGATGTGGAAGTGCTGCGGCCGCTGGCGCTGTGCGCGGAGGCCGATCTGGCGCGATTTGCCGAAGCGCTGGAATTTCCCATCATCCCCTGTGACCTGTGCGGCTCGCAGGACGGGCTGCAACGCAATGCGATGAAGGCGATGCTCGACGATTTCGAGCGCAAGATGCCGGGGCGCAAGGATGTGATGATCCGCGCGCTGGGCAATATCAATCCCAGCCACATGCTGGACCCCAAGCTTTTCGATTTCGCCGCGCTGGCGGCCAGGGTGGATCAATGAATATCGAGCGTTTGACCGCCATCCTGCGCGAGGCCGCCAAGACCGAAATCATGCCGCGCTTCCGTCGGCTCGACGAAGGCACGATCCACACCAAATCGCACGTCCATGATCTGGTGACCGAAGCCGATGTGGCGTCGGAAAAGTTTATCACCGAGGCGATCAGATCGGCCTCGCCGCAGACCGTGGTGATCGGTGAGGAGGCTGTGGCCGCCAACCCCAAACTGCTCGATACCCATTTCGAGAACGAAACCGTAATCTATGTCGATCCGGTGGATGGGACGTGGAATTTCGCTGCGGGACTGCCACTGTTTGCCGTGATGGCGGCGGTGGTCCAGAAGGGCGAAGTGGTTGCCGGGGTGATCTACGATCCGGTGGGTGACGACTGGGTGATGACCGAGCGTGGTTGCGGGTGCTTTCAGGTGTTTCCCGATGGGCGCATGGTGGCGCAGAAATTTGCCGATCCGGTACCGCTCGACCAGATGGCGGGAACCGCCTCGGCGTCTTACATCGCGCAGGACAAGCGAGCAGAAATTCTGGCCAATCTCGCCAAAATCCACACGCTGGCGGCCTATCGCTGCGCCGGGCACGAATACCGGCTGGGCGCGGGCGGCAGCCTTAATTTCATGATGTACAACAAGCTCACGCCCTGGGACCACGCGGCGGGATCGCTGATGATGGCGGAGGCGGGCGCCCATGTCGCCCATTTCGACGGGTCGGCCTACAAGCCCGCCCATTTGGAGGGCGGGCTTTTGGTGGCGGGCAGCAAGGACAGCTGGGACGAGCTGCGCCGCGAGGTGTTTACCCTATAGAGGTCAATGGGCTTCGACCGCCGGGGCGCCTTCCTTGTATTCCTCGCCGACGCCGAACAGCTTGCCCTTTTCGGCGATCAGCACGCAGGCGATGGCCATGAGACCGAGGACGAAATAACCGGCCGCGATCGGGGTTACAGTGCCGTTGAAAAAGCTGCCGGTGATGGTGCCGAGGATGGCGCCGCCCACCGTCTGGATGAACCCGAAGACCGATGATGCGGTGCCCGCGACGGCGCCAAGCGGCTCCATCGACAGAGAGTTCATGTTCGACGCCGTCCAACCGAACATGAACATGATGATGCACAGCAAAGTCATGAACAGCCACAGCGGCATGGGCGTGGTCAACGAGAGAACCAGCCAGATGGCGCTCATGCCGGTGAAGACCAGGATGGCGCCATGGCTGAGCCGGCGCATGCCCATGCGGCGCACCATGCGCGAATTGGTGTAGGAGGAAACCGACATCAGCGATGCCTGGAAGGCGAAGGCGAGCGGAAACAGGGTTCCCAGATCATAGACCCCGACATAGATCTGCTGGGACGTGTTGATGAAGCCGAACAGGGCGCCGAAAATGAAGGTGCCGGCCAGCCCGTACATGATTGCCATGCGGTTGGACAAAACGATGCGGAAACCGTCGATGACCACGGCGGGGTTCAGCGGGCGGCGGTGTTCCGGCGCCAGGGTTTCGGGCAGGCGCGCGAATGTCCAGATGGCGATGACAACGCCCAGCCCGGCCATGAAGAGGAAAATATACTCCCACGGCCCGGTCAGAAGGATGACCTGGCCGATGGCCGGGGCGATGACCGGGATAATCATGAAGACCATGAAGACCAGCGACATGACCTCGGCCATGGCGCGGCCGCCAAAGCGGTCACGGACCACCGAGGTGGCGATGACGCGGGTGCCGGCTGCCCCCATGCCCTGGACGAAACGCAATACCAGAAGCGTTGCGAAATTGGGGGAAAAGACCGCCGCGAAGGCCGCGATGACATATACCACAAGGCCCGCGAACAGCGGCGCGCGACGGCCGAACCTGTCCGAGAGCGGACCGAAAGCGAGCTGGGCAAAGCCGAAACCGAGCATATAGGCGGTCAAAACGAAATGGCGGTCATTCTCGTTCATGACCCCCAGTGCCTCGCCCATATAGGGCAGGGCGGGCAGCATCACGTCGATGGCCAACGCATTGAGCGCCATCAGCCCTGCAATCAGGGCAATGAATTCTGGCCGGGAGACTTCCCGGGTCGCGGTCGTGGTGGTCGTCATGGGGATACCCTGGAAATGGCAAGGCCGGGACTCGTCGGCCCGGCCTTGTTGGTAAAGCTTGAACCCCTCGGTCGGGTTTGGCAACCCTAAAGTGCGGGTTGGGGGGCGATGAAGGCTGGAGCCTTGCCTTCCTTGATGGGGATATGAATCGCGGCCGAAAGCAGGCCGATGATGATGCCCAGATACCAGACGGCATAGTAATCGCCGGTCATGTCGTAGGACAGGCCGCCGAGCCAGACGCCGAAGAACGAGCCGATCTGGTGGGAGAGGAAGGCCACGCCATAGAGCATGCCCATATAGCGCGGACCAAAGAACAGGCTGACCAGCCCGGCCGTAAGCGGCACAGTGGCCAGCCAGAGCATGCCCAGCGTTGCCGCGTAGATATAGGCGCTGACCTCGGTGATCGGCAGGAGCAGGAAAGCGGCGGTGCCCACGGCGCGCAGGAAGTAGATGATCGAAAGCAGGATCTGCTTGGGCAGCCTATCGCCCAGCCAGCCGGCCAGCAGCGAACCCACGACGTTAAACAGTCCGATCAGGCCGAGCGCCCATGAACTGGCTTCCGGGGTCAGACCGCACTGAACGAGGAAGGCGGGAAAGTGGACGGTGATGAAGGCCAGGTGAAAGCCGCAGACGAAAAACCCGACGACCAGCAGGCGATAGGAGCCATGGCCGAGCGCCTTTGACAGCGCCTGCATGAACGGCATGTCGGCATCGCCGGGCGTGCTTTGGGTCTGGCCGCGCAGCATTGTCGAAAGCGGGACGACCATGAGGATGATGAGGCCGAGATAGACCAGGGCCGTCTGCCAGCCGAAATTTGAAATGAACGCCTGACCGAGCGGGGCGAAAACGAACTGGCCCATGGACGAGGCGGCGGTGGCGATGCCGAAAGCGAAAGACCGCTTTTCCGGCGGGACGGCGCGGCCGAAGGCGGCCATAACCACACCGAATGAAGCCGTGCCGATGCCGACCCCCATCAGCACGCCACCGGTGAGCATGAAGATGCCCTCGGTTGGCGTGATCGACCACAGGAACAAGCCAAGCGCATAGACCAGCGCGCCGGCCGCCAGCACGCGGCCGGTGCCGAACTTGTCGGCCATGCCGCCCGCGAAAGGCTGGGTTATGCCCCAGACAAGGTTCTGGATGGCCAGCGCCATGGCAAAGCCCTCGCGCGACCAGCCAAGATCCTCGGTCATCGGCAAAAGGAAGATGCCCGAGGTCGAGCGGGCGCCGAAGGTGACCATGGCGATGAAACAGCCGGCAATGATGATGACCGGCAAGGAAACCGGCAGGGCACGGCCCGAGGTGATAGTCGACATGGTCTAAGTCCCGCTTTTATCGTCGGGGGACGATAAAGACTTTCACGCATGCCACAAACGAAAAAGCGCGATGGGTGCGATCAATATGATTGATCCCGGGCCTGGGCGAAAAAAAGCCCCCAGGGATCTCCGGGGGCTTTGGACGGTCGGCGGCGATGAGCCGGTCAGGCGGTCTGCTTGACCGGAATGCCGGCGTTTTCGAAATGAGCCTGAAGCTCGCCAGCCTGGAACATCTCGCGGATGATGTCGCAACCGCCGACGAATTCGCCCTTCACGTAAAGCTGGGGGATGGTTGGCCAGTTGGAATAATCCTTGATACCCTGACGCAACTCGTCGGTCTCAAGGACGTTGGCGGATTTGTAATCGACGCCGAGATAGCTCAGAATCTGGACGACCTGTCCCGAAAACCCGCACTGAGGGAAATCGGGCGTGCCCTTCATGAACAGGAAGACGTCATTTGACTTCACCTGCTCGTCGATAAATGCGTTGATGTCGCTCATCACAAATGTCCTTTCGGCCCGTTGGGGGAGGTTCGGGGCGTTGATCGGCGTTTCCCGATAGATAGGGGATGATGGTGGCCGTGTCGAGGTCACCGTCTTCAATCATTGGCGAACGGCGCCGAGCCCGTTGAGCACCGCGCGCGGAATGGCGAAGGCGGCGATCACGTCCTGGTGTCGCTTGAAGCCGCACAGCTCACGCTGGACGAAATAGGCCCATACGGCATTTTGCGCGGCAGCGAGCTGTTCGGAGCGTTGGCCGGGCGTGGCGGAATTGTAGGCTGCCACGGCTTTTGCGACCCGCTGTTCGGCGGCACCAAGCGAGGCGGCGCGCTCGCCCATGATCTCGTTTTCGAGAACGGCGTAGCCGCCTTCGGGATTGACGGCCTTGATGAGATCGAGGCTGTCGCGCAGGCTCATTTCAGGCTCAATCGGGTGCGTTCGTGGTCAGCGCCAGTGCGTGCAATTCGCCGCCCATATTGCCCTTGAGCGCCTGATAGACCAGCTGGTGCTGCTGCACGCGGGATTTTCCGCGAAATTGCTCGGACGTGACTGTGGCGGCGTAGTGGTCGCCATCGCCGGCCAGGTCGCGGATATCAACCTTAGCATCGGGCAGAGCCTGTTTGATGAGGCTTTCGATTTCGGCTGCATCCATCGGCATGTGAGGCACTCTCTTTGTTGTCGCGCTTTGCTGAGCGCGCCGGAAACTAGTTTATTGTAGCGCCCATGAAGGCGGGAAACCAGCCTTCGTAAGCGGCATTGAGGTCTTCAAGCGATATGGCCCGGCTGCCGCCCAGCTTCAAGGTGTCGCCGCCCGTCGTGCCGATAATGGCTGCTGAAACGGGCGAGGTGGCCACGATTTCTTCGGCCGCGTCGGCTGACGCCGTGACGATGTAGCGGCCCTGATCTTCGCCGAACCAGGTGGCGAGGGTTTCCTGGCCTGGTGCGGCGATTTCCGCGCCAACGCCCGATCTGATCGCCGCTTCGGCGACGCCCAGAGCGAGGCCGCCATCGGACAGGTCGTGGGCCGAGCGGACTTTGCCATCACGGATCAGCGAGAGGACGAAACGTCCCGCCTTTTTCTCGTGATCGAGATCGACGTGAGGCGCCGTGCCTTCGCGGCGGCCCAGAACATCACGCAGATAGGCCGACTGACCCAGATGAGTGCCCCAGTTTTCCGGTGCGCCGATCAGGACGATCACATCGCCTTCGCGGCCGAACCCGGCGCGGGCCATTTTGGCGTGATCCTCGATCAACCCGACGCCGGCAATGGTGGGCGTGGGCAGGATGCCGCGGCCATTGGTTTCGTTGTAGAGCGAGACATTGCCCGAAACGATTGGGAAATCGAGTGCGGTGCAGGCTTCGCCGATGCCTTTGATGGCGTGGACGATCTGCCCCATGATTTCGGGACGTTCGGGATTGCCGAAATTGAGGTTGTCGGTGGCAGCGAGCGGCTCAGCGCCGGTGGCGATCAGGTTGCGCCAGCATTCGGCGACGGCCTGCTTGCCGCCCTCATAGGGGTCAGCCTCGCAATAGCGCGGGTTGACGTCCGAGGAGAAGGCCAGCGCCTTGGTGGGATGGCCCTCGACGCGCACCACGCCGCCATCTCCGCCCGGCGTCTGGAGCGAGTTGCCCTGGATGAGGGTGTCGTATTGCTCATAGACCCAGCGGCGCGAGGAATGATTGGCCGAACCGAGCAGGGCCAGAAGGGCGTCTGCCACATCCGCATCGGGCACGGAGGCGGGATCGAGCCGTTCGGGCAGGGTTGGGGCAACCCAGGGGCGGTCGTATGCGGGGGCCTCGTCGCCCAGCTCCTTGATGGGAAGGTTGGCGACTTCATCGCCCTGGAACAGAACGCGGAAGCGCAAATCGTCGGTGGTCTTGCCGACGGTGGCGAAATCGAGTTCCCACTTCTCGAACACGGCACGGGCCTGAGCTTCCTTTTCGGGATGGAGGACCATGAGCATGCGCTCCTGGGATTCCGAGAGCATCATCTCATAGGGCGTCATGCGCTCTTCGCGGACCGGAACGGCATCGAGATTGAGTTCGATGCCAAGGTCGCCCTTGGCACCCATCTCGACCGCCGAGCAGGTGAGGCCCGCAGCTCCCATGTCCTGAATGGCGATGACCGCGTCGGTCTTCATCAGTTCGAGGCAGGCTTCGAGCAGGCGCTTTTCGGTGAAAGGATCGCCGACCTGAACGGTGGGGCGCTTTTCCTCGATGTCGTCGCCGAATTCGGCCGAAGCCATGGTGGCGCCGCCGACGCCGTCGCGCCCGGTCTTGGCGCCGAGATAAACGACGGGCAGGCCGACGCCCTTGGCCTCGGAGAGGAAGATCTTGTCGGCATCGGCAAGCCCGGCCGCGAAGGCGTTGACGAGAATATTGCCATTGTAGCGGGCGTCGAACTGGACTTCCCCGCCCACGGTCGGCACGCCGAAGGAATTGCCATAGCCGCCGACACCGGCGACCACGCCGGAAACGAGGTGCTTTGTCTTTTCATGGTCGGGCTCGCCAAAGCGCAGGGCGTTCATCGCCGCGATGGGGCGCGCGCCCATTGTGAAGACGTCGCGCAGGATGCCGCCGACGCCGGTCGCCGCGCCCTGATAGGGCTCGATAAAGGACGGGTGGTTGTGGGATTCCATCTTGAACACCACAGCCTGCCCGTCACCGATATCGACCACACCGGCGTTTTCGCCCGGACCCTGGAGCACGCGCGGGCCCTTGGTCGGCAGGGTCTTGAGCCATTTTTTCGAGCTCTTGTAGGAGCAATGCTCGTTCCACATTGCCGAGAAGATGCCAAGCTCGGTGAAGGTCGGTTCGCGCCCTATCAGGTCGAGAATTTTCTGGTATTCGTCGGGCTTGAGACCATGATTGGCGACGAGTTCGGGGGTGATTTCGATGTCGTTGCGAAGAGTCATGTCGGGGTGATTTCTGGAACGGTTCGGGATCAGGGCGCGATCGGTTGATTTCGTCCAAGCAGACGATCGATGAGGATTGAAAGGGCGCAGAGGACCGCCAGGCCCAGCGCAACCAAGAATGCGTTCATGAAAACGCGTTCATACCCGAGCGCCACCACATCGAGCGGCGGATAAGGGTATTCGGCCACGAGGGCGCCTCTGGCAAGGGTATAGAGGAAATAGACAAGGGTCGGGACCAGCATCAGGGGCAGATTGCGCCAGACAAGGCGGCCATGGGGCACAAAGGCGACCCACCAGACAAGATAGAGGGTCGGCGCGACATAGTGGAGGAGCGTGGTTGCGAGCAGATGCGGACCTTCGAAATCCTGAAGCGGCGCCAAAAGGAAATGATAGAAAATCAACACGAGCGCGATAACGCCTGCCATCATGCCGCCCATGACCGGGTGCCGGGCCCAGGCAAGGCCTCTCGCCGGGAACAAGGCTCCGGCATAGACGAGCACCAGGCCGGTGTTGGACAGGATGGTCAGATAGCTCAGGAAATGGATGTTGGCGGCCAGGAAATTGTGCCCGGTCGCCTGGAGTGCGGGCATGGACAGCGACCATTGCAGGCCTATTCCGAACAGGCCGTTGGCCAGCCCGATTGCCGCAAGGAGCGTTTGACCGGTCCAGTTCATGCAGGCAAGCCGAGCAGCCCGGCGAACATGGGCCTGCCATCCTCGCCGCCATGGGCGGGCTCGATGAGGTTTTCGGGGTGGGGCATCATGCCGAGCACGTTGCCGCGGGTGTTGGTGATGCCGGCGATATTGTTGATCGAGCCATTGGGGTTGGTTTCGGCGGTATAGCGGAAGACGACCTGGCCGTTATCCTCAAGAGCGCTGATCGTGTCGTTGTCGGCGAAATAGTTGCCGTCATGGTGGGCGACCGGGCAGCGGAACACCTGGCCCTGTTGGTAGTGGCGCGAGAAGGGTGTGTTGGCGTTGGCGACTTCGAGGTTGACCTCGCGGCAGACGAATTTGAGCGAAGCATTGCGCATCAGGGCACCGGGGAGCAGCCCGGCTTCGGTCAGGATCTGAAAGCCGTTGCAGACGCCCA
The DNA here is from genome assembly GCF_965249125.1 of Pelagibacterium sp. GTDB lineage: Bacteria > Pseudomonadota > Alphaproteobacteria > Rhizobiales > Devosiaceae > Pelagibacterium. Next base: position 1,176,354 of record NZ_OZ252217.1, read on the forward strand.
GGACGTGAACGCCCTTTTCGGCGCGCTCGCGGATGATGTCCATCATGGGCGAACGGGCGGCGATCGCTCCGCAGCGCAGATAATCGCCATAGGAAAAGCCGCCGGGAATGACGATCAGGTCGACGTCGGGCAGCTCGGCATCCTTGTGCCAGACCACGGCCGGCGGGGTGCCGCTGATCTTTGTCAGCGCCGCGATCATGTCGCGTTCGCGGTTGAGGCCGGGAAAGACAACGACTGCGGACTTCATCGCGCTACGTCTCGCTTCTTGCAATTTGGGGGCTGAACCGGATTGGCGCCTTGTCGGGATTCTGGCCGCAAAATGCAAGGAGAATCTGGGGAGGGGATGGATTTATGCAATGCTGCGGATGGTCCCGTGGGAGTTGGCCACTGCACAAATGACGAACCGGGGTTTAGATGCCGCATGTCGGGAGGGCTGGGCCCACCTCTCCCTTGGGGGGAGAGGTCGACGCGAAGCGGCGGGTGAGGGGGCGTCGAGGCAAGCTCGGTGCTCGAGGCAAGGCCCCCTCGCCCGGCTTGCTGCGCAATCCGACCTCTCCCCCAAGGGAGAGGTAAAGAGCGAGCTGGAATTCTTGGCGTCTACTATTCCGCCGGTGCCACGGCGGGCCGTGTGCGCCAGCGGCTCCCCGGCGCGCCGGGGAGATGCGCCCAGGCGGGGCGTTCGAAGAGGAATTTGCCGAACCCGGTTTTGGAAATGATCCAGTAGAGGATGAGCGGGCACACGATTGCGACGATCAGGCAGGCGAGGCTGGCGATCCCGGCATCGATTTGGGGCACAAAGCGCAACAGCACCGTGCGGAAACTGCCCATGGGGATGACGAAGCTGAGATAGATGACGATGGAATGGGCGCCGACCCAGCGCAGCCAGTCCATGGCGGCAAGGCGCGCGAGCAGCACAGAGGCCGCGCAGATGGCGGTGGCGCCGGCCATGGCCATGATGAAATGGGCGCCCGGAATGTGATCGACGCCGCTTGTCACGAGGCCATAGGTCACCGAATGCCCCGGCGAAAAGACCAGTGCGCCATTGGCAAGTGCCCAGGCGGCAAGCCCTGCAACGGCGAGCGCCGGATGGGTTTGGGTCCATTGGGCCAGCTTGAAGATGGCTGGAGCAAGCGCGTAGCCGGCATAGAAATAGACGAAGTACTCGGCCACGTAATTGACGATGGACACCGGCGTTGCGACCGGGGCGATCGACGCGAGCGCGGCAACGATCAACACGGCGATATGGGGCACGCGCAACTGAAAAAGCAGCTTGGCGATCAGGCCGTAAACCGCCAGCGCGTAGATGAACCACAGGATGGAATAGGGCTCGTAGATGGCGCTGGCCATCAGGGCGAGCGTGCCGGCCGGGTCGCGCTCGACGATCAGATGCTTGAAGGCGATCAGGATCAGGGCCCACAGCACATAGAAATAAAGGTAGTGGACGACGCGACGGTCGGTGAAACTGCGCCAGGGCCGAGCGATGACGGCGGATAGGAACAAGCCCGAGACGAGGAAGAATTCGGGCATGCGGAACGGGGTGGCGAAACCGAGGATATAGTGCATGAAGCCGACCCGTTCTGTCGCTTCGCCCACGCCGTAGGTGGAGTGCATCATCAAAACGAGAATGATGGATAGGCCCTTGGCCACATCGACCCAGGCGTGGCGTTGTTCGGCAGTGTCGGTCATGTCGCGTCCCCGGCAGTAATTCGGGGGCGATCATAGTTCAGCGGGCTGAACGGGGCCTTTCAGCAATGATTACAAGTGAAAGCGTGGTTAAGAATGCGAAAAGGCCGGAGCGGTGGCCCGGCCTTTTCGAAAAAATAGTGTCGCCGGAGGCGATTGGGTTGTTCAGACGACCGGGACGGTGCCGTAGGCGGCAACCATCACACCGATGGCAAGAAAGAACAGGGCCGAAAGGGAAACGGTCTTCAGCATTTCAAGGCATACTCCATGGCGCGCGGACGCGGCAAACTGCGCACAATTCAAATTAAATGGGAGAGGTTAACCGATGATCTCTACGGCGTAATTTTCGATCACGGTGTTGGCGAGAAGCTTTTCGCACATTCTTTCGATTTCCGTCTTGGCACTAACGGGATCGGTGGCCGAAAGTTCCAGATCGAAGACTTTGCCTTGTCGGACGGACTCGACGCCGGCAAAGCCGAGACCTTCGAGTGAACCTTCGATGGCCTGTCCCTGGGGGTCCAGAACACCAGTTTTCAAGGTGACGATGACGCGGGCTTTCATGACGATCCGTTTGGCCTTTTGGTTGAGCGGAATGAAATTTGTTATCTTGTTTCCGAACCGGGTAAGCGGTGCCCGCTTATCCCAGGAACTCTAGGTTTACTGAACCAGCCGGGGGCCGGTGGTCAGGGCATTGTCGGCTTCGACAAGGATGCCGAGGCGCTGGGCGACTTCGCGGTAGGCATCGACGAGCCCGCCGAGATCCTCGCGGAAGCGGTCCTTGTCGAGCTTGTTGCGGGTCTTGACGTCCCAGAGCCGGCAATTGTCGGGCGAAATCTCGTCGGCAAGCACGATGCGCATGAGGTCACCCTCATAGAGGCGTCCGCACTCGATCTTGAAATCGACGAGCTGGATGCCGACGCCCATGAACAGGCCGGTCAGGAAATCGTTGACGCGGACGGCGAGCGCCATGATGTCGTCGAGCTCCTGGGGATTGGCCCAGCCGAAAGCGGTGATGTGCTCTTCGGACACCATGGGGTCGCCCAGCGCATCGTCCTTGTAATAGAATTCGATGATCGAGCGGGGGAGCTGGGTGCCCGATTCAAGGCCGAGCCGCTTGCACAGCGAGCCGGCCGCCACGTTGCGAACCACCACTTCGATGGGAATGATCTCGACTTCGCGGATCAGCTGTTCGCGCATGTTGATGCGGCGCACGAAATGGGTGGGGATGCCAAGCGTGTTGAGCTTGGTGAAGATGTATTCGGAAATCCGGTTGTTGAGCACGCCCTTGCCGTCGATGATCTCGTGCTTGGCGCCATTGCCGGCGGTGGCGTCGTCCTTGAAGTGCTGGATCAGCGTGCCCGGCTCGGGGCCCTCGTAGAGCACCTTGGCCTTGCCTTCATAGATCTTGCGACGACGGTTCATTTCGACGGTGCCCCGTAGATTGCGTGTTTAAGCGGGTCGGAATTTGGGCGCACTCATGCGCCTTTTTGGGTAGCCAATGCAAGCCCTTTCATGGGCAAGGCCATACCATTTACGCCCTACATATCGCGATTCCACCACCTGTTGCGCAAAAACTGCGGTAAGGTTTAACACAGGCGCCATGTGGCAGCGCAGCAAGTTGATTTCAGGCCCGATACCGCCTAATTGAACCCTGAAACCGCGCATGGCGGGCAGCACCGTAAAACAAACAAGCCGAGGGACTGGAGAATGTCTTCATTCGACGAACGTGAGAGAGGCGAGGAAGCCAAATTCGCCCATGATGCATCGCTGCGGTTCAAGGCCGAAGCGCGCCGCAACAAGCATCTGGCATACTGGGCCTGCGCTGAAATGGACGTGACCGACGCGGATGCGATTGCCAATTACGTCGCCGAAGTGATCGCCGTCGATATGACCGAGGCGGGGCCGGCCGACGTTGTGCGGAAGATCAAGGCCGATTTCGACGCCAACAATATCGAGATCGATGAAAAGGCGATCGAGGCCAAGATCGCCCAATTCGATATCCAGGCGCGCGCCGAGGTGCTGGCCGAAGCATAGGGCCCGGGCCCGAACGGACGGTGTCATGAAAGGCATCAAGCACGAAAGCATTGCCGCTTATCACGCGGTCCTCGCCGAGGAGGACCGCACGATCTGCGACCGCTTACGCGGGGTCATCGACCGCGTGCTGCCGGAGGCCGAAAGCAAGATCTGGCACGCCCATCCTGTGTGGTTTCTGGATGGAAACCCGATCGTTGGCTACAGCAAGCTCAAGCATTGCGTGCGGTTGCTGTTCTGGAGCGGGCAATCCTTTAAGACGTCGGGACTGGCGCCCGAGGGGACTTTCAAGGCGGCCGAAGCGCGCTTCACGCGGGCACAAGAGGTCGACGAAGCCTTGCTGGCGCAGTGGCTCGAGGAATCGCGCACGGTCCAGTGGGACTACAAGAACCTCATCAAGAAGCGAAGGCTTGAACGGTTGAGCTGACCGGCCGGGCCGGGAACAACCCCGCGTGTTCGGCGCGGGGTTTTTTGTTGCACAACAGATAAGTGTATGCTTATCTGTTTGCATGGACGACGATTCTCTTTTCAGGGCGCTGGCCGATCCCACACGGCGCGCCATTTTCGAGCGGCTGGCCAGCGGTCCGTCCAATGCCAGCGGCCTGCGCGAGGGGTTTGGCATCAGCCAGCCCGCCATGAGCCAGCATCTGGGCGTGCTGGTCGGCGCGGGGCTGGTTCGTCAGCAGCGGGAGGGCCGGTTCGTCAACTACGAAGTCGATCCGGCCGGTATCGGGCGGATCGGGATCTGGCTGACGCGCTACCGGGCCTATTGGCCCAGCCGGATGGCCGAACTTGATGAGGTTTTGAGGGAGATGGACCAATGAGCGAGACGATCGAGATGGAATTCAGCTTCGATGCGCCGCCCGAAAAGGTCTGGCGGGCGGTGTCCATCGCCCAGTACCGCGAGCGCTGGCTGCCGGGTGCCGATCTTGCGCAGGACGAGCCGGTGGCGGTCGAGGAGGGGACCGCCGTGAGCTATCGCATGCGCGACAGCCTGCCACCGCATGAGGAAAGTGTGGTGACCTTCCAGATTGCCGCCGATGGTGCGGGAGGCACGCGGCTCGAGATCATTCAGCGCCTCGTGGTCCAGGTGCCGGCCGCAGCCAATACGAATGGCGAAACGATGATGCTGGCCGCCTAAGCCAAACCGTTTCAACTCTCAATCTCTTCCAAGCAATGGAGGTCGCCCATGCGCGACACGATGCAACTCGTCCCCATGGTGGTCGAGCAGTCCCAGCGCGGCGAACGGTCGTTCGACATCTATTCGCGCCTGCTGCGTGAGCGGATTGTTTTCGTCAATGGCGAGATCAACGATGCGATGGCCTCGCTGGTCTGTGCACAGCTTTTGTTTCTCGAGGGCGAGAACTCGAAAAAGCCGATCCAGATGTACATCAATTCCTATGGCGGGGTGGTGACCAGTGGGCTCGCCATGTACGACACCATGCAGTTCATCCGCTCGCCGGTGCATACGCTGTGCATGGGTACGGCGCGGTCGATGGGATCGTTCCTGCTGATGGGCGGGCAAGCCGGGTTTCGGGCCGCGTTGCCCAATGCCAGCCTGCATGTGCACCAACCGCTGGGCGGGTTTCAGGGGCAGGCGAGCGACATGCTGATCCATTCGGACGAAATGCAGCGCACCAAGAAGCGGATGATCGAGCTTTACGCCAAACATTGCGGGCGCAGCTATGAGGAGGTCGAAAAGACCCTCGATCGAGACCGGTTCATGACGCCGCAGGAGGGCAAGGAATGGGGGCTGATCGACGCGATCATGACCGAGAGGGCAGAGGAGGTTGGATAAGGCGATCTGGTCCTACCGGCAGGCGCGGTGGAAGGCCCCCTCACCCGGCTCGCTGCGCAACCCGACCTCTCCCCCAAAGGGAGAGGTGGGAAACCGCGGGCGCCACAGTTGACCTCTCCCTTTGGGGGAGGACGCGAAGCGGCGGGTGAGGGGGCCTTGGTGAAGTGCTATATCCTGCTCATCAGGCGCGTGAACATTAACAGCCCTTCGGGCCAGGGACCGTGCCCGGACTCGATATTAATGTGGCCGACGTCGCCGGCTATGTGGAAATCGGATCCCCAGCAGGCCGCAAATTCGGCGGCGCGCTCGACGCTGCAATAGGGATCGTTCGAGGACGCAACCAGCATCGAGGGGAAGCGGAGCGGATCGGATGACAGGCCGCGAAAAGGCGAGGTTTCGGCGGGAACGTCGGGGTGCTCATCGACATCGGGCGGGGCAACGAGAAAGGCGCCCTTGACCTTGGTATCGGCCTGGGTCTGGCTCGCGGCAACGATGGTCTGAACGCCGAGCGAATGGCCGACCAGCACCACGGGGCGCGTGGCCATCATGATCTCGCGTTCGAGGGTTTCAAGCCAGCCGGCGAGGGTGGGGGCATCCCATTCGTCCTGCTCGACGAATTTTGCGTTGCGGATCTTTTCGACCCAGCGGTGCTGCCAGTGGCCGGGGCCGGAATGACCCAAACCAGGAACGATGAGAATGTCGGCGTCTGCGGTTTTCATAACACGATTACTTGGTGGATTTCGGTCAGCAGCGCAAGGGGGCGGTTGCATTGCGGAAAGGGTTTCAATTGTGCCGGATCGCGTGACGCTACTGACACGGGCTGTCAGGATGTTTCTGTTATGTTCTTTCTCCAACGGAGAGCGGTAAAGATGACTGAATGGAGACTGGAGCACAGGGGTGTAGCGACCGGCTTACGGGCGAGAACGATCCGGGCTTTTCTCAGGACCGTTCCGGCTTTCGCGAGAAGGACCGGGAACGGCCGGGCACAAGAGGTGCCCGACTCGCTGCGGGTGGATGTCGGGTTGGAACCGAAGGAGAATCCCCGGACGTGGCGGGACTATCGTTGAGTGCTACTCGCCGAACACACGCCTAAAAATCGTATCCACGTGCTTGAGGTGATAGGCGTCGTCAAAGCTGGCATCGATCTGCTGGTCGCTGAGCTTTGCCGAAACGTCGGGATCGGCTTTCAGGAAATCGGGGAATTTGCCTTCGCCGCGCCAGACCTTCATGGCGTTGCGCTGCACGGCCGAATAGCTTTCCTCGCGGCTCATGCCGGCCTGGGTCAGGGCGAGCAGGAAGCGCTGCGAATTGTGCAGGCCGCCGAGCTTGTCCATGTTGGCCTTCATGTTCTCGGGATAGACCACGAGATTTTCGATGACGTTGGTCAGGCGTGCCAGGGCGAAGTCGAGGGTCACGGTGGCGTCCGGCCCGATCATGCGTTCGACCGAGGAGTGCGAGATGTCGCGCTCGTGCCAGAGGGCGACATTTTCCAGCGCCGGGGTCACCATGCCACGCACGAGGCGGGCGAGGCCCGTGAGGTTTTCGGTCAGCACCGGATTGCGCTTATGCGGCATGGCCGACGAGCCCTTCTGGCCCTTGGAGAAAAACTCCTCGGCCTCGAGCACTTCGGTGCGCTGGAGGTGGCGGATTTCGGTGGCCAGGCGCTCAATGGACGAGGCGATGACGCCCAGCGTCGCGAAATACATGGCGTGGCGGTCGCGCGGGATGACCTGGGTCGAGACGGGTTCGACGGTAAGGCCCATCTGCTCGGCGACGTATTCTTCCACCGACGGGTCGATATTGGCGAATGAACCAACGGCGCCGGAAATGGCGCATGTGGCGATTTCGGCGCGGGCGTTGACCAGCCGCTCGCGGCAACGGGAAAATTCGGCGTAGGCCTGTGCGAGCTTGACCCCAAAGGTGGTCGGCTCTGCGTGGATGCCGTGGCTGCGCCCGATCGTAATGGTGTTCTTGTGTTCATAAGCGCGCTTTTTGAGCGCGGCGAGCAGGGCGTCGAGATCGGCGAGCAGCAGATCGGCGGCGCGGGCGAGTTGGACCGAAAGCGTGGTGTCGAGCACGTCGGACGAGGTCATGCCCTGGTGGACAAAGCGGGCCTCGGGGCCGACGATTTCGGCGAGGTGGGTCAGGAACGCGATAACGTCGTGCTTGACCTCGCGTTCGATCTCGTCGATGCGGTCAACGTCGAATTTTGCGTCCTTGCCCTTGGCCCAGATTTCATCGGCCGACGCCTGCGGCACGACGCCGAGTTTGGCTTGCGCGGTTGTGGCGTGCGCTTCGATTTCGAACCAGATCTTGAACTTGGTCTCGGGTGACCAGATGTCGACCATCTGCTGGCGGGAATAGCGCGGGATCATGGGCTTAGGGTCCGTCGTTCAAAGATTGATTCAGATTACCGGGCCATCGCGGCGTCGCGGATGGCCTTGATGCGGGGAGCATAGGTGGCAGCGTCATTGCCCTTGTAAACGGCGGAGCCCGCGACCAGTGCGCTGGCCCCGGCTTTGGCAAGGGCACCGGCATTGGAAGGATCGACGCCGCCATCGACCTCGATCTCGATAGCGCGGCCACCGATCAGGGCCTTTGCCTGTTCCACCTTGGCGATGGCCTCGGGAATGAAGGCCTGACCGCCGAAACCGGGATTGACGCTCATGATCAATATGAGGTCGAGCCTGTCGATCACGTGCTGGATAGCCGAAACAGGGGTGGCCGGATTGAGCGCCACGCCTGCCTTCTTGCCCAGACCCTTGATGGCCTGAAGCGAGCGGTCGAGATGGGGGCCGGCTTCGGCATGGATAGTGATGATATCGGAACCGGCTTTGGCGAAGGCTTCGATATAGGGATCGACCGGGGCGATCATCAGATGCACGTCGAGAACTTTGTCGGTCACCGGGCGGATCGCCTCGACGATCAAGGGGCCGATGGAGATGTTGGGCACGAAATGGCCGTCCATCACGTCCACATGCACCCAATCGCATCCGCCCTTGTCGATGGCGCGGACTTCGTCTCCCAGCCGGGAGAAATCGGCAGAGAGGATGGAGGGGGCGATCTTGATGGGATGGCTGGTCACGGCGAACCCCGGATAATGGTCAGTTGGCAGGCTTGTTAGTATGGCGGGGGCAGGAATCCTAGTCCCAAAAGGTATGATCGGCCGGATTGCTCACCGCTTGCGGCGCTCGGCCGCCAAAAGCGCAATGGCCACGCCGCCGAGAATGCCGGTCGAGGCGAGCGCGAGCCGCAGCGTAATCGTCTCGCCGATAAAGAGCACGCCGCCGGTGGCGGCAATCGCGGGAACTGTCAGTTGCACCGTCGAAGCCTGCACGCGCGAGAGCGCGGGCAGGGCCATATACCAGACAGCATAGCCAAGACCGGAGGCAATGGCGCCGGAGGCTATGGCATAAGCGACCCCGGTCGGTGCAACCGGCGTCGTCCAAAGTCCGATGCCCACCAGGCCGATGGCAATGGGCGCGCAGCGCACGAAATTGCCGGTGGTATCTCCAAGTGGCGACCGGGACCCGCGGCCGATCAGCGAATAAACAGCCCAGGACGCCCCCGCCAGCGCCATCAAGGCGGTTCCGAACGGATGGGGTGCAGTGAGCCCCGGAGAAACCAGATAGACGAGCGATGCGATCGCCAGCCCGATCCCGAGCCATTCGATGGGGCCGGGCCGGTCACCCTTGATGACAGCCCAGCCGAGCATGCTCATCTGAACGCTGGCAAACAGGATTAGCGCCCCCAGGCCGGCACCGAGCATGAGATAGGCCACCGAAAAGGCAAGGGCATAGCCCAGCAATGCGGCAGCGCCGGCCCAGCTGCCACCCATCCTGCGGGCGCCGGTCGCGCCCGGCCCCAAAAAAAGCAGGAGACAGAGCAGAGCGGCGCCGGCGAGCAGCCTTATGCCCGTGTAGCTCGCCGCGTCGATGGTGCCGTCTGACAGCGCGAGGCGCGCGAGAACCGAGTTGGCCGCAAAGGCCAGCATGGCGAGGCCGGTCAATACAATGATGCGCATGCCGACCTCTCCGTCGCCTTTTTTGCCATGCTAGCTGGAAACACGGCGGATCGCCATGGATCATCAAAACGTCGCGATGAGACAAAACGAGCCATTGCGCTCCAGACGCACACCGTTACAAGTCCGGCATTGGTTTTCGGGAGCGGAAATGTTCGGATTCGGATTGCCAGCGGTTTTCGGGGCCGGGATACTGAGCTTTCTCAGCCCCTGCGTATTGCCGCTGGTGCCAGCCTATCTCTCCTATATGTCGGGCGCCACTTTCGAGCGGCTGCGCGAAGAGGGCGTGGCGGGCGGCAGGCTTTATGGCCGGACGCTGATTACGGCGCTGGCTTTCGTGCTCGGCTTTTCGCTGGTCTTCATCGCTTTCGGGGCGACGGCTACCTTTTTCGGACAAGCCCTGCGACGCGCGCTGCCCGTTCTCATGCCGCTGGCCGGCGTCGCCATCATCATCATGGGGCTGCATTTTCTCGGCGTGTTGCGGATTTCCTGGCTCTACCGCCAGTTCCGCTTCGAGGGGCCGAAAATGGCCAGTGGGCCGCTGGGCGGATTCCTGCTTGGCCTGGCCTTCGCCATTGGCTGGACGCCATGCATCGGCCCGATGCTGGCCGCAATCCTGACCGTGGCGGCAAACCAGCAGACCGCATGGGAGGGCGCCTCTTTGCTTGCCGTCTATTCAGCCGGGCTGGGCGTACCCTTCATTCTCGCGGCTCTGGCATTGGGACCATTCCTGTCTTTCTTCGAGGGGTTCAAAAAGCATCTGGGAACCGTCGAAAAGGTCATGGGCGCGCTGCTGGTGGTGGTCGGTGTTCTTTTCCTGACCGGCAATTTCACCCGTATGGCGTTCTGGCTGCAGGCCAATTTCGAAGTGCTGAACAAGTTCGGCTAGAGCCGTTCAGGATTTGATTGAATCAAATCCTTGTCTCTAAACCTTTGTTTTGTCGCGTGTCCGAACCGATAAAGTGGTATCCACTTTATCTGGACACGCTCTAGACCCGAACGGGGCTCTCGTTTCGCGAAATCAGGCCGTCAACCTGTTCTCAAAACAGCTTCATGCCACGCAAGGAGGTGTGGGTCGATTTGCCCACGATGATGTGGTCGTGAACGGTTATGCCCAGCGGCTTGGCGATGTCGGCGATCTGGCGGGTCATTTGAATGTCTGCCGACGAGGGCGCGGGATCGCCCGATGGATGGTTGTGGATCAGTCTAAGTATTACAATTAACTGCATGAAATTACAAGACTTTTTATGGCCTAAAATTTCTAGTGGCGACGTTGTTTGGGAGCGGTAGTGAATGCCTGACCGTGACAATCACGGCTCCAATGGTTTCCTAACGATTGGACTATTTGAATCACGACAGGTCACGGTGTGCTTCCTGTCCCAATCATTTAGCGCTTCGAGTGGGTAGAGGACAGCTTTTCCGATTTTGACAAATGGTGGGCCCACACGCATCGCACGCCAATTTCGGAGGGTACCCACGCTAATCGCTTCACGATATCGCGCCGCAACTTCCTCCGCTGTCAAATACATTCGGTTCTCCATCGTGGCCACTCCTGAGCTTCTTGGATCACTGCTCTAGCATCGCCAGTACCGGCCGATCATGGAAGTGGCTGGCGAGAGGAGTGGTGCAATGACAGGGATACGGCGGCAATCGGCTGAATGTAGGTCTGCCGATCGACGGCGAATTGCAATTCCAGTGATTGATCGAACCGGTGCAGGTTCAATTGAAGCAGACGGCACCACGCGGATAAGGCGGGCGACTATGGTATGTCCGTGGCGGCAATAGATGATTTGTTTCGTAGCAAAAATGACGCTTGCCTAGTGTCGTGCCCCTACGGCGGAAAGAGAATTTGATAACTTGTAGGTCCCGGGTTCAAATCCTGCTGACCTAGCCATAAAGCCAATTGTACGACCCTGAGACATAGGTAACAGATCGTACCTAAGACATGGGTGACAACCTCGTGCCGAACGGGTTGTCGATTGTCTGCAATGTCCTCTGTTCGAGGTCGATATATCCCAGATCATAGTGCATGAAGCTTAAAAGCCAAATGCCATCGTCGACCTCCTTGATCCCGAGCCTGTGACCGGCGAGCACCGTCGAGATATTGATCTTCTTTCTGAGCATGCAGATGCGGCCACAGGCGGTGACGAGGATGTCCCTGTCATGGAAGGGATAGTCGAGCTCCGTCAGGCCTTGGTAGGGTCTTGACGAGGGGGTATAGACTTCGCCCGGCGTCCTCATGCCGAGCGCCTCGTGCGGCCGTTAGCGGTCCTGTTGCTGAAGAATGTTCATGCCCGGGGGCCGAGCCGTCTCCTGCTTCAGGGTCCGGTGCATACGTTCGTGGCGACCGTTCTCTTGCGGGCAGCCGGGCTTGATACGCTCGAGCCTTATGCCGAGCCTGAGCCAGAACACCGACAGCTTGGACAGATTGTAAAGCCCGTTGGGGCTGGCGAAGGGCAGTCCGTTGTCGCTTCTGATGGCGTCGGGCAGGCCGCGCTCCTTGAAGAGGCGGACGAAGGCTTCGATGACCGGCGTCTCCTTGGTCGATGCAAGGACTTCGCAGGCAAGCAGATAGCGCGAGACCTGGTCAGTGATGGTCAGGGGCGCACTACAGATCGTTGGGAAGAGCGGCCTGCGACAGCGGCGTTCCCTCGGCCTTGTTCGCTCTTCGCCTCTTGCGGGCCCGGCTCACAAGGCCGTGACGGTCGAGCACGGCATGGAACGTTCTCCTGGCCGGAATACGCACGTCGCCAGCCAGCTTCCTGACCAGCAACTCCCTGATCTTGCAGGCCCCCCAGTGTGGCTTATCCTTCTTGCTCTCCACGATCAGCCGCTCGATCTGCTCGGGCAACTGGTTGGCGTAGCGCACCGGCCGCCGAGACCGATCGGTGAGCGCCTCCAGTCCCTCCTGCCGGTAGCGGCCCCAGATCTTGTAGCCGGTCTTGCGGGAAATCCCGAAAGCCCGGCACACATCGCTCATGCCTTCACCGTCCAGAAGACGGCCGACGAAACGAACCGCTCGTCCATCACCGAACACTCCTTCCACGGCATCAACACCTCCCGCAAACCGAAAAGTGTTACCCATGTGTCCGGTACAAATCGTCACCTATCTCTCGGGTCGCTCAAATTAGGCTTAGTTAGCTGGGCGTTTCCTTTGAGGGTTCCGGACGGATTTGGGTGAACTGATGATCGATGAATAGCTGCTGCGGCACTCAGGCTTTAGTTCTTTAACATTCGACTATGTTCACGGCGAGACCACCCGTGGAGGTCTCCTTGTATTTGTCGTTCATATCAGCACCAGTTTGACGCATCGTCTCGATGCAAGCGTCGAGCGATACGAAATGGGTGCCGTCGGACTTGATGGCCAAAGATGCGGCCGTTACTGCTTTGACTGCGCCCAACGCGTTGCGCTCGATGCATGGCACCTGAACTAGACCCGCGACAGGATCGCATGTCATGCCGAGATGGTGTTCGAGTGCGATCTCCGCTGCATTTTCGATCTGCTCGGGTGAGCCGCCCATCACGGCGGCGAGGCCGGCGGCAGCCATTGCAGCGGCCGATCCTACTTCACCTTGGCAGCCGACCTCAGCGCCGGAAATCGAAGCGTTGTGCTTTATGATCCCGCCGATTGCCGCCGCGGTCAGAAGAAACGTACGTACGTCTTCCTTGGAAGTTTCGTCGTGAAAGTGCAGATAGTAGCGGATCGTAGCCGGGATTACGCCTGCTGCCCCATTCGTGGGAGCGGTGCCGATGCGTCCACCACCTGCGTTCTCCTCGTTGACGGCCATCGCGTACACGCTAAGCCAGTCGTTGGTTAGAACTGGGTTTAGGCGGTGCTGAGCGTTTCAGCTTTCAATTTGTCATGGATCGCCATGGCTCGACGTCTCACATTCAGTCCACCAGGCATGGCTCCGTCACTCCGAAGACCACGCTCAATGCAGCTTTTCATAGCTGCCCAGATGCGGTCCATGTCAGCGTCGACATCGTGCGTGCTTCTTTTTGTTAACTCATTAGCGCGCTTCATCTGAGCTATGGTGAGATTTGAACGACGGACCATATCCAGCATCTCCTGTGCCGAGGAGAACGGGTAAGGCACTATAGTCTCGCTTGCCGTGGCCCTCTTGGCTCGCATCTTGGCAAGCTCATCTTCGCTGACCACGAATCCACCACCGATCGAGTAGTAAATTTTTTCCGTTAGAATTCGTCCATTGCGATCGAACCCGGCAAAGCTCATCCCATTGGCGTGCCCCGGAAGCGGCCGCTTCCTGTCAAACACCAAATCTCTTTTCGGCTGGAACTGATACGCTGGATGGCCGGGAGGTCGAACATGACCGTCTCGCTCCACGCTCGCTACGATCTCGTCGATTCTATCTGGATCGACGGATGAAGGCTCCTCGCCCGTCAGTCCGAGAACTATGGCGCGACCTGTCCCGTGACCAACGCCCGTGAAAGCGAGCGAGCCATGCAGGCTGACCTTCAGCGTCTTAACTTGCGCTGCCGCTGGGCGCGGCCGATCATCAGACTGAAGGTGATCTAGGAACCGATTGCCAGCGATCATGGGGACCCATGGTATGGGAGCTTGAGGGGCCGATGCCGATCTTGAAGATGTCGAAGACGGACAAAAACATAGTTGACCTAAGTGATACCTTCTCCAAGTGACTATCAATCCGCCTCTGGATGGTTTGTCCGTGATAGCGAGATTGGTGTTTCGGGCTCCAGCCGCTGCTGCCCCACCGTCCTGTGCCGGCGCTACTCGTTCACGAGTGATCTTTGTGCGCTCCGATGACCTCCGGTTTTGATGCGCGAGAGCCCTGCTGCACCGCCCGGTCGATGCTATACCCTTCAACCGCAAGGTTTATGAGAGACGCGGCATTAGGCTGAGAGAGAGCAGGGAGGAGATCATTATCCTTCGAGAAGTCGCGGCCGTAGCATGCACTGAGGAGCGCGATCCCGCTCTGATGCAGTGGTGCATCAACGTTGACCATTTCCGCCAGCAGCAGCGTCGGCACCAGCCCGAACGGGACGTCCTCAAGCACATAGCGGGTATCGGCATCGCGAGGGCCCATCGGATCGCTCCCACGCTCCACCAGTTTCTCGGACATCGCTGCCACAGAGTCGCCCGTGACGTCGAAGGACATCGAGTAATGGTCGGCAATCGTCCGGACTTTCTTCCCGAAAGCCGCTGCGATCGCGACACGTTCTCGGTCCAACGCCTCCAACAATCTCCCGACCGCGGGAGTAATATTTGAGTTTTGTCCCCAGGCTTCGCCGCGCTCGATTCGGGCCAAGTTGCATAGCGCTATGCCCATGTGGTTTTGGGGGTTAAGATTGCTTAGGGCGATCGTGAGAAGATCATCCTTTGGTACGAACCTGTCGCCAAAGAGCTCGACACACAGCGCCAAGGCCTTGTCCCCAAGTCGCACCGGCACCGTGGCAATATCAACCTTCGACCGGATTGCCCCTATGCGTATCTGATTTGGCGATTGGGCTTTCGACGTGAGGACGGAGGTATTCCACACCACAACGGGGATCTGTATGCCGCAATGGGCCAGAGCTTTGGCAAGATACAAGGCCGCGAAGGAAAGGTGGCCGCTGATAATGACGGTATGTCGAGATTCGATGTGAGGGACTAGGCTATCCAGAACGTGCCGGTAACCATAGGCAGGTAGCGCGAGCACGATGACATCGAACTCGGCTAATTCTGCCACACTCGTACAAACTCCTGGGTGGAAGTCGCCGTTGATTGCCCCTGTTACGATCAGCGGCGAGTTGGCACGCAGTGCTTCAGTACGAAATCCCGACGGAGACCACACGCTTGCAGAATGGCCATTCGTCAGTGCTAGTGCCGCATAGCCCATGGCGACCGCACCCGCTCCTGCAATTCCCAATTTCATACTGTCCTCGACATTTTTGGCTGGCAATTCGGCTCAACTCTCAATGTCCTTCTTCCGCAGGCGGAGCCAACATCTAGAGACATGGACCCGGTTGTTTCAGCAGGTGCAAGCGAGACCGGCGCCGAGAGCGAAGAACTGAAATCATGAAGACGCCCCGTCTTTCTCCAGGCTTGCTAACTCTCCAAGCACCACAGGTTTGAGGGGAGGGCGAATGTTGAAGAATTCAACTGATCCCATGGGCAACTTGTGCGTTTCGGCAATTAGTGCGGTGACTGTGTACCCGCATTGTCTGCCTTGGCACGGCCCCATCCCGGCGCGGGTGGCGGCTTTTACTTGAGTTGAATCGGCGTCGCCATTCCTCGCTGCCGCACGAATCTGCCCTGCTGTTTTGCATTCACAACGGCACACCAGTGTTTCATCTGTAGGCGTGAAAATTTCCGAGCGGGGCCTATAAAGCGCGTCAAGGAATGGTCTCATGGCAAGCAGCGGCCGAAGACGGTGGCGGGCCGTGGCCGCATTTTGCTGCGCGGTAGCTTGGCTGATGGCAGCCAGTTTGAGCGCTATACCATGTCCTGCTATTGTGCCAAGTTCCACGGCTGCGTCGGCTCCGCCTATGCCTCCGCTATCACCGGCGATGAACAGGTTGGTAAGCGAAGTTTCACCCCACATGTTCAGCTTGGGCAGAAAACACAATTGAGCGTTGTCCCATTCCATCTCACATCCCATCGCTCGCGCGAAATGAATGCTTGGGACCACACCTTCATGTGTAAGCAGCAAGCGAGCCGGGGCTTCAACAGTTTCACCATTGGCCTTCTTAAACCGGACTGTGTCCAATCTGTCCTGCCCAAGCGCTTCAAGGCATGAGGCGCCTGTATAGAGCGGCACACCAGAGCGCCGCAGTTTCAGAAGCCAACCAGCACCCTTTACCAAACCCTTGGGGGCCAAAAGAGCCGTTGGAAAAAATGGCACGGCGCGCCAAAAATTGTGTTTGGGGGCGGTATTAATATAGCCAGCAATCTTGCCACCACAGTCCAATAACTGCGACATGTACAGTAAAGGCAAGGGGCCAGAGCCGGCTATCCAAACCGGCTCTGCGGGAATAGCGGCCGAATTTTTGACGAGAATCTGCGCCGCACCGACGGTCATCACGCCAGGCAAGGTCCAGCCCGGGAATGGGTTCGGCCTTTCCTGGGCGCCAGTGGCCATCAGCATGGCGTGCGCGGTCAAACTTTTCGCTTCTCCGTCGATACTAAGAAAGACCTTGAACCCATCCTCGACCTGCCAAACTTGCGCGCCGAGACACAGTTCCACCGTGCTTGCGTGAACCCTCTTGGCGAGCTTGTTGCCTTTTAGATAGTCAGGCCCCAAAGCCGCAGCAGAATTTTCATTAACATTGCGTTCAACGCTACGCCAAATCTGGCCCCCCAACGCGTTTTGCTCATCGATTAGTAGGACGGAAAGCCCTGCTTCAGACGCCGCGATTGCACCTGACATCCCAGCGGGGCCGCCACCTATCACAATGACATCGTAGTGGGTTTTCATGACTGCATCTCTAGCGGACCGTGCTGGCGTTCAATTCTCATCCCTTCCCGCACTTGGACGAAACAGGACTGAACGGAGCCTTTTCCGTCAATTTTCACGAGACATTCGAAGCAAACCCCCATCATGCAATAGGGTGCCCGGCGGTCTCCATTCACAGGATTGGTCCTGGCAAAAAAGGGGTCAATGCGCGCCAGCAGACCTGCAACCATCTCACCTTCAATTGCTTCGATAGCTTGTCCGTCTACTGTGACTGCCACCATCGGACAATCGAGCTTAGGCAACCTTCTGAACACTGAATCTCTCCGGAGAAAAGGCGGTAAGCGCCGCGGTCATTTGGCCCGTGGCAATACTGTCGCACAGCTGGTTGGCGTGAAATGCCGCCAGCGTGACGCCGGAATGACAGGTAGCGGCAAAAGCGCCGGGATATTTTTCCGACTGAACGTAGATGGGGCCACCGTCGGGCGATAACACCCGCAACCCTGCCCATTGTCTTATAAGTCTTGCCTGCTCGAGCGCCGGTACGATTTTGATAGCCTTGCGCGCCATTTTTGCTGCCCCTTCGGCTGTAGTTGATGTGTCGAAACCCACATCCTCATTGGTTACACCGATCATCACTGTGCCTTCGGCAGTTTGGCGCAGGCCGCTCGCAGGTAAAGGTAGAAAGGGAACTGCCCGCTCGGTAACCAAAATCTGTCCACGTTGTGGCCTGATAGGAACATGCATATCGAGATGGGCAGCCAGAGCCGGAGTGGCTAGGCCGGCCGCCAGAACGAGTTTTTCGGCTTCGAATGATTGTTTCGCGGTTTCAACTTTGAAGCCATGTTGGCGTGGAACAATGGAATTGACAGGCGACTGAAAGTGCAACTCGCCGCCGAGGTTTCTGGTCGCGACATGTAGAGCAGACAAAAGCTCTAATGGATTGACGACGCCGTCCATGAAACCGAAGCTTGCCCCTACCACTTCGTCGCCCAAGCGGACAGCTGGCAAGAGTTTTTCAAGGGCCACTCTATCGAGCATTTCAGTGCTCTGCTCATTCGCGGGTTGTTGTGCGTCAAGGGCGTCGTTGATAGTTTTGCGTTTTTCCCAATCGGCTTCGCCAAGACAAAATGCCAAGCCCCCATTCTGCTCCAGAGGCAGTTTCATTCCACTGGCATCATGAATTCTCGCCGCGAAATTGGCCCAATCGGCTGAACTCTTTTTTGTGATTGTTTGATATGCAGGAAAGCCTAGGCCTTTACTCTGAACCCAAATGAGACCGAAGTTGGCTCGGGAGGCACGAAAGTCCCCGCGCTGGCCATCGAGAACGAGCACTCTCAGCCCTTTTTGGGCAAGTCCGAACGCGATTGCTGCGCCAGCTATCCCTGCACCGACAACAATGATGTCCGCCTGACTCATTTCGATCTCCTTGCATTGGTGCGATGCTAGGAAGAGCGGCGATATTAGGTCAAAGTCCTTTTTTTTGCCGGGGGTTTCCGAAAAGTTATACCAAGGGGGTCAGACGTGCGGCAGGTCGAAGCATTCCGTTGGCAATTGAAGTCAGCGCGGTAAAGAAGCTGAAGTGTGGCTGCATATCTAGCCATCCCATCGCCACCATCAGATGCCCTCTGTTGTATGTCGTGTTGACGAAATGGCGTAAGGGCGGTCAGGATCGCTGCGCGCACGCAGCTTTTGAAGAGGGGGCTGGCACTTTGCAGCGTGGCGATCCATCGCAAGTCCGCACGCCTGACATTGAAGCCCCTTAGACCGAGAGCAGCGCGGAATGCTATATGGCAACTCCAATATTCGAGTTTGCGGTCTGCTTCGCTATCGGCGCGAGTAACCATTTCCTTTGCGAACTAATGACCGATATGCCCGAGACTTTTGCCTCCCGGATGGAGGTCGCGGACCTCGGAAGTATACTTGTTTCGTCGTCTCGCCTCGAGATGCTCCATCCTACTCAGGAGTTGGAGCCTCCGACAAAGAGGGGCCGTTCATCTCGTTGGTGTCGCAATTGATGCCTATTTCAAATGAATAATCGAAAATCCAAATTTCTCTTGCGTCAAATACTCGTGTCAAACATTAGCTAACAAGGCCAATACCTGCTTCGAGGCCCATAGCCGGCGGTTGTTGGTGGCTGACACGATTTGAGCTATCGAGCTTTGCATCTCTTCAGTCATCCCGACACGGATCGGTCGCGGAAAAAGCAGTGTACGCTCAGGCGTTGATCTTCGGCGGGACATTAACGGTTTTTGCTGTTGGAGAGCGGGGTAGCCCATTCAATCCCGTCGCCTACTGGGCTCAACCTGTTGAAAGGCGATCATTTTGCTTCAAGAATCTGACGCTGGAAGGCTGATCAAGCGCGTTCTGATGTTTCGGGATGGCGGTTGGGATGAAGCGGTCTTGAAAAGGACCCAACTTTGTCTTCTCGACAGCCTCGCAAGTTTTTCCGGAGGACTCGTGCTTCCGCATTTCAAGCAGTCTGCGGCTGGCATGCTGCGGTCACTATCCGGAACTGGCGCAGATCCCGAGCTTTCTCCATTTCTGATTGCGTATCTCTATGGGCAAGCCGCAATTGCAATGGACTTTGACGATAGTTTTTATGGACACCCCGGTGGGCCCATTGTGGCGACGCTGTTGGCAGTCGGTGTTGAAAGGAAGCTGACACTTGATCAGGTCTTAAGAGGCATAGCTGCTGGTTATGAAGCACATGGCATCCTGTGCGGCGCGTCGGATCCGACGCCTGAACATGCCGCACTCGTCCGATCAGTCGGCAACTTGGACACGGTGGCCGCATCGATTGGTGCGGCCTGCGCATTGGGGTATGACGCGAAGGACGTCGATCGGTTAATTGGCGTGGCCGTTGCGCACACCGTTATTCCTTACACGGCCAAATGGTATGAGCGCCCTGTGCCCAGCATGAAGAACAATGTGGGTTGGATCGCCGCGGGGGCAGTTCTTGCCATTCATCTGGCGGAAGAGGGGCAAACAGGCGCCACCTCACCGCTCCAAGGTAATAACGGTCTCTGGAGAATGATTGGCTCGGACCGTTGGGGGCTTGACGACAGGCTGTTCGAGCAGAAGACAGCCGTCCTGCGGACCGGTTTTAAGCGTTTTCCGGGCTGCTGGTGGACGCAGCCATACCTCAAATCTTTTGCCACTCTGTTGGAGCGGTTGGAGCCTGGAGACAACGTAAAGAAGGTTGTCGTTTCGGCAACGCCCGATATTGAAAAGTTCTGCGTTGAAGCGCTGTTGGGTACTGCAGATGTCGCGTTCAGCCTGCCAGCGATGTTCAGGTGTCAAATGGAGGGGATCGATCCGGGCCCCCAGTGGGTACTGGCTGAGAAAAGCATGCCTGCGCCGAAAATTGAATACCGCAAGGAGACGAGTTGCAGGATTCAGGTGTTCACTACGAGTGATCGAATATTGTCGATCCCCGTCAACAGTAACAGCATTGTTGATGCTGCCGAGCATGGGCTGTCTGAGGAGGAGGTCATAGCGAAATTCAGAAACCTGACCGACGGCGATGTTCGGCGGGCCGGGGAGCTATGCCTTCTGGACGAGCGAAGTAGGGATATCGAGCCAACGGAACTGTATCACGCTGTGATCCAGAGGCTAGCTGATTTAACGATCTGACCGTTCGGGCGGGTCCAAGCCGGGCATCAAGGCCCGTGGTATTTGACAACACCGCCCAGTACTTCATCACGATTGAAGTCCGTTTGGGCCTATGCCGAGCAGCACCTCAACGTTCGACCATGCACGCTCTGTGCTAAACAATATCGTCAGCTGCTATCCGACTTAAAGGTGGGCTGGCTGCTCCTGAGGCGTTGACTAGCGATATTAGGGGCTTGTCTGTGTTCGACGGCAAAACGTTTCGCAGGAACGTCGATGCAGCCTCAGACCCGGCGGGGTTCAAGACCGTAAAGCCGCGACGCCTGGGGTTTGGACGGTTTTTAAATGGTAGTACGCGGTCGGTTGGCCGTCGTTGGAACAGCATTGTGCATCGTGAAATGACGTGTGGGCTCAGCAACGTCCGTCGCGAACCGCCAAGCCATCCGCTGTGATCATCAATCTATCTCTCTGAATGACAATCAATTTTCGGCAGCAAAACGTGTCAGAATCGGTCGCTGCGTACGGCACTGCGGAAACGCAAGTGGAAGCGGACTCGAATTGGGATTCGCTTTGTATGTTTTGTCGGCTCAGTGGAGCGAGAGTTTCTTCCGAGCGGAAGGCGGACTGTCGCAACGAATTTCAGGTGCTTCGTTGCCTGTTGATGTAGTCCAAAGAAGGATACGGAATGCCGCCGAAAAAATCGACGCGCGAGCAAACAAGACCGGTTGTGCCCAAGCTGATTGTCCTTATTGAGGAGGTTGTCTACCCGGACATTTGGGAGCGACCAGAACTTGCCAAGCGGGATCGCAGCCTTGTCACGATCGCAGCGCTTATATGTTTGCGGCAAACAGAACAACTGAGACTGCATCTTGAGCTCGGCTTGGCCAACGGATTGACGGCGGATGAGATCAGCGAGCTCATCACTCATACCGCGATCTATGCCGGCTTTCCGGCCGCAAACTCCGCAGCCGTAGCTGCTCTGCCGGTGTTCAAAGAACTTGGGTTGATAGACAGCGATTCATCCACATCTTAACGGCGCAACTGTGAGGATGTGTCGACGTTTCCTGCGTAGGCGTAAGGCACCTGGGGGTCTTCCCCCACCAACTGTCGCAAATATGTCGGAACGCCTGCAGTATCCGCTCTGCGCAGGGCATCATCCATCTTCCGGCCTCACAACCATAAGCAGAAGTTCCAGTCTATGTCGGTCCAATCCGGGCCGCTGGTGACGAGCAGGTCTGGTCGTAAGCAGCACGCCAACACGGTAAGCGGTGTTCTCAGGCCACGGCCTTAAGCTCGGGAGCGGCGATGTAGGCCCAAGGCAGGAGGTCGTCGATCTGGCTGTTTGGGTGGCCGCTGACGATCCGGGTAAGCACGTCCACCAGGTAGCCGAGCGGCTCGACATCGTTCAGCTTGCAGGTCTCGATCAGCGAGGCAATGATGGCCCAGTGCTCGGCGCCGCCGTCGGAGCCAGCGAAGAGCGCGTTCTTGCGGTTGAGGGCAATTGGGCGGATTGACCGCTCGACGGTATTGGAGTCGAGCTCGATGCGCCCGTCATCGAGGAAGCGCGACAATCCTTCCCATCGGGAGAGCGTGTAGCGGATCGCCTCGGCGAGCTTCGTCTTCTGGCTGATCAGGCCGAGCTTTTCGCGCAACCACGGCTCAAGCTCGGCCGGCTCCTTTCCTGGCGCACGGCAAGACGTGCGTCTGCCGGCTGGCCGCGGATGTCGTCCTCGACGTGATAGAGGTCTGCGATGCGCCGGAGCGCCTCGCTGGCGATCGGCGCCGGACCGGCTGCGGCGAGCTCGTAGAAGCGCCGGCGCACGTGTGCCCAGCAGAAGGCGAGCGTTGCGCCGCTCTTGTCGGCGAGGATCCGATAGCCACCATATCCGTCGACCTGCAGGATTCCGGCAAAACCTGCCAGATGAGCGATCGGCCGCTCGGCCTTGCGGTCCGGCGCATAGACATAGGCGACACCCGGCGGGTCGCTCCCGTCCCATGGCCGGTCATCGCGGGCGTAGGCCCAGAGCTGGCCGGTCTTGATCTTGCCGCGGCCGGGATCGAGCACCGGCGCCGTGGTCTCGTCAGCGAAGAGCTTGGGCGAGGCCTTCAGCTTCTCCAGCAACCGCTCGTGCACGGGCGCAGATGCCAGGCCGCGCGGCCAACCCAGTCGGCGAGCGTGGAGCGATCCAGGTTGATGCCTTGCCGGGCGTAGATCTGCGCCTGGCGATAAAGCGGCAGGTGATCCACATATTTGGAGACCAGCACCTGGGCAACCGTTGCCTCGGTCGGCAGCCCACCCTCGATCAGCCGGGCAGGCGCCGGTGCCTGCACGACCACGTCCTCGCAGGCGCGGCAAGCGTATTTGGGCCGGCGCACGACGATCACGCGTAGTTGCGCCGGCACGATGTCGAGCCGCTCGCTGACGTCTTCGCCGATGCGATGCAGTCCGTTGCGGCAGCATGGGCAGGCATGGTCCTCGATGTCGACAACCATCTCGATGCGCGGCAGATGCGGCGGCAGCGCACCCCGGTTCGCCCGCCGCTTTGCGGTGCGCTCCTTGCGTGCGGCCGGATCGGCACGTTCGGCCTCTTCCTCGCCGGCCGCCTCGATCTGCTCGGCCTCATCGAGGCCAAGGAGCAGTTGATCGTCAGGCAGGCTCTCGGCCCGGCGGCCGAAGCGGTGGCGTTGCAATTCCTTGATGATCTGGGTCAGGCGAGCATTCTCGACATCGCGCGCCAGGACCATCGCCTTCAGCAGGTCCGGATCGTCGGGAAGCTGGTCCGCCGTCATCGCCATGGTCGGATCAGACCATATTCGCCAGTTCCGGGCGACAGCGGAATCCAGGCTGATTCACTTGGTCGCGGATCAGCCCGCCTGCACCGGAGCGAGCGTCCGGCGGGCTTCATGGACCCGCCGCCAATCCAGCCCCTCGAGCAGCGCCGACAACTGAGCGGCCGTCAGCCGCATCACGCCATCTTGCACTTTCGGCCAGCGGAACTCGCCATCCTCCAGCCGCTTCGCATAGAGGCAGACGCCGGTGCCGTCCCAGAAGATCAGCTTGATTCGATCCGATCGTTTTGCCCGGAAGACATAGACCGTGCCGCTGAACGGATCGGCGCCCATCGTCTTGCGCACCAGCGCGGCCCGCCCCTCCGCACCCTTACGGAAGTCCACCGGCTTCGTCGCCACCATGACCTTGACGGCGCCCGTCGGCCCGATCACGACGTTGCCTTCAGCGCACGGATCACCGCCGCAACCGTCCTGGCGTCGGCTCCCCGGCCGACCCGCATGGCGATGCCGTCGATCTCAAGCTCGATCACGCCGGCGTCTCGGGCCGTCTTCCGCTTCCGCGGCTGTGCCGGACGCGTCGGCGCGGGTTCCGGAGGCGGCGCTGTTACCACCGCCGGCACGAAGGTCGCGGCTTCCTGCTGCACCGAAGCGGCCTGTTTGCGCGCTTCGCGCCGCCAGGCGAACACCTGCTGCGGCCGCAGACCATAACGCCGGGCGACTTCGGAAATAATTGCGTTCGGTTCCAGCGTCTCCGCGACGATCCGCGCCTTGTCGTCCATCGACCAGCGACGCCGGCCGCCAGGACCGTTGATCACCTCGAAACGCCGGGGCTGCCGCTCCAGGTCAAGCGTAAGGTCAAGTCCAGACACAAGCCTATCTCCGATCCCAATACAGGATCGGCAACCTCACAGATCGCGATCACTCCCGAAAGGTGGTCCGGAAACACCGCTTACCCAACACGGCAATTCGCCTTACGCATGGGGTTTTCCGTCCCTATTGTCTGAACAAACTGGACGGTGCTAGAAAAAAAGGGAAGAACATCACAGCCTGGTATTCTGTAGGATTATGCAATGAGACCGCCCAGTCTGAGGCAGATCGAAGCCTTTCGAGCGGTTATCGAGGCCGGTACAGTAAGTCGGGCTGCCGACATGCTCCATATTTCCCAACCTGCCGCCAGCAAGCTTCTGAGCAACCTTGAGGACGATATAGGCCTAAAGCTGTTTGACCGCGATAGCGGACGCCTTGTGCTGACCGATCGCGGTATGCGGCTGTATGAGGAAATAGATCGTATTTTCGCAGGGATCGATCAGATCGCACATGCAGTAGAACTGGTACGCCGAGAGGAAAGGGGGCGGCTAGATGTAGGCGTCATGCCCGGGTTGTCGGGTAAGTTCATTGCTGAGGTCGTATCTCGCTTTCTAGAGAAGCATCCTGCAGTGCACGTTCGAGTTAACACGCGGTCTTCGCAATTTCTGGTAGATTGGCTGCACACGAGACAAATCGATGTTGGAATTATTACAATCGTTCCAGATCAGGCTCATCTTGCAATCACTCAACTCACTGAAGAGCCGTTTTGCTGCATCATGCCCAAGAATCATCCGAAGGCGAAACTTGACCGAATTACACCGGCAGACCTTGCAAACGAGCGGTTTGTTTCGTTCGTTCCTAACAGTTACACCCGAAGGCGAATTGAGGCGGCATTCGAGAAAGATGATGTGGCGCCGACGAATATACTCGAAGCCACTACAGCAACAACAATTTGCGAGTTGGTTGCTGCGGGTCTAGGTTTGGCCCTTGTACATCCACTTATGATGGAGCACGTGAGGGACCGAGTGGCTTCGAGGCCTTTTGAGCCTGCGATCGCGAGTGGCTTTTTGATTTGTCGTCCGCAGCCGGTGCGGGATCGCGAGCTAGTAGCTTCATTTTCCTCGGCGGCGCAAGAGGTCGCACGGGAATGGGTGGAAGCGCACCGGTCGAATTCATAGTGTGAAGGCGCGCGGGGACGAAGACAGATCGTCCAGAATATGAAGCTTCGCTGGCAGAGCCGGTTGGAATAGTTGCGCGCTGTCGCCGCGTTCCGGCCGACCCGCCGCGGTTCCCCAAATCACGCGAAGCTTACAGACTTATTGGTCAACGTAATTAATCTTCTCAAATCCCACTTTCCGCAAAACCCAAGTCTAATGCTACAGCGTTTTCCAAGGCAAAAGGCGCAAAGTTGATCTGGCCTTTGAAGAGCACGTTGCGAATGGATGTGCGGATAAGGTTACCTCTTGCTGATCAGATATCGGCGCTGCGCAGATGCCGCAAGCATCCGAGTTATTCGTCGAGTGTGCGGCAACTAATTGTCTTCCATGCGCGAGAAGGAATACTGCGCGTGCCATATAACCCATCAATGATCCACCTCTAATGGATCTAGGATACCGGAGATAGAGCAGGATATGCTTAGGATTGGAGTGGATATCGGGGGTACATTTACTGACTTTTGTGGCTGGCGAGAAGGTAGTCAGGATATTGTCAGCTTAAAGGTTCCCTCAACCCCTTCTGCTTTCGAAGAGGGGTTTCGCAATGGGTTTGAGGCGTTGCTGAAGCGTCTTCCACCATTGGAAGGCGAGCCTGCCCTGGTTATGCACGGGACAACGGTCAGCACAAACGCAGTCATTGAGCGCAAGGGCCCCAAAATCGCATTCTTTGTTACTCGGGGCTACAGGGACCTGCTCTCGTTGCAGAGGATGGGAGTTCGCAACCCATTGAACGTGTTTGAAACCCGCGCCCGGCCTCTTGTCGAGCGCGCAATGGTATTTGAAGTCGACGAGCGGCTACTTCGTGGCGGTGTCGTGCGAACGCCGGTCGACAAGATTGCTCTCGAAGAGCTTGTCCGGCAAGCCGCAGATGCCGGAGCTGCCGGATACGCCGTCGCTCTATTGCACAGCTACGCGAATCCAGAGCATGAGAACATTGTTGCCGAAGCAATCCGAAAAGTCGCTGGCGACTCTGCCGAGATCAGCCTTTCAAGCGAAATTTGGCCGCGTATCGGTGAATACGAACGCGCAGTTGTAAGCGTTTTGAATGCGTTTGTCCGAAAGCGCATGGATGAATATATAGGTGCGGTAGAGACATACGTTGCCGAAAGACTGCCGGGTTCGCAACTCTTCGTCACGCGGTCAAACGGTGGCGCAATGGCTGCGGCAGAGGCTAGAAAGTACCCCGTACATACACTCCTTTCTGGGCCTGCGTCGGGAGTCACCGCGGTCCAGTATCTTGGCCGGGCTATTGGCGAGCGGAATATCCTGACACTCGACATGGGGGGGACAAGTACCGACATTTCCATCGTCCGAAATGGCGAAGTGTTAACCTCTACAGATGCGGAGGTAGGCGAGTTCCCGGTCGTCATGCCCGTGACGGGGATCGAAGCTGTTGGCGCAGGGGGCGGGTCGATTGCCAACATGGACAATGGTGTTCTGCGGGTTGGGCCGGAAAGCGCGGGCTCGAATCCCGGGCCGGCCTGTTTTGGGCGCGGCGGTACCGCACCGACCCTGACGGATGCCTACCTGCTGGCTGGATATCTGCCTGAAGATCTCCGTGGTGTCGGCATGAAGCTGGACAGTGAAGCCGCTGCCCGCGCAATGGAACCGATTGCCAAAGCACTTGGTTTGGACGCGGTGGGTGCTGCCGAGATGTGCATCGCCGTCGCAAGTTCCAACATGGTGGCAGGGGTCATGCCCTATCTGGCTCGACACGGCGTCGACCCTGAGGATCTGACCTTGTTGGTTTACGGAGGCGCTGGTGCGATTCATGGCCCGCTACTAGCGGCAGAAATCGGCGTTAATCGTATCTTGGTTCCAACGACCCCTTCTGTGTTTTGCGCCCTTGGCGGCCTGGTTTCTGAGCTCAGCAACGATATTCTTGAGACTGTGCACGGCCAGAAGGTTGACGCCGAATTCATTGCCAAAAGCTTCGCCAATCTTCGAGAGCAAAGCGCAGAATGGTTGTCGCGACAGGATTCAGACAATCGCTTAATTTCCAGATCGTTCGAATGTTGGGCCGAGATGCGGTACGCAGGGCAGTCTTTCCAGGTTGACGTGCGGCTTCCAGATCGGGCTATCGAAACTCGCGACATAGCTTCGATGTATGGAGCGTTTCATGATGAGCATGAGCGCATCTACAGTCATGCCGATCGGAGAGCGGCCGTAGAATTTGTGGATCTGCGCATGCGTGTCCGCGGCGCCATGACAATCCCAGAACCGGCATCAGGTGAGACGTCCTCGGCCGGTGAGGTCGTGAGAGGCCAAAGGTCGATGCGCTTCCAAGGAGAGGTGCACTCTGGTGTGAAAGTCTACGAGCGCGGCTGTCTTAAGACCGGCGAAATCATCCAAGGGCCGGCGGTCGTTGAGCAGCCTGACGCAACAATTGTCGTACCCCCAGGATTCGTCGCCAACGTTAGCGCATACGGCACAATTCTAATGATCCGGAGCTAAAAATGGACGCCGTCCGAACTGCAATTATGAACAATCGGTTCAACGCGATCGTTGAGGAGGCCTCCGCCGCCGTCTATCGAACCGCACACACTACCTTCGTCAAGCTTGTGCAAGACTACCAATGCGCACTGGCAACAGCCGACGGAGACATGTTCGCCTATCCGATGATGTCAGGTGTTAATGTTTTCATCGGAGCGCCGCTGCGGCCAACACTAGATGCGATTGGGCGGGAAAATTTGAAGCCCGGTGATATTATCATCACCAATGATCCCTTTGGGACCGACGGGCTCGTGACCCACTTGATGGATATTACGTTGCTCTATCCGATTTTCCGTGAGGATAAGCTGATCGCGGTTGGTTGGTCCTTCGTACATGCGTCTGACATTGGCGGAGCGGTACCAGGAAGCATCTCGCCAGCTTTGACTGAGGTATTTCAGGAGGGAATCCGAATCCGCCCTGTCAAGCTTTACGAACGTGGCGTTCTGAACGAAGACATCAAATCGATTTACGAAGACAATAGTCGCATTCCCGCTGAACTCTGGGGCGATATTCAAGCTATGATTTCTGGCTTGAAGAGTATGGACCGCCGCATTAACGAGCTATGCGATCGCTATGGCCGAGCGGCCGTTGAAGAAGGGATGCTGGATGTCATCGAATACGCAGAGACCAAGACCCGCGCGGTGATTGAGGCAATACCGGATGGGACATATGACTTCTCCGACTATCTCGAAGGAATTGAACAGGGGCAGTTGGCCTATTTTACTGTAAGGTTGACCATTCGCGGCGGCGAAATTGATGTTGATTTTACGGGGACTGACCCTCAGCTTTCCGCCGCCTACAACTTGACTACAGGAGCGACAACGCATCCTTATCTTATTCAGTGTCTAGTCGCATTCATCCTGACCATGGATCCATTGACTCCGCGCAATTCAGGTATTTTGCGCCCCATACACGGCCACGCCCCGCGTGGTACAGTTCTAAATGGAGTCTTCCCTTGTTCCGGCGGATCGCGTGCCGCCTCGGCAACGCGTGCGTATGACGTAATCCTGGGCTGTCTCAACCAGGCTCTGCCGCAGGGTCTGGCCGCGGCTGGTGCCGGGATGATGGGCGTCATCGTAGTCGCCGCACCGGACCCGAGGTCTGGTCGGGATCGCGTGAGCGTCATCAACACCATTGGGGGAGGCAGCGGCGCGCGGCGCGACCGGGATGGAGTCGATGGCACTGAAGTCAGGTATTCTCAGCGCAGCGTCCCCGTGGAAATGACGGAAGTGGAAACGGTTATTGTTATGCGCACAATCAGGGTCGTTCCCGATAGCCGCCGCGCCGGTAAATTCGTCGGCGGAGCCGCGATAGAAATGGAACTAGAAAACACGGGAAACCGTGCGATTGTTACTGTTCGCAACATGAACCGGTTTGTGTTTGCGCCATGGGGGTTCAAAGGTGGGGAGCACGGCCGAGTAGGGCAGACAGTTGTGAATCCTGGCCGACCTGGCGAACAGTCTATAGGAAAGATTTCCATTCTGGAGCTTGGGCAAGGTGATGTCGTGCGCATTACGAGCCCAGCAGGTGGCGGTTTTGGTGATCCGCTGGAGCGCAGTATATCGGCGGTGGAGCGTGACATCGAAAACGAAATGCTGTCGCGTGCAAGAGCAACCGAAGCGTATGCCATAATTTTTGATGACAATGGGTTTATAAACGAAGCTGCCACTGAGGCCGAACGAGAAGAGCGCAAAGGTGTCACGCTGCCCGACTTTGCTTTCTGCGCAGAGCGTCAACGCCACGATATGGCCTGGGACGTGGAAGATCGCAGGAAGTTGGCAACTTTTGCGCTTACATGTGAGCAAAGGATACGAAGCCAGCTCGTCTTGAACGTTCATGGTCGAATGGTAGATGAGGGCAGACGCATAGAACCTGATAGGCTCCAACGGATCATTGACGAAGAGGTTTCTCGCTTGTCGGGAGGTCGTGTGCTGCCCAGTTGACATGGAAGACAAGGGCGAACCTTCCTTCGAGGCCATGAGCGATCTTCTACGGATGACTGCCAGCGAACCGCTTGTTGCCATGTGCATAGATTCAGACGCTTCTTCATCCTGATCCCAGGGCAGGCGGCAGCAGCCGCTTCGCGTCGGCGAAGATGCGTTTGGTCTATTGAAATCGGCAAGATCCTCGGGCAAGGGCTCGGGCTAGAATCCGCACTGGCCATCCATTGCCAACAGAGAGCGATCACATTCGGTCCCGCGGCGAACACGGAAGGCGAACGATAGAACCGCAACTCGCCGACGTATTTGGTGGCAGCGAGCCGCGCCGAGAACGCCTTGGTGGTAACGCCGTGGCTCAATCGGGTACGCGTGCGCGGGTACCTTAATGACGTGAGACACGATCACAATGAGCATATTGGGCCGGCGCAAGAAACCGCGCGGAAATCTGGCGGTGTGATGACGAGATGATCACCGACGCGTTCACTTTCCTGACCCTTCAATGGCTTGCGCCGCCCAAAGGAAGCATGGTTCGTTTGAACCTAGATGTGCGAAGCCATTTGCGATCAAGGGGCGCGGCTTGGATTGGGGTCGTTATGTATCCGACCAGGTTGGACAGGAAGACGTCCAGCCCGCCAGCAATGGCGCTCGGGCTACAACATTACAGGCTCGCTTGAAATCGCGCGATGGTTCTCCAATTGGCGGATCTGTTCCCGCCTGCAACTTGAAAGCGCCGTGCGACTGCCTTTTGCAACAATTTCAGTCGAAGAGACGCGAAGGCAAATGAAGGCCCATCATATCAAAAATATGGAGTGATGCGAAAACGCAGCATTGGTCCTCTCACCGGTATAACCTACCTGAATAGCCTCGGCAAAAAAACGACTTTGACTAATTCCTCTGCTGCGGGTTTTTATTCGGAAAACCAATTGATGTCGTTGAACCGTAGAGCGTTGGCGTCGATGCCCAGGCAGATGGGCCGAATAGAAACGACAGTCAGCGAAAGCGTAGAGGCAGGCACGAATGAAGGCGTCGTCTCAAGACCCAATCGATAGACGATCGCGATCTGCCAGTGCCGACAGTATGCAATGAGTCAGTCGCCGGAATTAGGGGGGTTTAAGTGCTTCTTGGCAGTCGCTGAGGAACTGCATTTTGGTCGAGCTGCTGCGCGGTTGAACATGACCCAACCGACGATCAGTCAGCACGTCCGAAGACTTGAAGCCAGCCTCGGCGTCTCGCTGTTCAAGCGGTCAACTCGCGTGGTCGAACTTACAGCTTCCGGGGAGGCGCTAGTGTCGCGGGCGCAAGAGATATTCAGCAAAGTCGAAGAAGCGGTCCTGCTCTCCAAATTGGCGGCAGGAGGCATGTCCGCCGGTGGAGAAAAGCTAAGCGTTGGTGCAATCGACCCGGCTGCTCACCGGCTACTTCCAGCTCTGCTGCGACGCTTCCGGAACCGGTTTCCAAAGACTCGGTTGGATGTCAGGATTTATGACTCAACGGCTCTGGTCAGAGCACTGGAGCGCGACGAGTGCCATGTCGGTGTCATGCGCCCTCCGAGCAGTGGCAATTTGCTCAAGTTTCGTCCGCTGGCCACTCAACATTTCGTGGCAGTAATTCCAAGAGGTTCAACGTTAGCAAATCGTCCCATGCTGAAACTGGCGGACTTTCGAAACCACAAGGTATTTACTCTCAACCGCTTCGAACTATCAAGCTTTGAAGCCGTCTTCAAACAGATCGTAGAGGCCGGAATTGAAGTGGATGGCACAGTTGAGGTCTCAAATACAGCTGCGGCCTTGGCACTGGCCTCGGCAGGCGTGGGCGCTACCTTTTTGCCGGAGTGGATCGAAAGCATTGCGGACAACAACGTTGTACTGCGCCGCGTCGAAGACCTGAACCTGGAAATATCTATCGGGATCGGATGGCGCAATGATTCACCCATTCCTGGAATTCTACCATTTGTGGAATGTGCAGCGCTGATCTCAGATCTGGCGTCCGCCGGTGGTTCAAGAGGAAATCTGGATGAGTTTGCGTATCTCAGAAGTTCGTCGAGCCAGAAGATTGATGCCGAACTAAAATCAATTGCGGCGTTTCCCAATTAGACACCAGCTAGTATGCGCCGCAAACTATCCAATGTTCCAAAGAGGGGAAATATACAAATGAAAACGTCTTTCTATACGATTTCACTAGCCGTGCTCGGGGTCGGATTGCATGGAGCGTCCGCGACTGCGCAAGAACTTATCGTCAACAGCTATGGTGGTCCCTACGCCGACATCATCCAAGAACGTATCATCAAGCCGTTTGAAGAGGAGACCGGAATAAGAGTGATCTACGACGCAGTGGGGACTGCGTCTGAAGACTATGCAAAGATCAAAGCAACTCGGGGGAATCCTGGCTTCGACGTGAATGTGATGACCGCGACGCAATCTTTGGATGGTTGCAGGGACGGGTTCCTCGAGGTTCTCACTGAGGACAATGTTCCGAACTTGGCTTACCTCGATCCGGCGGTTCGGGATTTGGCTGGCGATTGCGCCGCAGTACACGAG
This sequence comes from Pelagibacterium sp., assembly GCF_965249125.1. Lineage (GTDB taxonomy): Bacteria > Pseudomonadota > Alphaproteobacteria > Rhizobiales > Devosiaceae > Pelagibacterium. The sequence continues at coordinate 1,208,692 of NZ_OZ252217.1, forward strand.
TTGCAGTATGTCGCGCTGCTTTGGCGCACCGATTATCTTCCCGAGCCGCCGACTTCATGGAGCGTCTTAGAACAGGATGAGTTGAACGGCAAGATCGTGTTGCCGAACTTCGGCAACATCATGGCGGCCAACATGTTGCAGATTTTCTCCAGCATGGAAGGGGGCGATCCCAATGAGGTCGATGCCGGGTTCGCTAAGATGGTTGAGCTTGCGCCGCGCGCTATCGCTTTTCCCGATACTTCCGCGCTCATGGACCGGTACCTCCGTGAAGGCCAAGCTTGGGCCATGCCCTATTTCAGTGGCCGGGCCCAGTTGATGAAAGACGAGGGCGTGCCAGTCGATTTCACCATTCCAGAGGAAGGTTCCGTGCCCTTGGTCTCAACGCTGAACATTCCGATTGGCGCTCCCAACAAGGAGGCAGCACTGCAATTTGTCAATTTCTTCCTCGAAAAGACCAGCCAGGAGGCATGGGCCGAGGGATACAAAGTCGGTAGCGCCCGTTCCGACATCGAGGTGTCCGAAGAGTTGCAGGAAACCCAAATCACCACTTCCGAGGCGATTCAGCAGCTGATTTTGCCAGATCTTGCAGTAATGGCCGAGCGGCTGCCGGAATGGGGTGAGCGTTGGGAACGCGAAGTCGTTCCTGCGGCGAACTAGGACGGATTCGTTAATGACGACCTTCCCTATTACATCTGCGGCGCCAGCGCGCCGCAGATCCGTTCCAAGCGGCTACTTTCCGCTTCTTCCACCTCTGGCGATACTGCTTCTAGTCTTTGCCCTGCCCATGGGGCTCATGATCGGTCTCAGTTTTCAAGATTCGCGGACGGGCGCGCCTGGACTTGGTAGCTATGCGCGGCTAGCTTCCGACGATTTGGCGCTCGCCGGGCTGTGGCGCACGCTCGTTATGTCCGCCACGGTGGCTGTCTGCGTCACCGTGATGGCCTATCCAATCGCGTACTTCCTCGCCAGATCCACTTCACGTTGGCGCGCGGTGGTGTTCGGCCTGGCTATAGCCCCGGAATTGGCCGGGGTGGTATTGCGCACCTACGGGTGGCTGATCATTCTCGAGGACCAGGGATTTATCAACAACCTCTTGTTGTGGGCCGGAATCATACAGACGCCGCTGCATATGTCTAACAGCATGTTTGCGGTCGTCGTCGGTCTTACCCACGTCCTTTTGCCGTTCGGTATTCTGTCTTTGCTGACCAATATTCAAGGTATCGATGCCAATCTTGAAAAGGCAGCTCAGGTACTGGGCGCATCCAGACTTTCGGTCCTGCGCCGCATTGTCCTTCCGCTATCGGTTCCCGGTATCGTCAGCTCGATGCTGATAGCCTTTACGTTGGCGGCGAGCGCCTACGCAACGCCTGCCTTGCTCGGCGGTATAAAGTTCGGGGTGTTGGCTACGATGATTTATCATCAGGTGATGGTCTACATCAATTGGCCCTACGCTGCCGTGATGGCCAACGTTTTGCTGATCATTGTTATGGCGATGGCCTTTTTCGGTTCACGGATCGAAACTCGTCTCGTCAATCGGCTGCATGTGAGGTGACCATGTCGTTAAGTCCATTGACATATTTGTATCGCGCATACTTGGGCTTCGTGCTGCTATTTATCGCGCTGCCAATGATCGTGGTGCTTGCAGCCTCGGTCAGCCCGACGACGCGGGTTACCTTCGAGTTCTGGACCTGGACGACCGATTGGTTCGCCCAGTTGTGGACCTCCCGCTGGCTCGATCCCTTCGTCCTGAGTGCCAAGATTGCTGCGATCGTGGCAGTGGTCACGGGCGTGCTCGCTACGCTTGCGGCCTATGCAGTGGCGTATGAGAAGGTCCCGGGACACGATGCGATCATGTCCTTTCTGCTATCGCCGCTGGCCGTTCCGCAGATCGTGAAAGGTGTGGCAATCGTGCTGTTCTTTTCATCGGCCGGGTTGTATCAGTATCTTGGAACGCCAGGGCTTGTGCTTGGACACGTCGTCCTGACACTACCTTTCGCCGTCCGGATGATAGCGACCGCGATGTACAATTTCGACAAGAACCTCGATCGGGCTGCCCGCATCTTGGGGGCTAATCGGTGGCAGCGTATCTACCATGTGCTGCTGCCACTGATTAAGCCCGGCATTTTCTCTGGAATGACGTTCGCGTTTATTCTCTCATTCAACGACGTACCATTGGCCCTGTTTCTCGTCCGTCCTGGTGAAACAACGCTGCCGATTACGGTAATCAATTACTATGAATATGGCCTCGATCCGGTTCTGGCCGCAGTCAATGTTGCCTCCCTTCTCTTCCTTCTCGCGGTGATCTTCCTGTTTGAAAGAATTGGCGGGTTCACGGCACAAATCCATGGAGGAAGCAAATGAGCCCCGCAGATGTCGCAGATATCGAGCTAGTAGATGTAACTAAACGCTACGGCGATCATCTGGTTGTTGACCAAATAAGCTTGAACGTTCCAAAGGGAGAGTTTGTCAGCATTCTCGGCCCGTCGGGCTGCGGGAAAACGACTACGCTGAACATGGTGGCAGGATTTCATTCACCGAGTTCCGGCAGAATCCGGATCCGCGGGCGAGACCAGGCCGGCGTACCACCGGAAAAACGCAACATAGGTCTGGTATTTCAGAATTACGCGCTATTCCCGCACATGACCGTCGCTGAAAACGTGGCCTTTGGCTTGAAAATGAAAGGAACGTCAAAGTCCGAAACGGAGATCGGCGTGCGCAGAGCATTGAAGAGCGTTCACCTTGAAGGCTACGAAGCGCGCTATCCCAAGGAGCTATCTGGCGGGCAGCAGCAAAGGACGGCGCTGGCCCGAGCTATCGCACCGCAGCCTTCGGTGCTGCTCCTCGACGAACCGTTGTCAAATTTGGACCTCAAACTGCGAGAGTCCATGCGCGTTGAGCTTAAGGAAATCCAGCAGCAACTGGGAATGACCTTTGTTTACGTCACCCATGACCAAGAAGAAGCGATGGCAATGTCGGACCGGGTCGTCGTCATGTCGGGCGGCGTGGTCGCCCAAGCAGGGCCGCCGGTGGACATCTACCAGAATCCAGCATCGTCGTTCGTGGCCGACTTCATCGGCAAGTCCAACCTCTTGCCGGTAGAACGCGCCGAGTTCGTGGACGGCGATAGTAGGCTCATTTTGCGCAACGGTCTCAGCCTCATTGGCCACAAGGCGCCAGGCATGGACCTGGACCAAATAAGGCTGTGCTGTATTCGCCCCGAAAACGTTCAGTTGGCCGTGCCGGGGGAGGCGAGTGCAAACCGTCTTTCCGGCAGGATCGACAAGATGGTCAATTTGGGAGCTCACGTAGATCTGTGGATCGAAGTTTCCCCGGACGTCGTCCTAAAGGCGCTAGTTGCGGTGAGGCGGTTGCAGGGACTTGAAGTTGGCAGTCAAGTTGACGTCCGCATTGAGCCGTCTGCCATTCAACCTCTCTCTAACTGATTTAAGGCGCCGGGGCTTGCGCCTCTGGAGAGCTGCCTTTCCTCGCTGTCCAAGCGTTGGCAGCTACCAGGTCTCATGTGCTTTGCCGATTCATCTTGCCGCAAATTAGTGACCGTAGCGCGAGATCCATCCCATCGGTTCCGTTCGATTCTGTCGGTCAGTTCAGAATAAAAACCTAGGAAATAGCGAATGCTCTTGGGCGTACCCAAAGAAACGAAGAACCACGAATATCGTGTTGGCTTGACGCCCGAAAGCGTCATGGAGCTGGTTGCTCGGGGGCACAGTGTCATCGTTGAAACCATGGCAGGAGCTGGTATCGGCTCAGATGATCGGCAATACGAACTGGCAGGCGCTGAAATCGCCAGTTCGGCTCGGGATGTGTTCGGCCGCGCGGAGATGATCGTCAAGGTCAAGGAGCCTCAGGCGGAAGAGCGGGCCATGCTCCAAGAAGGTCAAGTTCTTTATACGTATCTACATCTGGCTCCCGATGACGAACAAACTCGGGACTTGGTCGCTTCCGGCGCTGTCTGTATCGCCTATGAGACAGTGACGGACGCAAACGGCGGCCTTCCGCTCCTCAAGCCGATGAGCCAAGTGGCCGGAAGGATGTCGGTCCAGGCTGGAGCCGCAGCACTGGAAAACGCTCGGGGTGGCCGCGGCGTATTGCTTGGCGGAGTTCCGGGCGTGGCGCCTGGAAAAGTAGTGATTGTCGGCGGCGGGGTTGTTGGGTTCAATGCGGCGCAGATGGCTGTCGGCATGCATGCCGATGTGACCATTCTCGATCGGAACCCAAACGTTCTCGAGCGGCTTGAAAGTCACTTCGGAGGTGCGGCGAAGGTCATCTACTCAACCAGGTCCGTTCTCGATAGATTGGTCTCTGACGCGGATTTGGTAATTGGTGCCGTGCTCATTCCGGGAGCGGCCGCGCCGAAAGTGATTACACGCACCATGCTGGCAAAAATGCAGTCCGGTTCAGTGATCGTCGATGTTGCTATCGATCAAGGTGGATGCTTCGAAACCTCAAAGGCCACTACTCACTCGGACCCCATCTATGTTGTCGACGATGTCGTGCACTACTGTGTCGCAAATATGCCTGGCGCGGTTGCCCGGACGTCGACCTACGCGTTGAACAACGTGACCCTTCAGTATGCGTTGGCGATAGCAGACAAGGGCTGGAAAAGGGCTTTGGCTGACGATCCGCATCTCAAGTGCGGCCTCAATATTGCCAACAGATCGGTAACCTACAAGGCGGTCGCTGAGAGCCATGGCTACCAACACAAGGCTGCCGATGAGCTTCTGGGCTAGTTTTGTGAAGTGTCGTGCCCCAGCTAACAGAGATTCGCTACTTCTTAGCCGCTGCTGAGAATGGAAGTTTTCGCCAAGCGGCCGAAACGCTTGGAGTGGGACAGTCCTGCGTCAGCCGAAAGATCATGCGCCTGGAAGACAAGCTCGGGGTGTCGCTCCTCGAACGGAGCAATACAGGCGTTAGGCTCACGAATGCGGGGCAGCGTTTCCTGGATGACGCGCTGCCCGCACTTCAGCAACTCGACCAGGCACGTCGTGCGGCTTGCGCCGCCGGCCGGGCCGAAGCGGGAACGGTCCGGATCGGCGTTCTGACCTCGCTCGCTGGCGGGTTCCTCAGGAAACTGCTTGTCGCTTATCGCCAGGAGTATCCGAAGGTTCGGATCGACGTTCGCGACGGTGGTCGCGATGATCACATCGCAGCGTTGCGGTCGCGCGAGCTCGACATAGTGTTCGTGCCTGGCTCGCGTCCGGTCCGGAATTGCGAGTGTGCGGAGCTGTGGTGCGAGCGGATTCATATTGCTCTTGGCAAAGGGCACCGGCTTGCGGGCCAAAGCGAACTCGACTGGACGGACCTGTGTGAAGAGCAGTTCATCACGAGCAGCATCGCGCCGGGACCTGAGGTCCACGACTATATCGTGCGGCGGCTTGCCGACCATGCGGTCTTCCCGAAGATCGAAGCGAGATGCGCGTGTTTCGAGACCTTGATGAACCTGGTCAGTCTTGGGGAGGGACTCACAGCGATATCCGCCGCCTGGGTGGCCGTGAAGCTGCCGGACCTCGTCTTGCGCCCGTTGACCAATCCCGAGGACGTACTTCCGTTCAGCGCGATCTGGCTGGCCGAGAACGACAATCCGGCGCTCCGCTGCCTTGTCAGTACAGCCCATGTACTCGCCGGCCGGGTGCGGCGCGGCAACTCCGACTGGCTGCCGCGCCGGCTCGATATCACGGCGTCTGCCGGCGCGACTTCCGCAGACGCGCAAAAGCGCGATCGGTCGCCATGAACCGTTGCAGCATCGGCGCGATCAGCCGGGCCGGCTCGGGCGTTGCCTGATTGGAATCTCGGGCCATCACCTCGGCATAGGCGACGAGATCCCTATGCACGTCCGCGGGCAGTTCCACTGTCACCTTCACCGGCTTGTCATCGGGAATGGTGGAGAGTTTGAGCTTGGTGGTCACGGCTTAGCCTCGATAGGGTTCCAGGACGAAATCGCGGGTGACGATGACGCGCACAGGGAAACCCGGCCGGATCGTCAAATTTGGTGAGACTTGCAACTGGCGTTGGATGATTTGCTGCCCCGCGTCGTTGATGGTGTCCTGCGCGCCGCTTCGGATCGCCTGGACCAGGCGGTCGTCGTCATCCATGGTGAGCTCCGCACCGACCGCGAGCAATGTCGACAGTCCCGCGGCTTTCGCGAGATCCCACCAATGATGATCGACACCATCCTCGAGGCCGGCGAACCCCTCGGTGTCGGCGCCGGGTTGCCGTTCGAGGACGATGGACCGGCCGTTCGGGAAGATCAGACGGTTCCAGACGAGCAGGATGCGTCGCTGGCCGAAGCCGACATCGTTCGAATATTCGCCGACGATGCGGGTGCCTTGGGGGACGAGCAGGATTTGGCCAGACGGGCTATCGTAAATGTGTTGCGTGACCTGCGCGGTGATCTGGCCGGGCAGGTCAGAGCGAATGCCGGTGATGAGGGCGGCGGGGATGACCGAGCCGGCCTGGAGGACATAGGGCGAGGCTGGCGGCACGACGCGATCGGGCGCGGTTGTACGCCGGTCAGTTGCCGCATTGAGGAAAGCGAGTTGGCGATCCTGTGTGGTGACCGCGGGGGGCTGCCCGGTGAGGTTATGCCCGGCAGAGTTCGCAACCGCGGTATTTGCGCGACTGTTCGGGGAGGCCCGGCCGGTCTGGAAGAAGACGCTGCTAGTCCGGGCGGCCTCGGCTTCGGCGAGTCGGCGTTGCTGCTCGGGATCGGTCGCAGGCGGGGCAATGACTGGCGGCGCGACGGGTTGTCCTCTTTCCTGCGCGTCGAGGATGGACCGGCCGAGATCGCCCGGCAGAGGGGGGCCGAGGACCGGGCCCGCATAATCCCGTGGCAGGTCCTCCAGCCCTTCCGCGGTGCGGCGATTATCAGTCGTGTAGAGCTCTTCGCCACCGGACCTGGATTCTGGCGGACGGAGCGCATAGATCAGCGCTCCGCCTATAGCAAGTGAGACGATCAGACCGGCCGCCGCCAAGGTTCGTCGCGACAGGCGGGTGACCTGTGGCGGCTCGGCGCGCAAACGCATCGCCGCCGCTGCGTCGGTCGACGGTCTGGTGCGTTCCGGTTCTCGCTTTTTGGTGTTGTCAGCGCTCATGACCCTGGCCTTCCGTCGGTTCTCACGATCCTGACCACCTGTTGTTCGCGACCGCTGCCGAGGCGCAGTTCGGCGGCCGCGAAGATGCGGTCGACGATCAGGATGTTTTGATAGATGCGGCTGTTGACGATTTGCGCCTCGCCATCGGCGCCGATCACGAACAGGGGCGGCATTTCGCCTTGGACGATGCCGCGCGGGAACTGGATGTAGACCCGGCGTCCGTCATCGAAGACGGAGACGGGCCGCCAAGGCGGCGTGTCGCCTGTCAGTCCGTAGCGGTAGTTGCGCGCGCTCATCACCGGTATCGTCGGCCGGGCCGGCGTGGCCTGGCTTTGCGTGGCGGGCGGCTCCGGATAGGCCCATGCAACGGCGGGCATGTAAGGCTCTTCGCCGGCGCGCAACTCGAGCATATAGACGCGCCGATCCGTGCTGATGACGAGGTTGGTCGCGATGTCGGGCCGTGTGGGCTTGACGAGGATATGGACGCGGCGCGTTCGGCCGTTCCCGCTCTCCGTATCGCCGATGATCCAGCGCGCTGTGTCGCCCGCAGCGATCGGTCCGGCGCCGGTCAGGCTCTCGCCGGGCTCGAGTGCGATATTGGTGACCTGACCGGGCGCGGCATAGATCTGATAGAGCGCGCCGTCGCTCCAGGGATAGATCTGGATGGCGTTGAAATACCCCTCGCGCCTCGGTTCGACCCGGGCCGCGGCATTGGCGTTCTCGACGCGACCGGTGGATGTCGTCGCGGTCTCGCCGCCATGGGCGGGCGTCCACGCGGGGGGAACGTGAAGCGGCTTCGGGTCCTCATCGGTGACCGATGCCGGTACAGAGGGCAGGGGCGGCACGTCGCTGTCGTAGCTGATTTCCGGTGGCTTGAAGGTGGCGCAACCGGAAAGCGCGGAAGCGGAAAGCAGGAGAAGCGTCAAAGCGGCTTTGCGCGAAATCGCCCCTCCGGCGCTACGGAAAAGCGGCATTGTCATTATCCGAGTTCCTTGGACCAGTTGATTGCATTGACGTAGATACCGAGAGGGTTCTTGCGCAGGCGTTCGGCATTGCGCGGCGGTTGGATGACGATGGTCAGGATCGCGGTCCAGCGCTCGGTCGTTGCAAGCTGGCCGTTCTCGTAGTGACGCTCGGTCCAGGCGACGCGAAAACTGTTCGGAGAAGCGCGGATAACGCTGGAGACTTCGACGGCGATCTGCTGTTCGCCGACCTTGGTGAAGGGATCGTTGGCGCGGGCATAGTCGTTGAGCGCCGCCGCTCCGCGGTCGGTGGTGAAGTCGTAGGCTCTGAGCCAGTTCTGGCGCACGATGATTGGATCGGCGGGAATGGCCCGGACGTTCTCGATGAAGCGGGCGAGGTGGAAAGCGACCTGCGGGTCGGTCGGTTCATAGTCGGCCGTGGCCGGCGCCACGGCCTGCACCTCGCCGACCGCATCGACCTGCACGATCCAGGGCACCACCGTGCCGCGTGTCGACTGCCAGACCAGCGCCGCGGCGAAGCCGGATGTCAGGAACAGGCAGCCGAAGGCCATGAGGCGCCAGTTCTTCGCCTGCACGCGGGCTGAGCCGATACGTTCGTCCCAAACTTGCGCGGCCTTTTGATAGGGTGTCTCGGGTTCGGGGGTCTTGCCGTAATGGGTTGCGGGTCGTTTGAACATCAGCGGTCACCTTCGGAGAGATCAATGGAGGAGCCGCCGCCCTGGGCGTCTCCCGAACGGATTGAATGAGCGGCGGCCGAAACGCCATGACTGACGCGCTGGGCGTGTTTCATGCGGCGTGCCCAGTCGGGCATGTCGGCTTGCGTACTGGCGGCGGGCGCGGCGGCGGAACCGCCGGTGACCGCGCCGCCGGTGGCCTCGATGGCCGCGCGTCCGCCCTCGGCGAAGCTTTGCTTCATGCCGGCAGAGGCGCGACGGAGGGGCGAGGTCATGGCTCCGCCCGCCGCCCTGGCCACGCCGCCAAGACCAGCGGCGACGCCGGAGGCGCCGGATTGTCCGGAAGTGCCGAGCGAGTAGGATGTTGCCGCACCACTGGCCAGCGCGGCGCTGCCCCGGGCCGCGCCCGAACCCGCCGCGAGTGCTGCGGATCCGCCTCTTGCGGCAAGAGCGCCACCGGCAACCATCATCCCGCCGGCGGCGAGACTGGTTCCGACAGCGGAACCCGCGCCGAGCTGCGGACCGCCGGAGACGATGCCGTTGGCGATGCCCGGGCCGAAGATGCCGAGGCCCAGCAGGGAAAGGGCGGCGAGCACGATCGCCATGGCCTCGTCAATCGTCGGCTGATCGCCGCCGAAACGGCCGGTGAATTCGGAGAAGAGGGTCGAGCCGATACCGATGATGACGGCAAGCACCAGCACCTTGATGCCCGACGAGATCACGTGGCCGAGCACGCGCTCGGCCATGAAGGCGGATTTGCCGAAAAGGCCGAAGGGAATGAGCACGAAGCCGGCGAGCGTCGTCAGCTTGAACTCGATCAGCGTGACGAAGAGCTGGATGGCGAGGATGAAGAAGGCGAGCAGGACCAGAGCCCAGGCAAAGAGCAGGCAGGCGATCTGGATGAAATTCTCGAAGAAGGCCCAGTAGCCCATCAGGTCGGAGATGGATTCCAGCAATGGCCGGCCCGCTTCGAGGCCGGTTTCGGCGACCTTGCCCGGCCGCAGCAAATCGGTCGCGGTAAACCCTGTTCCGCTCGCCTTAAGGCCGAGCCCCGCGAAGCTCTCGAAGATGATGCGGGCGAGATTGTTCCAGTTGGAGATGATGTAGGCGAAGGCGCCGACGAAGAGGGTCTTCTTGACGAGCCGGGCGATGATGTCCTCGTCCGCGCCCCACGACCAGAACAGAGCGGCGAGCGTCACGTCGATGACGATCAGTGTGGTGGCGATGAACGCCACTTCGCCACCGAGCAAGCCGAAGCCGGAATCGATGTAGGAGGTGAAGACCTGCAGGAAATGATCGATGACGCCGGTATCGCCCATTGCGTTACTGCCTCTCCGGTTCGGTGCCGAGGAAGCGCTGGCGGTTCTCGGACCAGGCGGCGAGGCAGTTCGCATCGCGTGTGGCCGCCTCGCCGAGCTCTTGGCAGCGCCGCAACTCCCGGCGGGCCGGACCGTCTTTCGAAGAGCCGGCTGAGGCCGGTGCGGAAACGATGCCTGATTGTGGCTCCGGTTCGCGGGTCAGTTCGAGCACGGTCGCCGTGATGGCGACCGCGACGAAGACGATGGCGCCGATGCGCGCTAGGGTCTTGCCGTCCATTTCCCGCGCCTCAATTGCCGCCGTAGAACATCTGGGCGTTGCCGGGCTGGTAGCCTGATCCCGGCTCGAGGAAACGGCGGCGCTGCTCGCGACTCTGTTCGACGGCGGTGGCCCGCTCGGCATCGGCTAGCGCCTGCGCTCGCCCGTTGGCGGCGACGACGGCTGTGAGGTCGGCAAGCTGCTGGCCCTGCAGGGCGAGAAGCTGATTGCCGGCCTGGGCCGCCTGCAAGGCCCCGGTCGCGCCTTGGCTGCGTCCGACCAACTCGCTCATCTGGTTGCGGTTGGTGTCGATATTGCCGATGACACCGGCCTGCACGCGCATCGCGTCCTGTAGTCCGGCAACTGTGTTCTCCCAGCGTTCGCGCGCGCCGGCGATCAGGTCCTGGTCGGAAGCTGAAAGCTGGACATCGCCATAGGTGGTCTGAAACGCCTGATCGATCTGCTGGACATCGAATGCAATGCGCTGCGCCTCACCCAAGAGCTGCTGCGTGCGCTGAACGGATTGCTGAAGCTCCTGCAGCGCCGAATAAGGCAGGCTCGTCAGGTTGCGCGCCTGGTTGATCAGCATCCGCGCCTCGTTTTGAAGCGAGGTGATCTGGTTGTTGATCTGCTCGAGCGCCCGCGCCGCCTGAAGGACGTTCTCGGCGTGATTGGTCGGGTCGTAGACAATGCCCCCGAACCCGAAAAGCGCATAGGCGGGCTGCGCGGTCATCGGCGACAGGGCGACGGGCAGGGAGAGAACGGATGCGGCGATCAGAGCCGCATGGGTGTGGCGGAAGGTCATGATGGGGTCTCCATGTTGGTGAGTGTGGGAATGAGATCGGCCGCCCAGGCGATGTCGCGGGCGCGCAGCCAGGCTTGCGTGAATTCCTCGCGACCATGCTGGGCGATGAGCTTGTCGAGAACGGCGTGATCGGCTTTCGACGAGGCGCCGCAAAAGGCGAGCGCGACTTCTCCGAGGGCGAGTTCGAACAGCCGGTTGCCGGCGCGGGACTGGCAGTAATAGTCATGCTTGGGTATCGCCCGGGCGAGGATCTCGATCTGTCGGTCGTTGAGCCCGAAACGCCGGTAGATCGCGGTGATCTGCGGTTCGATGGCGCGTTCGTTCGGAAGCAGTATCCTTGTCTGGCAGCTCTCGATGATCGCGGACGCGATCTTGGAGTTGTCGATGTCAGAGAGCGACTGGGTGGCGAAGACCACGGAAGCATTCTTCTTGCGCAGCGTCTTCAGCCATTCGCGGAGCTGGCCGGCGAAGCCCTCGTCGTCGAGCGCGAGCCAGCCCTCGTCGATGATCAACAGGGTTGGGCGGCCGTCGAGTTGTGCCTCGATGCGGTGAAAGAGATAGGCGAGGACGGCGGGCGCGGCGCCGGTTCCGATCAGGTCCTCGGTCTCGAAGGCCTGCACCGGTGCGTTGCCGAGCCGTTCGCTCTCCGCATCGAGCAGACGCCCATAGGGGCCGTCAACGCAATAGGGCTGCAGGGCACGCTTAAGGTCCTGCGACTGAAGCAGGACCGACAGCCCGGTGATCGTGCGTTCCTCGATGGGGGCGGAGGCCAGCGAGGTGAGCGCGGCCCACAAATGCTCGCGAGCCTGGGGATCGATCGTCACGCCTTCCCGGCGCAGGATGTTGACGATCCAGTCGCCGGCCCAGGCGCGTTCGGGGACGTGGTGGATGCGCGCCAGCGGCTGCAGGGTGACACTGTCCTTGATCCCTTCCGTCAGTCCGCCGCCGAGATCGTGCCAGTCGCCGCCCATGGCGAGCGTGGCGACGCGGATCGAGCCCCCGAAATCGAAGGCGAAGATTTGAGCATCGCAGTAGCGGCGGAACTGCAGCGCCATCAGCGCCAGCAGAACCGATTTTCCGGCACCGGTCGGGCCGACCACCATGGTGTGGCCGACGTCGCCGACGTGAAGGGAAAACCGGAACGGGGTCGAGCCTTCGGTCTTGCCGAAGAGCAGAGGGGGCGCCGCAAGGTGCTCGTCCCGTTCCGGCCCAGCCCATACCGCCGAGAGCGGGATCATGTGGGCAAGGTTCAGCGTGGAAATCGGCGGTTGCCGGACATTGGCGTAGGCATGACCGGGCAGGCTGCCGAGCCAGGCTTCCACCGCATTGACCGTTTCCGGCATCGCCGTGAAGTCCCGTCCCTGGATCACCTTTTCGGCGAGCCGCAGCTTTTCGTCGGCAATGCGCGGATCCTCATCCCACACCGTCAGCGTCGCGGTCACATAGGCCTGTCCGGCGAGGTCGGCGCCAAGTTCCTGCAAGGCCTCGTCGGCGTCCGCGGCCTTGTTCGCGGCATCGGTATCGAAAAGCACGGACGCCTCGTTGGTCATCACCTCCTTGAGGATGGCGGCGATCGACTTGCGCTTGGCGAACCATTGCCGGCGGATGCGCGTAAGCAGACGGGTCGCGTCGACCTTGTCGAGCAGAATGGCGCGGGTCGACCAGCGATAGGGGAAGGCGAGCCGGTTGAGTTCGTCGAGGATGCCGGGTGTTGTCGCGCTCGGAAAGCCGACGATCGTCAGAACACGCAGGTGCGCGGTGCCCAGCATCGGCTCAAGGCCGCCGGTGAGCGGCTGGTCGGAGAGCAGCGCGTCGAGATAGATCGGGGTCTCGGGCACACGAACGCGGTGCCGGTTGGTCGACACCGTCGCATGCAGATAGGTCAGTGTCTCGGTGTCATCGAGCCAGGTGCATTCGGGCATGAAGCCATCGAGCAGGGCCAGAACGCGCGCTGTTCGATCGACAAAACCCTGAAAATGCTCGCGGGCATTGGCCTCGCCGCCCCGTTCCCGACCCTCGTATAGGAACCGTTCGGATCGCGAGGCATCCTCCACCTGCGGCAGGTAGAGGAAGGTCAGGTAGTAGCGCGACTCGTAGTGTCCGCCTTCCTCCTCAAACATTGCCTTGCGTTCCGCATCGACGAGCGCAGACACCGGATCCGGGAAGGTGCTTTCCGGATAATCGCGTGCTGGCGCGCGCATTGCTTCGACGAAGATCGCCCAGCCGGAGCCGAGGCGGCGGAAGGCGTTGTTGAGCCGTCCGGCCACCGCCACCAACTCGGCCTGGACGGCGCTGTCGAGATCGGGCCCGCGGAAACGGGCGGTGCGCTGGAACGAACCATCCTTGTTGAGGACGACGCCTTCACCAACGAGTGCCGCCCATGGAAGGTAATCTGCGAGCCGGGTGGAGGTGCGGCGGTATTCGGTGAGGTTCATCATGGGGATTGTCAGACGCTCAGATAGGAAGGAATGCGCAGGTGCCGTCGCCCGACATCCGCAAAGAGCGGGTCGCGCCTGGCGGCCCAAACGGCGGCGGCATGACCAATGGCCCAGAGGATGAGTCCGACCAGCCAGAGGCGCAGCCCGAGGCCGAGTGCTGCGGCGAGGGTGCCGTTCAGAATTGCGATCGCGCGCGGCGCGCCGCCAAGCAGTATCGGTTCAGTCAGGGCGCGGTGTACGGGAATGATGAAGCCGGGAACGTCGGTCATCAGATGAGCGTCCCGCCGCCGAAGGAGAAGAAGGACAGGAAGAAACTCGATGCGGCGAAGGCGATCGACAGGCCGAAGACGATCTGGATCAGCCGCCGGAAGCCGCCCGAGGTGTCGCCGAAGGCGAGCGTCAGCCCAGTGATGATAATGATGATGACCGCCATGATCTTGGCGACCGGTCCCTCGATGGATTCGAGGATGGACTGGAGCGGCGCTTCCCAAGGCATGGACGAACCGGCCGCGTGGGCGACAGGCGCCATCATCATGGTGACGACGAGTGTCGAGACAGTGCCGGCAATCCGGCGGAGAAGGCGAAAAACGGGACGGATCATGCTGTGGGACCTTCCGAGAGCTTGGTGGCTGGGATAAGGTGGTAATCGCCGTCAGGTGTGAGGCCGGTGACGGCGGAGAGTTCGGTGAGGCGGCGTTCGGCGCCACGGCCCGCCAGCACTGCGACGAGATCGATGGTCTCGGCGATCAGGGCGCGGGGCACCGTGACGACGACTTCCTGGATCAGTTGTTCGAGACGGCGCAGCGCGCCGATGGCCGTGCCGGCGTGAATGGTGCCGATGCCACCGGGATGTCCGGTGCCCCAGGCCTTCAAAAGGTCGAGCGCTTCGGGCCCGCGCACCTCGCCGATGGGAATGCGGTCGGGGCGCAGGCGAAGCGATGAGCGGACGAGATCGGACAGCGTGGCGACACCGTCCTTGGTGCGCATGGCGATAAGGTTGGGCGCCGCGCATTGCAGTTCGCGCGTATCCTCGATGATGATGACGCGGTCCGCGCTCTTCGCCACCTCGGCGAGCAACGCATTGGTCAGTGTCGTTTTGCCGGTCGAGGTGCCGCCAGCGACAAGGATGTTCTTGCGAATGGCAACCGCGATGCGCAGGGCTTCAGCCTGGTCCGATTGCATGATGCCCGTAGCGACGTAGTCGTCGAGCGAGAAGACGGCAATGGCGGGCTTGCGGATCGCGAAGGTGGGCGCTGTGACGACCGGCGGCAACAATCCCTCGAAGCGTTCGCCCGTCTCCGGCAGTTCCGCGGAAACACGGGGGCTGCCGGCATGGACTTCGGCGCCCACATGGTGCGCGACGAGCCGGATGATCCGCTCACCATCGGCGGGCGCGAGGGTTTCACCTGTATCGGCAAGACCCTCGGAGAGCCGGTCGACCCAGAGGCGGCCGTCCGGGTTGAGCATCACCTCGACAATGCCGGGCTCTTCCAGGAAACGTGCGATGGCCGGACCGAGCGCGGTGCGCAGCATGCGCGCGCCGCGGGATGACGATTCCGATTTCTGAAAGGTTGCCGACATCTCGCCCCCGAATGTGGTTGGGATCGCGACTTCGATCCCGGATCGGGGTTGATTAAAAGAGGCGGGAAATGGCTTCGCGCAACAGCGTCAAGAGCGTAGTAGTGGCATGGCGTGTAAAGACAGGGAGACGGCGGAGCGGCGGCCGGTTTCTCAGATATGGAGCAAAGATCTACGCGATGCGCATGAGCGACCGCTTTACCGGATCAAATGGTTGTCACAAGACGATTGCCAATGAGGTGTTCCTGGGCCGAACCCAGACTTACTGGTTTAGCTACAAACTCGAAAAGCTGACGTCGGCAACCTTCACCGTGTTGGCCATTGCCCGGCGACACTGAGCACCCGAAAGCGGTCATCCACTGAGAAGCGAAATGGATACCGATTGGGTCTTCATCGATCGCGGTCTGGTGGACGCTGCTGTGGCGCTGCAGTACGCGACCCGACGAGCAGCGCGGGGTATTCTGGCACCCCTACGAACGCTACCATCGAAGCGTCTTTCTAACATCCCCTTGGCCAAGATCTACGTCACCGATGACGCGCTGCAACATGGCCTGAACGGTGGCGGCGCTCGAGAGCGAGGCCAGGAGGGCACCACATCTTTGCGTTCCCGCCCATAGGTTTGGACAAAAACACAGCCGCGCTGCAACATGCCGAATCAGACATTGAATGGAGGTCGCCGCGTGGACGTTGAGAAAGAACAACGAGCGGCACTGGTCAGTGCGCTTGGTGCGGGCTTCGAGTGCTTCGAAGAGGTTCCTCTCCAGCATGCTCTGTTTACCAGGCGCACAATCAGGGCCGATATTCTCGCCGTTCCCAAAGATGATCGCCTAGCTAGCTATGCGTTTGCTTTTGAGGTCAAGCAGCCAGATACATCTTGGGATTACTCGGCCTGGGCACAGGCGATCCGACAAGCTACTGACTATGTCTATGCGTCTATTCAACCCAGTGGGCCTGCCGCAAAATATGCGGGCCGACGGATAAGTGCTGCCTTTAAGTTTCCCGCACCACCTGTCGATCCAGAAGGTCGGAGGGTGGACAAGGGGCCGTATGTACGCCCGGACACCAGCGTGATGGTGACCGGCGTCTTCCATTTGGCTCTGCACCTCAGAGTAGGACGAGCATACTGGGAGGACGACCAGCATGGTCGTCGCTTCCGCTTGGATTTCGGGCCCAACCCCGTTTGGTGCTGCAGAAGGGGCTTCCGCAACCAAGGCATCAATCTCGTTGCAGGAAAACGGACACTCGGCTCACAGCGCATCGAGATTCGGAACGAACTGGACGGATGGGGCTCCACCGTCGGGACAGGGAGCTGCAGATGAAGGGCATCGCTGAGCATCCCGAGCCGGTTATAGCCACAGCTGCTGCGATGTTGTCGGCAGAGAGCCTACACGAAGCGGCAAGCTTGTTGAGGTTATCCGGCATCAGGTTCGAGGAGACCGGGTTTGACAACTGGGATGGCGGCACCGCGATCTGGACGATCTATATCCTGATTGACGCACCCGAGTACGCCCGGGTGGGGCCGAGGAGAACTATTCTCGAAGAGCAGATCGCGGCAAGGCTCAAACCTATCATTGACCAATATTCTCGCGATTGGTTCAGCGTGTCGATCGCACCAAAGCTTCAAACGCCAGTGCCCGGCTGGAGGGGTGAGGACACGGCGGTAGCGGCTGTCACTCGACAGAACATCTTTGACGGCTTGCGATTAGAGAAAGTCAGGTGGAGCGGAGCTCTCGAGGACGTCGAATTTCTGCAGAGGGTTTTCGACCTTAAGGCCATGCCTTCGTTCGACACTCGCTTCACCGATGCAGCATCTGACATCTGGCAGCACCGCGTGAACAATGACGACTGGGACGACGATTGGGTGTTTGGAGATACCCGCTTTAACCTTCTTCACTGTCCTAGCGAGCAGTTCGTTCGCTTCTTGGCCGAGATGGTCCACCCGGTTGTCCGTCCTGATCGCAATGAAGCGCTGCAAATAGTTCAGCACATCAATGAACAGTTGAAGCCCGAGGGTTGGCAGCTGGTCGAGGAAGAGAGGATAGCTGGCCGCCCCAGGTTTGTAGGAAGGCGATTTACGGGAACTGTGGCACGGTCCGTCTCTCGAGCACGCACAGTTGCGGACGCATTGGATGCCGGGTGGATGCAGAAGGAGATCGATTCCAAGCAGTCGAGTATCGCTTCAACGCCGGTAAAATTGGAGAATCAGTCCTCCGGTTCTCCAGATCGGGCTTTGGCTTCGATATCGTCCGGAATCTCCCTCAAAAAACTCTGCCCCCTTTGCAGTCGTCGACCGAGCGTTTCGACAAAGCCCTCGAAGCGTTCCCGTCCCTTAATTTGGGCCGACGATTGGGCGTCCTCGGGGAGTGGCGGTGTGATCGTCAGCCAGAACCGGATGAAGAGAGCCAGTGTCTCTGCGCTGATCCCAACGTCTCGTTCCAGCCGTTGGACTTGGCGCGTCAGCCGGTCGAGCCTACGGGTGAACGCGGCTTCCATCCGATCCGAACCGTCGGGAGATAGAAAAGAAACAACGGCCGCCTCGACGATGGCGGAACGGGACAGGCCCTTGCGATCGGCGAGGTCGGCGATCTGCTTCAGCATTTCCGGGGGGAAGTAAACGTTCATCCGGCTGCGCATGCCATGGCCCTCACAATTCTATCCCGTCTTTGGGGTCCATTGTCGCTTGCCGTGCGATCTGGCGGCCCTGCTGACGAAATGCCCGTGCCTGTTTCGCGGGCTCATCGGCGTCATCCTCGAGCAGGTCGAACTCCCTGGACGGCTTCGGTTCCTGGGACCACTGGACGATTTCCTCATGTTCGGGCAGGTCTGGCTGCCGCCGAATCCCGCCATTCGTGCTGTCTTCGGTGCCAGCGTCCTCATCCGAAGTGAGCTGTGCAGTGGGTGCGACGATGCGATTGGCCCAAGTATCGTCTCTTGCAGGCGGGATGCTCTTGGTCGGGTCCGGCGGGCAGGCGATCCGCTCCTTGAATCTTGCGTCTTCATAATAGCGAGCTTTCTTCGCCCGGATCGGCGGCAGGCCCGCGACCATGACAATCTCATCAGTGGCTGAAAGCTGCATGACCTCGCCGGGTGTAAGCAACGCCCTGGCTGTCTCCTGCCGCGACACCATGAGATGTCCCAACCATGGGGAGAGCCGGTGGCCGGCATAATTCTTCATGGCCCGCATCTGGGTCGCCACGCCAAGCGCGTCCGAAACGCGCCTGGCGGTGCGTTCGTCATTGGTCGCGAAGCTCACGCGAACATGACAGTTGTCCAGGATCGCATTGTTCGGCCCATAGGCCTTCTCGATCTGGTTGAGAGATTGGGCGATTAGGAAGGCCTTCAGCCCATAACCAGCCATGAAGGCGAGGGCGCTCTCGAAGAAATCCAGTCGGCCTAGTGCCGGGAACTCGTCGAGCATGAGCAACACGCGTTGGCGTCGGTACGTTGCCTGCAGGTCCTCGGTCAGCCGCCGCCCGATCTGGTTCAACACCAGACGAATGAGAGGTTTGGTGCGTGAGATGTCGGAGGGCGGCACGACGAGATAGAGGGTGGCCGGTCGTTCTCCGTCGATCAGATCGGCGATGCGCCAGTCGCATTGGCGGGTCACCCTTGCGACGACAGGGTCGCGGTAGAGCCCAAGGAACGACATGGCGGTGGAGAGCACGCCCGAGCGTTCGTTGTCGGCTTTGTTCAGAAGTTCACGGGCCGCCGAGGCAACCACCGGATGCGGGCCGGCATCGCCCAGATGCGGAGTCGTCATCATCGCCTTCAGCGTTGCTTCGATCGGCCGTTTGGGATCGGAGAGGAACGCGGCGACCCCCGCGAGCGTCTTGTCCGGTTCGGCATAGAGGACATGCAGGATGGTGCCGACCAGAAGGGCGTGGCTGGTCTTTTCCCAGTGATTGCGCCGTTCGAGCGATCCTTCCGGGTCCACCAGAATGTCGGCAACGTTCTGGACGTCACGGACCTCCCAGTCACCGCGGCGAACCTCCAGCAGAGGGTTGTATGCCGACGATCTGGGATCGGTCGGATCGAAGATCAGCACACGGCCGTGCCTCGACCGGAATCCCGCGGTCAGGTCCCAGTTTTCGCCCTTGATGTCGTGGACGATAGCCGAGCCCGGCCATGTCAGGAGAGTGGGAACGACGAGGCCGACGCCCTTGCCGGACCGCGTCGGCGCGAAGCAGAGAACATGTTCCGGCCCATCATGGCGCAGGTAGTTTTCCTCGAACTTGCCAAGCACGACGCCATCCGACCCGAGCAGCCCGCTCCGGGCGATTTCCTTCGGTTCGGCCCAGCGTGCGGACCCGTAGGTGATGACGTCCTTGGCTTCCCGCGCGCGCCAAACCGACATCATGATGGCGACGCCAATCGACAGGGACCCGCCCGAGGCTGCGATCACGGCGCCCTCGACAAAGATCAGCGGCGCATAGGCATCATAGGCATACCACCACCAGAAGAAGGCCGGCGGATAGTAGAAGGGAAACCCCGCCAGATCGAACCAGGGCGTTCCGAGCTGGGGCTGGAATCCCAGCCGCCAGGCAACCCATTCCGTCGCACCCCATGTGGTGGTGAGGACGATGAGGAAGACGATGGCAATTTGGCCCCAGAGGATCTTGGTTGCGGACATGGTCGATGCGCTGCCAAATACCCGCTGAAATCCAGCACCTGCGCCGCCAAATCAAGCTGCGATTCAGTTGGGCCTAAGTATCGGATAGAGTGGCGTACAAAAAGAAACCGAGCAAACCGAGTGGTGTTGGTCGATTGCTAGAGGATATTGATGTATGTGGCCGCTTCAAGCGCGTCTGGGAAATGGGATCTGGCACGCGACGCACCCTGAGCGGTTTGTCTCGATCATGGCCGAAGGGCTGAAAGCGGAGCCCGCCATCTCGAACGAAGCGCGCTGGAAGACGTCACGCGGTCCAGAGTTCTATCCTTTTGTGCGTAAGATCGGCGGAGTCAGCCTCTTCGATTTCACGAACTTTGATCCCGACATCTACGATCGGTCGCACCCCATGAGCAACTGGCGTGCATTTGTGCCACATCGCGAAGACTGGGCTGGTGCCGTCTGGATTCAGATCGACCGAGTGGCGCTTGGCGCCAACTTTATTTCGGCGGATGAACTGGTATCGCGATGGGACCAGGGCGGACACCATCGACACACAATCATGCCCCGCATCGAATGCGCTTGCGTAGGCGACACACCCACCGTGACGTTCGTCTCAGCCTTCTTTACCTGGTCGCGCGGTAGAGCAATCCGCGACCTTGTCCTCGACTGCTTTTCGGAGCCTGTATATCGAAGCGTTCTGAACGAGTGGCGTGAGGCGCTGTCTGGAGGGAGAACTGAATGAAATCGCCATTTGATGATCTGCAAATAGAGGCGGCGGAGGTCTGCGAATTCTTCGCCGTGTTCGCGCGATTTGAGTATGCGATGAAGGCGACTCGATACTGTGGCGGCGACCGGCATGGCAATGCGGTTCCTGACTGGCGCTCCCTCAAGGACGAATTGGGCGGGGCGATTGCCGAGTCAGGCGACGAGGTCACTAATAAAGCGATTGGCTATCTCGTAAATGAACCACCTCTCGTTCAGAAGTTTGTCGACGGGCGTCCAGAATTTCGGGAGGTGCCGTTGGATGGAAATACTTTGGGTGCCCAAGCCATAGAGGCAGCGAAACGCGTCAGGAATAACCTCTTCCATGGTGGAAAGCACACACCGCATTCGCCACCGGAACGTGATGCGAAGTTGGTCCAGACCGCCTTCGCGATTCTTGAAGCCTGCCTCAAAGTGGACGCCGAGCTCAACTCAGAGTTTGAGCGTCAACTGGTTTGATTAATTATCGACAAAGTCAAATTTCCAATCCGCGCTTTCGCCCAAAGCTCCAATCGACCCCGCCATTACCGCGCAATAGTCCGGACACCTGTTGACCCAGTTTCTTCTCCAACGACGGCGACCAGGGAACGAGCTGGAAGCCCAGCCCTTTGTCGATCATGGCAAAGCGGCCCGAAGACAGTATCAGTCGATGGCGATAAGTGCCGGCAACATGTTCGCCGGCCGTTGCTTTCACATGGGACAGTCCTGTTTCACCCGTGAGCTTTGCGGCCGCGGCGTCCAACTCACGTCGGCGCAGCGTGTTGAGCAGATCGCGCTGCAGAATGATGCGCTGGCCTTGCCGGCGCGCAAGGCCTTCGTCGGCGAGGTGCTCGGTACGCGCTTTCATGGCACTGCGGACCTCGCCACCGAACCCGCCCACGGAGAGCGGCATGGGGTTTCGCTCTACCAATCGGTGATCGAGCCAGCTGGCGCCCGGAGCAACGATCTGCGCGTTTAGATCGAAATCTGAACGGAGAGCCAGGACAAGGGCAGGGCGCTGTTCACCCGCCCTACCGAACCGTCGCACCTCTACGATACCGCCGGGGGCAGGGGCGTGCTCGAAAGCCTCGATGCTCCGGAAGCGGACATGGTGGGCGCGACCGTCGGTGCCATCGATCACGGCATAGGCCTCGCCGCTCAACTCGTCATGTAGGCCACGACCGACGAGCCGGCCGATGATCGGTGAACCCTCTTCTCCGGTCTCGATCGCGAAGTCATTAATGCCACGATCCTGGCCACGTTCGATAAAGGCGCGGTGCATCGTCTTAATGACGTCGCCCCGCATGCCGAGATCGCGCAGCCTGGGTTCTGCTTCGAGCCCGACCATCCATTCGGCCGGGCCGGCTGGGGTGGCGAGCCCCATCCTCTCGAGATGTTTGAGGCGACCGATCATCAGTCTGCGGGGTTCGCTGTTGCTCATGTCACCGGCAACCGGGCGGAGATCGATATGCCCGGTGTCGTCGGCGGCGAAACGGATCTCGCGGTCGAGGCTTGTCCAGCGTTCGGCCGTGATCTCCTTTTCGAGGGTCGCGCGGATTACGTGTTCCGGCTTCGGGCCGAGTTCCAGCGACACCAGTTCCTCACCGCGCGATCGCAAGCCACGGCTGATATAGTCGCGTGAAATCACAAGGTCGGTGCCGGTCTTGTCCGCACCGCGCACCAGCAGATGGACATGCGGATTGTCGGTGTTCCAGTGATCGACGGCGACCCAGTCCAGCCTGGTGCCGAGATCGGCTTCCATCTGTCGCGCGAGATTGCGGGTGAAGGCCTTCAGGTCCTGCATGTCGGCGGCGTCCTCGGGTGAGATGATGAAGCGGAAATGATGCCGGTCGTCCTCGCAGCGCTCGGCGAAGGCACGATCATCGGCGCGGTCGTTGTTTGCATCGAACATGATGCCGCGTTCGCCATCGCGGGTGACACCCTCGCGCTTGAGATAGGTGACATGGGCGGTGAGTGGCGCTGAACGAAAGGCGCGGCCCTTGTGACGGACAACGCGGGCCTTGACGATGACGCGCCTGGATGGGCTGAATAGACGGGCGCGGGCGAAGTGTGTGCGGCCCCGACCGAAGCTCGATCGGCCGTAGCCGGACCCACGGCCACCAGCTACGGACCCCGAGACATGCCCGGACTTCTTGGCCGCGCGGATCACCTGGTTGATGAAGCTCTTCTGGCGCGGAACCCGCTTGTCTCGAATGCGGCCAGGTCGAATACGGAAGTCGCGATTGCCGCCGCTCATCGCGCCGCTTCCTCTTCCCGGGATCTGACCGCGGTGCCGCAATCAGCGTTGAAATCACACGACATTTCATTGGCAGCGGCACGCGGCCCGACCGACCGGCACGCCGGAACCCATGTCATTTCAATGACTTGTGGTTCGAGCGGCGTGCCCCTTTTATCTCGCCGTCCTTCGGTCGTGCCCTTCCGCCCAGCACGCATTTCCGCTTTTACTTTTCGGAAGCACGCCAGGCTTCTCCATGATGCACTCATCATCATTGGCGCTCATTCGCTTGCGATGGCGTGACGAACAGCCCGCTATCTTGTGGTGCGAGATGCTCGTCCGCCTCCTCGGTCCGTGTCTCTGTCGCAGGCGCTGGCTTTACTGAAGTTCGTGACGGGACAGCAGTGGCGCCGCCGTTCGCCTGCGCGACGAAGAGCGGCGACTCTGTCCAGTCGCTGCGGTTGATCTGCACGGGGACCGCCGCGAGGGATGCGGCGGAGGCGTCGAGATAGGGCGCAAGAACCGCAACGTAGTTGCGCGTCTCGGCAGGCAGGGGACGCCCGTCGACGAGGTATTCGTCGTAACGGCAGGGTCCGGCATTGTAGGCGGCGAGGAATCCAAGTGACCCGTACTTGTCATGGAGCTCGCGCAGGTAGGCCGTGCCCGCGAGGATGTTGTCTCGCGGATCGTAGGGATCGCCACCGAGGCCATATCTGGCGCTGAGTTCGATCCAGGTATCGGGCATGATCTGCATCAGGCCCATCGCACCCGCCGACGAAACCGCGCGCACAATCCCGTCACTCTCGGCCGCCAGTACCGCGCTGATCCAGTGCTCGGGAAGCCCGAACCGGTGCGACGCCTTTGCAATATGGGCGGCAAAGGGATGGGCAGCGGACTGTTCGCTTTGAGAAGTATTTTCGGCGCGTGCATGTGCCGGAGCGATGGCCGGCAAGCTACCGAGCGACAACAGGCCGGAAAGGAGAAGGAGGCCTGTTCGGCGAGCAGTGCCAAGCCTGCCTGCGGTGTTACGGGGTTTGGTCTGTTTGCGCAGTTGGGACATGGGCTCAGTCCTTGTCGCCGCGCTTCGGAGGACGGTTCCACTGCAGAGTCCAGGTGTCGGTCTCGGCGTCGAGCTGGAACAGATTGGCGCGGATCGGGTGGTCGAATACCGGATCGTCGAGTTGCAGGGAGAGGTAGTTTCCCGCCTTCTCGCTGGTGCGCTTCCAGGCGGCCCCGACCTCGGGGCCGGAGTCGTCACCACGGTGAACGCGGTAGTCCGGCGCGTTTTCGGCGTCGGAGCTTTCGGCCGGTACCAGGGTCAATTCGCGGTCGAGTGTCAGCGTATGGATGTGTCCGGTGTAGCCGGACTTTGTGCGGGAGAACTATCGATCTGTGTCATGGGATGGGTCCTTTCGTTGTGGTTGGAGATTGTCGGGACGGGCGGTCAACGGATCGGCGCACGCCACTCGAACTGGCCAATTCTTTCCTCGTCGGTGAGGAGCGGGATGGCGCGGCCGATGATCGCGCTTTGCGGCAGCGGCCCGAAATACCGACCGTCGAGACTGTCAGGGTGCTGCCAATTGAGGAGAAACACCGCGCCGTCGGCGATCCGCTGGCAGCCCTGCCAGACGGGCAAGGCGCGGCGGAACTGGTCCGTCTCATGAGCCTCCGCCATGTCGATCCCGTCGACGGTCACTGTGCGGCCGTGCCGGCAGACGCGCTGTCCGGGGAGCGCGATGATTCGCTTGAGGAGCGGCACGCCTGCGGGCAGAAATCCGCGCTGGTCGAGCATGCGGGCAAGGGGTTCCGGCGGCGCGACGACGACGAGGTCCGGAACCACGAAAAGGTCGTCCGGCTGGACGAGATAGAGACCCACCGGCGCGCTGGCGGAGGCGTTCCAGATGAACCTCGGCATGATCGGAACGAACGACAAGGCGCTGATCACGACGGCGCTGATGGAGGTGATCAGGACGTAACCGAACCGCGTCATGGTTCCGCCCTTTGCCGCAGCCGCCAGGCATGGTGCTGCGCGCGGGTGTAGTCGCGCGGTTGGTGCCCGGCGGTCAGGCGATTGTGGAGGTGGCGCCAATAGTCCGGCGCAACGTCGGCCGGCTCGATGTCGAGTGCCTCGATGGCGTCGATCGCCTGCAGCACACGCTCGACCTTCGGCCAGCCAATGATCTTGAGCAGGATGTCGCCGCCGGGGCGCACGAAGGGCAGTGTCTGGTAGGGTTTTCCTGTGGCGACGGCGCGGACGATATCGACGCGCGAAATGATGGTGCCGTAGTCGTTGGCGGCCCAACGGACGAATGCGAAGATGCTGCCCGGTGCGAAACCCACGATGCGCCGCTTGCGGTCGAGGATTTGCTCTTCGGCGATGCGACCAAAGCGGATCCAGTGTTCGATCCGTTTCTCGATCCAAGTGAGCTCGACGCGGGTCAGATCATCGGCGGGTGGCCTTTTTTGTGTGATGTGGCCGCACATGCGCGGCACAGAATTACCGGTCATGGCTGGCCTCCTTCGGGTTCGGGGAATTCGCAGGCGAGCAGATCGCGCAACATGTCGGCGACAGTGACGCCGCGTTCGAAGGCCGCGATCTTGATGCGCCCGCGCAGTTCGGGCGTGATGTCGATGGTCAGCCGCGCGGTGTAGTCGGGGCGTTTCGCCTCGGCACTGCTGGCCGATTTAACCCAATCCTCGGGATCGCGCGGGCGCGCCGCGAAACTGTGTTTGGCGGGGCGGTCCGTCATCGGGCGAGTCTCCCGATCTCGGTGACGAGGGTGGTGATCTCGCGTGCGGCCAGGCTGTCGCGATCTATCTCGAAGGCGAGCCGGCCGAGCTGCGCTGCCATGGCGAAGACGACACGCTGGCCGACGGACGCGCGCAGTACAGGTGGATCCTGGTCCGCGAGCGCCTCGGAGGTCTCGCGGGCGATGATGGTGCGCGCGGCGGAGCGGTTAAGGACGAAGCGCACGATGAGCTGCGGCCGGAATATCCGCGCTTCCTCGATCAGCCGCAGGATCTCGGCGGAGGCCCAGCCGTCAAATGGGGACGGTTGCACTGGAATGAGGATGATATCGGCGGCGAGCAGCGCCGCGCGCATCAGTCCGGCGACGCGGGGCGGTCCGTCGATGACGAGGTGATCGACAGTGCTCGCCAGTTCCGGCGCCTCGCGATGCAGCGTGTCACGTGCAAGGCCGATGATGTCGAAGAGCCGCGGCAGGCCCTCGCGGGCGCGCTGCTCGGACCAGTCGAGTGCCGAGCCCTGCGGGTCGGCGTCGATAAGGGTGACGCGATCGCCGCGCCGTGCCCATTCGCCTGCGAGGTGCAGGGCGAGGGTGGTCTTGCCGACGCCGCCCTTCTGATTGAGGAGCGCCACGATCATGACGCGCCTCCCGGTTTTCCCTTCTTGGGCGCATGGGAGGAGGGGGGCGGAGCGTCGCCTGGATCGCGGTTTTCCCCAGAGTGCCCGCCTCTTAAGAAGTTAGATTCTGTGTTAGACTCTAAGTTAAGGGCGCGATTTTCGGTTTCCTGGCGGGCACTTAACCCCGGTTTGGGTTCCCGATAGCACGAGGATGCGGTTCCCGATGGCACGATAGTTGGGGTTCCCGATAGCACGACGGCGTCCACAGCTTGTCCACAGGCTACGGGTTCGAAGGCGAGCAGGGTGCGACGCGCTTCGAGCTCAAGGAAAAGCCGGTAGCCGGGAAGTGCCTGGCGCTTGACGATGGCGCGCAGTTCGAAGGCGAAGCGTTTGAACGGCGAGAGGCTGCCGGACTTGAGATAGAGGTGGCGGAAATCGAAGCGCCAGCCGCCAGCCTGTTTGCCGCCGTGTTTACGCACGATCCGGTAGAGCCAGCGGTCGAGACCGCCGGTGAGCCCGAAATACGCCCGGTCGATGGTGAGGACGAGAGCGTCATCAAGCACGGCCCTGTAGAACCAGTCCGGCACGATGAGTTCGATGCCCTCTGGATTGCCGCGCGCGTCACTGCGTTCCGTCCATTCATTGATCCAGGAGAAGCGGTGCATGCGCCGCGCCGTTCTGTCAGCAGCACCGGACTGCGCCCGTGGATTGCGTGGCGGCTGACGTAGCGTCGTCGCCACCGTGGTCGATTGCAGGCGGTCGAGGGCGGTCTTGAGACGTTGGTAATCGCGCGCGCCGGTGCTCCGGCCTATGAAGGTGAGGATCTGGTAGGGCGTTGCCGCCATCAGGCGCGAGGTGCGGAAACCGTTGTCGCGCGCCTCGACGATCTGGCTCGCCGCCCAGATCAGGATGTCGGCGTCCCAGATGGTGGCCATGCCGTGTTCGGGCACGGCCTCCACGCGGATCGCCACCGCGCCGGACCGGAAGTTGATCGGCGTCGTTCTTGGGGATTTCGACAGGCTGAAGAAGGGATAGGCCATGAGGTCCTGCGCGTCGCGGGGCGCGAGATCGCGGGGGAGGGCCCGAAACAGCTCGAGCTGTGCTCTCTCCGATGTGCGAATGCGCGCCATGGTGAGAGATCAGCGGCGGTTCGATCCGGCGGGCGCGCCGCCGTGAGGCTTGGCCGGGAGCACCGTGCCGGTGCCGGGATCCGAGGTGGAGGTCTTTGCGCCGCGATTGGCCCAGGCCTGCAAATCCTCGACCGAATAGACGACACGGCCGCCGAGCTTGCGGTAGTTGGGGCCAGTCCCGTAGGTGCGGTGTTTTTCGAGGGTCCGGCCGGACAGGCCGAGGAAGCGGGCGGCCTCGGGGGTTCTGAGATAGCGCGGCGGCAAGCCGGTGGGCGTTGCGGACATGATCGTGCCTCCGTGATCCTTCCAGGGGCCGCCGGATATCGACGGCCTGCGGGGAGCACGGTGGTGGAGAAGGCGGGGCGAGAGGGAGTGCGAAGACGCGGCGGCGCTTTCGCACCCCTCAGGTCATCGGATGGCGACGGAACAGCAGATGGCGATAGGCGCCGTCGACGAGCTTGGTGCCTTCGCGGAAGCGGCGCATGACGGTGTCGCGCTCCGGCATGGTCTTCCATGCGGTGGCGCTGACGTGATCGGCGCCGAGAACCACCTCGGCGATTTCCTGGTATGTGGCCCCGGATCGGCGGCCATCGACGATCCGAAGCATCTGGCGGAGATTGCGTCTGCGGTAAGGGCTCACGCGCATGTCGGGCGCTGGTCGTCGTCGGTGAAGCGCCGACGCGAACCGCCGGATCGCATCCATGCGATCCTCGACAAAATGATCGAGGAGGATCGTTGCCGCTACCGGTCCTGTTGGCTGATGGTCGCCGAGGCACAGGGCCGGGAAGCGTTGATTGGCGATTTCGATGTGGAGATAGTGCCCTTCGGGCGCAAGGTGCGTGTGCGCGTCTGGCAGGGTGAGAACAGGGCTATCGGTTGCAAAGTCCCGCGAGGGTGATGTCAGAAGCAGCGTTCCAGGGTCGAAGTGGGGTGCAAAGAAGATATCCGTGTCTGTGCCGGGACGTATCGGGGAAACCGGGAAATCGCAACCCCCAAAGCTTGGTCAGCGTATCGCTGGCGGTTTCACGCTTGTGTTTGGGAACGCGCTCGAAGTCGTCGCGGTATTTTCGATTTCGGCGCAGGAACTCCCAGGCGAGACCCGTCGGATCGAGCCGGTCGACATAGTCGTGGGCCTTACCATGTCGCCAGTCCGCGTCCTCCGCCATGGAACGCCTCCAACAAATGCTGACAGGTCTACTCGGAAGTCAAAGATCACGTTCCGATTGCATTCGCGGTAGACTTTGTTCGGGCAAGGGGTGATGCCGATGCTGCATCGCGGGCTCGCGTTAATGCGAATTCCCGCTCAAGAGATGGCGATAGCCGTGTTCCGTCATCCAGCGCGCCCGGGCGAGATGGGTTGAATGGATCTTCAAGGCGTGGTCCCGGTCCTGCCGCGGATCGATGCCGAAAATGATCTCGACGGCTTCCTCCCAGTTGGCACCTTCAGCGTCGGCGTCGAGAAGCCGGAGATATGTCTTGAAATTCGCGCGATCGTAATCAGTGATCCGGTCCTCCGCCGGCGGTTCGTCGAGGTAATCCGGGTTGGCCATCCGCTCTCCCATTGCCGCGGGTAATGAGGTCCCGCTTATCTCGTTGACGCAATCTGACCACATCCGCATGCCGTCCGGCAATCGCGTCAAAGAAAGGGCGGCTAGATTTTTAGGCCGAGTCGAGGGTGGAGATGCCCAGAGGCGCGGCACTTGCATGTGCGGTGTGACTATCCTGCGCTGGTGTCATCGAAGTAGCATGTCCTCTCGGCGCCTCCATTTACATACTATAGTTGATAAACTTATAGTGTGTAAATCGTGATCTTCCTGCGCATGGATATGCGCAAACTGGTCGGCCGGAACTTTGCCCGCCTGCGTCGGGCCAGGGGCCTGACCCAGGAAGAGGTCGAGGCGCGTTCTGGTTTCAGCCAACAGTACCTCAGCAGTCTCGAACGCGGTCGGAGAAATCCGACAGTGATCACGCTTTACGAACTTGCCCAAGCGATTGGCGTCAACCACGTGGAATTGATCGAACCCGACGATCAGGTGTGATCGGCGAACAGGATCCGGACGAAAAAAGGAGTCCCGCCCGGATTTGCCGGGCGGGACCTCGCCAGATGTCACTCGCCATTGCGGCGGGTGGGACGGGACCAGATGAGGCTGTAACCGCCGTCCTCGTCGTCGAAGAGGTTGGCGTAGATCGGGGCGGTGAAGCTCGGATCGTCGAGCTTGAGGCCGAGATAGTCGCGGCCCTCGTTGGACTGCTTGGACCAGGCGGCGCCGATTTCGGCGCGGCCGACCAGGACACGGTGGCTGGGAGCATTCTCGCTGGTCTGGTTGGTTTCCGGAACGATGCGGACGTTCTTAGCCTGCACGTTGAGAGTGACGATTTCGCCGGTGTATTCGTTGCCGGACTTCTTGAAGGTGCCGATGGTCGCCATGGTCGTTCTCCTTGATCACTGGTTTCGAGCCCGCACCATGCGGCCTCGATGGCGATCGGAGGGGCCGGAGGCGATCGACGGCGCATCGCCTGCGACCGCAGTGTGAACGGAGGATGGCGAGCCGGCGGATTTCTTGCTGCGCGAGGAATGGCGGCGCAGCCGGCAGGGGAAGAAACTTGACGGGCGTCATTGCGCCATAGGCGATCGAGGCGCAGCCGGTCTTCGGCCAGATCAGCCCATTGAAGAGGCGGTTTGGAACGGTCGGCTCACAGGGGTTGTTCAGGGAGAGTTTGGCAACACCGCGCGCTCAAGCTCCTGTCCGTCGAAGGAACGCAAATTTGTCAGCTATCCAGCAGGCCACCCTGCATCGTATTCGGCGCCATCAGACGCGAACCCGCAGCCACTCCCCGTGCATCTCCGGCTACGCTGATCGGGACAGCTCGCGCCATGCCGTCGGCGGCGCCGGCTCTCGACTGAAATCGTCGACCCGTCCCGTACCGCGCGTCCACATTGCTCAGCCTTCGATATGGACGCGGCACAAGACCTCAGCCCCTGTCCCGGCTTCGCCTGCAAGTGCGTTCAGATGCTGGCGGGGGTCTGCGCGGCAGGTCCGGGCGAGGCCATTGAAGTCACGCGCACGAATGCCGTGATACCGACCGCCACCGCGCCGATCACGGAGAAGACGGTCTGCCATGTTTCCGATGGCATCAGATGTTTGACGATCCCGTGGGTGACGTGGAAGCCCGCGATGGCGGCAGGCGCAACGAAGGCGAGCGCGACGGTAAGCTTCAGCCACATGCGGGCGAACAAGATGAGGAACTGCGCAAGGCCGAACACAAGGCTCGCGCCGACAAGTCCGACAAGGACGCTGCCCGGCAGGCCTGCGCCGGTCTGATACGCCCACATTCCGGCCGCCACGCCGCCGAGCGCGGGCAAGGCATAGGCGGCAAGTGTGAACATCAGCCAGCAGAGGGTCGCAATTGCGGTGATGGATCCGAGAATAGCAATCATCATGGTGGCGTCTCCGTAAGATTTTGGACTCTGACGGTCGCGCCTCCACCACCACCATGGCGCAACAGTTATGTATCACGGGCACCGCAGAGCTGCGAGCCAGATGGCCAGCTTTGAGCCCACTTTGTCGAATGCTGCGCAGAGCACGAGCGGCAGCAATGCTCAGGAAGCAGCCACATAGATTTTCGCTACTCACCAGCGACCAAGTGCTCCACATCAAACCCTAACAAGCGGATGCCTCGAATGGAGCGATTATTGAACGGAGGACGTTTGGCGTCTCCCCAGCCGAGCAATTCCATGACACACGCTTCACCGAAGCCGTTGAGCTTATAGTTGCCATATACGCAGTCATAGGCACGCTCAATCGCATCGCCGGAGCCTGCCAGGAGATAGCGAACGGTTCGCACTACGGTTTCGAGCGTGTTTTTCTTCTGGAAGTCGGTGCGCAGCCGTTCGAGGCCGGACAGGTTCTCCCCGATATCGTTGGAAACAAAGCGTAAGCGTTCGAGAAAGGCGTGACAGCCCGTGAGGTGTCGGAACAGTTCGTCGAAATTCAGTTGGAACAACTCGTTCGGATCACAGAGGTAAGTCCGGATGTTCGCGATGTTCTCGATCTCTGCCGATGCGTGATACATATCGCCTTTCACGGTATCGTCTGTGGACTGCCAGACCTGCACATATTCGGCAATCCGCGCGGCCCGGTTCTTCGGGTCGTTGAGCAACGATGTCTCGCGCCAACCATCGCCGCTGCCTTGTGTTAGACGCAGCCATCCGAGGAACCTTCCCATTTCGATCTGGGGATCCTGACCGGCATATTCTGGCCGCCCAAAGCCGTGCTGTTGGGCGACATTGAGGATTTCATCGTGTGCAGGCACCAGAATTTCATCATATTTTCTGCGAAACCCTTGGATAAAGGCGCGCTCCTTCAATTTCTTTTCGCTGCCAACGACGATGCTCCTGGGGGCCGCAGGCTTTACGAATTTGTGGATGAATTTCTCGAAGGCGTCCTCATCCTGCGGCTTCTCTTTGGATTTGAACGCCTTTTCATATTCGCGAAGCACTTCTTCGTTCAAAACGTCTGCGTCGTTCCACAACTCGTCAAATAGGCCGGGCAACGCATAGAAGGCCTCATCGCGATCCTGCTTTAATAGGACAGAAAGTTCCCGATTTGCTTTCAAGCCGCTATCAGTGAGGTTCGCGGACCCAACGAGCGCGATATCGTCGATGATATAGAGCTTCGTGTGAAACTTGGCATCTGTGAAATAGCGGGTCTTGACCCGGGGATTCTCAAGGGCCTGCCGTAGCGCCTCTGGCGTTGTGATCGGAGAAAACCGGACGATCAGCCGGACATCACATCCTTTGTCGGTCAGAGCCTTGATGGGGTCATTTGTCGTGAAGAACGGCGCAGCCAGCAGCCCCGATCTAGGGTGCGGTCCTGCGTTCATAAAGAAATTGATGGTGAAACCCGTTGCGCCCGTGTTTGCGTATAATTCCGAAAGCGCCATTGCAGAACCTATCTCCGTAAATGTGAAATGTTGCTGCTAAACTACTGAACTACCCTAGGCCGCGGAACGGTTTTCTAGAGCGCCGCACGACAGCACCTCATTGATCGATCGGCATTTTTCGGCTGCTCTGGAACCTTCGCCGAGCCGGGCGTCAAGGTCAGCACAGGGCGGCCTGCCGTCATTGCTTGCTGTGGCGCGAACGGCAATTCCGTCCGCCCAGCCGCCATTTGCGACGGTTCATTCGAACCGCCACACCGGGATACCAAGCTTCCTGGCCTTGTCGGCAAGGTTCTCCTGAATGCCTGTGCCGGGGAAGACCATGACCCCGATCGGCAGGACATCGAGCATCTGGTCGTTGCGTTTGAAGGGCGCGGCGCGGCCGTGCCTGTTCCAGTCGGGTGCGAAGCCGATCTGAGTGACGTTGCGGTGATCGGCCCAGCTGGCGGCGATCTTCTCGGCGCCCTTCGGCGATTTCCCGTGCATCAGCACCATGTCGGGGTGCTTGGCATGCACTTGGTCGAGCTTGGCCCAGATCAGCTTGTGATCGTTGTAGTCGGCTCCGCCGGAAACGGCGACCTTCGGTCCTGCCGGTATGAGTACTTCGCGGTTGGCGCGTTTGCGCTCGGCGATAAAATCGCGGCTGTCGATCATCGCCGATGTCAGGGCTCGACGGTTCATCAGTGATCCATTGCGCGGTGACCAGGGCGAACCGGTGGTGCGCAGATAGTGCTCGGCGGCGCTGTCGCGAAAGACCTCCAGGCTGTCGCGGCGTTCGATGAGACCTTGCCCGATCTCGATGAGGCGTTCGAGCTCGACCGCCTTGATTTCGGAACCGTCCTGCTCGCGCTGCCCGCGCTTTTGGGCCTGTTCGTTGTCGTCGAGCTTGCGTTCGAGCCGCTCAGCGGCGCGGTGGAACATGTTGACCGTCGACCACAGGAGATCGTCGAGTTCGCCATCGAGGGCCGTGTCGGCCATGGTGGCGATCAGGGCGTCGAAGATGTCGGAGACTGCACCGGCGATGAGGTTGTCCTCCGGGACGAGGCGTGGGTCAGGACTGTGGCCGTCGTGACGGTAGCCATGGAGTTCCAGTTCGTTCAGCGCGTGCTCGGTCGGCGAGGACTCGTGATGGGGTTCGAAGGTGTCGTCGTCGAGGGTCATCGGGTGGCTCCCTTTGTCGGTCGGCCGCGCCCGCCGCGGCCTTCATGGCGCCGAAAGACGGCAGGCAGACCGGGCCTGCACCTGGGAGCGGAAGCGGACGGGCCGGCGCGGCAGCGGAGGATGGCGAAGGCCGGCGATTTTGGTTCGCGATGGAAAGGCCCGTAGGGCCGCCGGAAAATCGTTGGCCGCAGCCATTGCCGGACCGGGCCGCCTGCCGTCCGGTCGCCCTCTCAGGAAGGCCGGGGCGCGGCCCTCTCCGACATCCACATGGAGCCGTTGATACAGGCCGTGACGTCGCCGCCGCATTCCCCACACCATCCTCCCGTTCAAGCCGTGGTGACGGGCTCCAGGAAACGCGCGACATCCTGCGGCACGAGTTGGACCCGAATCGAGGCCCGGAAGGCGTCGAGTCCCCGCAACCGCAGATCCTCGTTGAGATCGCCCAGCATCGGCGAAAGCGGCAGCGCTTCGATGCCGAGCGCATCGGCTCGTTCGACGAGCGAATCCCTTGCAGCGTCGCCTGCTGGATCGTCATCACGGACGATATAGAGCCGGCGCAGTGTGTCCGGGAACAGGATGGCGGCGAGATGGGCGGCTGAGAGCGCGGCCGCCATTGCCATCGAGGGCAGGACGCATCGCAGCGACAGCATGGTCTCGATGCCTTCGCCTGCGACCATGACTTCGCCTGCAATGCCGAACCGGACGGCATGCCCTAGCAGTTCGCCCATCGCCCGTCGCGGCGTCTCGATCGGAGCCTTGCCGAGCGTCGCCTCGCTGAAGCCTTGCGGATCGAGCCAAGTGCGATGGGCCCCGGTCTGGTGTCCATCGAGATCGGTGACCGAGGCAATGAGGGCCGGCCAGGTCTCCGTCGCGCTATGCTCGTCGGGCCGGTAGTAGCAGCGCGGATGGAATCGCAGTGATCCGGTTCCGTGCAAAGCCGTAATGCCGCGACTACGGAAATACGATTCCGCGATCGTACCCGCGATCGGCCGTGCCATCGAGAAAAGGCGTTTGGCCGCGTGTGGCGAACCCGTCGGTGCGGGTGCTTTTCGGCCGTTATGGCGTGCTGGCTCCGGTTCGGGGTGTGGCAGAGTCAGGAACCGCCGGGCTTCATTGGCCATGTCCCTGAAAGCCACCAGACCGCAGCTCTCACGGATGACGTCGAGGAGATCACCGTGTTCACCCGTTGCCGCGTCGGTCCATTTGCCCGCTGCACCCTTGCCGGATTCGGGTCCCTTGAGGCGCACGAACATTGAGCGACCCGGCTTGTTGCGCACGTCGCCCACGATCCAGTATCGGCCGGATTTGTGCCCGCCCGACAGATATTCGCGGCACACGGCTTCCGCGTCGCGGGCAAGCCGCGCCGCGAGATCGCTTGCTGATTCTGCCATATCGCGCCTCCCTCAAAGAAAAAGGCCCGCGTCGCCGCGGGCCAGTTTGCCGGTTCGGATACCGCTCTATTCGGCGGCCACCACGTGAGATGTCGCTTCGGCATCGTCATTGTCGTCCGGGACGTCTTCGATGCCCATGGCCGTCTCACCGTCTTCGGCAGCCGTTTCCGCGACGACCGCTTCCGGTTCGGCCGGATCGCCGGCGGTTTCGTGACCGATCTGCTCCGCTTCGCCCGGCGTGCGCAGCGGCTCCGGCAACCAGCCGGTGTCGGAGAGCAGGGTCTCGGCCTCGGTCGCCATGTCGCCCTTCTTGAGATGGGCGATGCGATCGGCGGCGCGTTCGCCCTTCGCCACGGCGACGACCTGCAGAATACGTGCCTTGGTGACACGGCCAAAGAAGGTGTCGACGGTCGGACGCCATCCCGCCGCGGCCATGTCGAGGCCGATCGCTTGCGCCAGCACGTCGGCATGGGCGAGGGCTCGCGGGCGCCGGTTCCAGGATTCGGAAACGGCATTGACCGAAAGGCTGACGACATGGGCGAAGAGATTGGCCCGGTCTTCGTCGCTCCATTGAAGAAGTGCGTCCCAGAGTTCATCGGACGCTTTCGGCAAGCGCTTGGACCAGGCCTCGTGCCGGGCGTTGGCGGCTTCGGCCACCGCGCTGTCGTTCAGGCCCGGCGTCTGGCTGCTGAATCCGACGCTTTTCAGGTCGAGTTCGAGGCAACTGTCCGAGCCATAGTGGTAGAAGACCGTCAGCGTCAGGGCGTGCAGTGCCGCGACGAAGGCGATGTCCGGCCGTTCGGCGAGCGCATTGCGTATGCCGAGCGTGCGATGGGCGGTGAGTTCCGCCATCAGCCGGTCGGAGATCGGCGACAAGCCTTCTTCCTCATCGGGCTCGGATGGTTCCTCCGTGCCGTTGGAGGTTTCGCCGTCGTTGCCTTCGACGTCTGGTTTCGCGGCACTACCGTCGTCAGTGTCTCCGCTATCGGTGTCCGGTTCGGACACGATCTCGTCCTCGGGACGGACGAAACCACGCTCAACGCGCAGGCTGCCGTCATGCGCGATGCTGACAAAGGCGCCAGCCCGGATGATCTCGTCCGGATCGAAGGTGACAGGGCGATCCTCGAAGGCCTCGAGCGCCGTCTCGATCTCGCCGAGACGCGCGTCGACGTCGTCGGGCAACTCGTCAGCCTCGGCATATTGCTCCTCAAGCTGATCGTACTCGACCTTCAATGCATCGCGAGCGGCTTCCTCCTCCGGCGTGAGCGGGATTTCCTCGCCCCGCAATTGGCGGAGGCCGAAGGTATGGCCGTAGGGGAAGTCGGGAGCGGCATCCGTCCACTTCCAACCCTCGGCAACAATGGCCCCCGCCTCACGCCTGAGCTTTTCGGTCACCATGTCCTCGATGAGTGAAACGTCCTGCAGCCAGCCGCCATCGTCCGACTGGAACAGGTCGCGCAGCACGGTGCCGCCGGCCTCGACATAGGCGTCGATACCGATGAACTGCGCGCGCTTGTCGGAAGCTCGGACCGCGCCTTCGGTCAACATGCGCCGGATGGCGTAGGGCTGCTTGTCATGGGACTGCTGCAAGCGCTCGAACACCTGCTCCTGGCGCTCGTGGTCACCCGACACAGTGAACGCCATCAACTGGTCGAGCGACATGCCGTCCTCGGCATAGATGTCGAGCAGCTTCGGCGAGACCGAGGCGAGTTTGAGCCTCTGTTTGACGACATTGACCGAGACGAAGAAGGTCGCTGCGATCTCCTCCTCGGACTGGCCCTTCTCTTTCAGCGTCAGGAAGGCGCGAAACTGGTCGAGCGGATGCAGAGGCGCCCGCTGGACGTTCTCGGCGAGTGAATCCTCCTCGGCGATACCGTCCTCGCGCACGACGCACGGAACGGGTGCGGTTTTGGCGAGCCGCTTCTTCTTCACGAGAAGCTCGAGCGCCCGATAACGGCGGCCACCGGCCGGGATCTCGAACATGCCGGCCTCATCTCCGGCCTCGTCGGTGACGGGCCGAACGCTGAGGCCCTGCAGGAGGCCGCGCCGGGAAATATCCTCGGCGAGTTCCTCTATCGAGACGCCAGCCTTGACGCGCCGGACGTTCGACTGGCTGAGCACGAGCTTGTTGAAGGGGATGTCGCGCGACGACGACAGGGTGATCTTCTTAGGCGCATTTGCCATGATGATTTACTCCGCGACGGGCGCCGAGAGCCTCTCTCTCGACTTCCGACCCGTCACGGAAAAGGGCGCAGCCCTCTCACTCTCAATATGTCGACAAATCGGACCGCCGAGCCGGGAAGCGGCTCCTCATCAACGGTCCCGCAGCGTCGCCTCGGCGACATGGAGCAGGCGTTCGCTTTCGACGATGCTCCCGGCCTGCCGGGCCGCCTCCGCATAGACAGAAATCGGCAATGTGGCCTGAAACAAGATGTCGCGTTCGATCCCGAGACCGAAAGGATGGCGAACTGAGGTGAGTTCGGCCAGGCTGCAGGAGCCGAGTTTCGGGCAACCGAAACCGAGATCGGCAAGGCCGAACAGCGTGTCGCCGTCCGCCTCCATCTCGGTGATGAGCCAGGTGGCCGCACCGACCGGATTGAAGAATTTCACCACGGGCACATGGTCGATATCCAGCTGCCACCCATTGGCGAGCAGCCGGTTGCGCAAATCGTCGGTCAACGGGATCATGCCACCCTCTTGTCGCAAGAGCTCACCACAGAGCTGGACTCCGCGGTGTCCGGCGCGAAGGCCAGAAGCCAGTCGGCGGCCTTGCCCGCCTGGCTGGCAGCGCGGACGATGGCGCGATTGTCCTCGCGCAGCACTTCGAGCCAGGAGGCGATGTAATCGGCGTGCCGGACGGTCGGCGCGATGCCGAGCGAGGCGCAGCAGAACGCGGCGTTGATCTCGGCAATGAGCTCTTCGAAGGCGTATTTCTTCGTGCCGAACGAGCCCGAGAAATCCCGCCCCAGACGCGAGGCATGGCCTGTCGCGTGACCCATCTCGTGCAGAGCTGTGCGATGCCAATTGATGGGCTCGAAATACGCCTGCGGCGGCGGCACCTGCACATAGTCATGGGCAGGCACGTAGAAGGCTCGGTTGCCGCCAATGCGAAAGTCGATGCCGGTCGCGGCGATCAGTGCCTCGACGCGCGGTTCGATCATACCTGTCGGCACCGGCGGCGCGGCGGTCGCCACATTCTCGGGCAGGTTCTCGCACTGATCGGTGTTGAAGACGGTGAAGCGCTTCAGAAACGGGATCGCCTGGGCGTCTTGGCCGGTCTCGCGCGCACGGCGCTTCTCGTCCTCCGGCACGAAGCGGTCGGCATAGACGACGGTGGTGCCGCGCTCGCCCTTGCGGACATTGCCGCCCATCGACAGCGCCTGGCGGAAGGTCAGCCAGCTCTGGCCGGAAAAGCCGCGCTCGATGACGGCGCCCCAGAGCAGTAGCACGTTGATCCCCGAATAGGTTCGGCCGGTCGAGGCGTTCTGCGGAAGGCCGAGCGGCGCCTTCGCTGCCGCCGTGCCCCATGGCTGGACCCAGGGCACCCGGCCGGCCTCCAACTCGGCGATGATCTTGTCGGTGATCTCGGAATAGAGATTGGTCCGGTCGCGCCTGGCGCCGGACCTGCGGTTCATTCTGGACATCGCGGTTCTCCGCGACGGGCGCCAAGGGCCTCTCCCTCGGCTTCCAACCCGTCACGGCAAACCGGTCCGCACTCTCACTCTCAAAGGGGGCGTTGCGGGGGATTCCCCCGCTCGAAGGGGTCGGCCGAGACTACAGGCTCGGCCGCAGGGGAAGGCTTTCCCCTCCATCATTCCCAAGCTTCTCAGGTGCTTGCGATCACGTTCAGCCGCGCGGCTTGGCCTTCCCCTGAGGTCGGGAGTTCTCAGTGTATCTGCACGTTGGAAACTGGTTGCATCCTCGAAACCACGAACCGGCCCTGTTACGCTTTTGGACCACCCGGCCCACTTTGCAGTCCGGGCATTGGTTTTCCACCGGCGAACCGTCAATGGTTTCGAAGGCGACGTCATCCCCGGCGATCTGGCAAAGCTCGCGGATATAGCGGGACGATTGGCGATGATGAGTGAGCAGATAGACCCCTCTACTTGCGCGTGTTAGCGCGACATAGAACAGCCGCCGTTCCTCGGCATAGTCGAAGGCCTCGGGGCGGGGAATGACGAGGTTGAGCAACTCATCGTCCTCGATCTGGCTGGGCACGCCATAGTCACCTTCACTGACATCAAGAAGAACTGTGTAATCGGCTTCTAGACCCTTGGCCCGGTGAAAGGACATGCCCGCGACCTCGATGTTTTCGAAATTCGGTGGCTTGCCAGCAAAGGGATCAAGTCGGTTGTAGCGCCAAAGAGCAAGCACCTTGAGCTTGGTGCCGGGCTCGGTCCGCCATTGCTCGGCAATGTTTCCCAGAGCTGTATCGAGCCTTTCGAGCACGGCGTGGCATGCCTGGGTGTAGTCGGGCTTGGTGTCGTTGTCGCCAACTGGTATGACGCGAATGGAGCGCGGAATCGCGGCCCGGTTCGAGCGCACCGATTTTTGGAGCTGGGCGGGGTTGCGCTGCACGAAGCTCGCTGCCGTTTCGGCGATTAATTGATTGCAGCGATAGGTTTGCTCGAGCCGTCCGGTCCAGCATTGACCGAAGTGGTCCTGAAACTGGGTGAAAAGGCTAATGTCAGATCCGGCAAAACGGTAGATCGACTGCCAATCGTCCCCGACTGCGAACACTTTGCACGAAGGCCGTTGCTGTCTGAGAGCCCTGATAAGGTTGGCCCGCGGTTCGGAGATATCCTGAAACTCGTCGACCAGGATCAGCGAGTAGGGGCTTTGATATTGGCCGGTCTCGATCATTTTGATGGCGTCGGCGATCATTGAGTCAAAGTCGATCTCTTTGGCTTCATCCAGTCTTCTGGAATAATCCTGTGAGATCGCCCACAGAACGCGCGTAAAAACCTTGGCGCGCGCCTTGTCGTGCAGCGACTTGGCTTGCTCAAGCAGCATCTCGAGCGTGAGGTGTCGCGCCCGAATATGCTTGATGCACGTGGAAATGATCTTGTGATAGTGCTCGATTACCACCGGTTCGAGCGCTTTTTTGATCTCGGCATAGTCTCGGCGCTTGAAACTGTAGCCTCTGTCAGCCAGCTCCGTTTTCAAAACTTCGATAAGCGTGGCGTCGTTGGCCTGTGCCGAGGTGGTTTCAAAAAAATCGAGCTCGTTTTGACGATAAGATTGCCGCTTGGCTTCGGCATGCAGCGCATAGCCTTCAAAAGGCGAGGTGCCATCGGCGTTGAGCGCAAAATGCTCGTGGATGATGCCAGTCTGGGGATAGTAGAAATCGGGATGCAGAAAACGGGGCTCACCGGCTTCGTCTTCAACGCCGACTTGTTTTTCGTATTCGAATTCGACCGAATGGAGCCACAGCCAATTGGCGATCTTTTGTTCCTGTAATGATTTCACGTAGACGTCGGCGAGAGAACCGATCGTTATGTTGCCGTCGCGGCGCTTGGCCGAAATGTAGCGCTCATAGTCGGCGTCCCTGTCGAAATATTGGGGTGGGATATCGGCCTTTGGATGCACAACCAAGAGTTCACTCCAAAGGGCGGCGAATTCTGGTTCACTCTCAAAAAGGGTCTTGATAATATCGTCGAGCACCCTTGCTTCCCCAGCGGGGTGGCCAACCCAATTGGCAAGCTGCGGCGGCTGCCCCCTAACATCTTGTATGATGCCCCGACCCAGTGCGTGAAAGGTCGTAACCCGGCATTCAAGGGCGTCTTCCTCAACCCCCAATTGCCTTGCAATTCTGGTTTTGAGTTCATCCGCGGCGCTCTTGTTGAAGGCCAGCAACAAAATTTCATCCGGTCGGTACAGCTTTTTCTCCAGCACATAGGCCAGTTTGCCCACCATGGTTGCGGATTTGCCCGATCCGGCTGAAGCGACCAGCAGGTTGTTATCTTCAAGGCGGATGCACGCCTCGCGTTGCTGTAGCGAGAGCGAACGCCCGTCGAGATCATCGAAGAAATCCCGGAAGGCAACATGCTCTGAGGCAACGAAAGCTTCGTTATGATCATGCCGCAGGCCGGGATTTATCAGCATTCCCAACCAATGGGGAAGGGCAGTTCGGAAGGCATCCGGCATGAGCTCTGCATCGAACAAGGGATGCCGGACCGCCGTCGCAATACTCGGCGGCAAATGAGCCATGGTGTGGTTAAGGTCTGATTGGGCGAGATACTGGTCTTGGCGCAATCGTGCATCGGCACTGCGAAGCGCCACCCGTTCTTGTTCAAGCAAAGCGAAGAGATAAGAGTTAACAAAAGTATAGAGGTCTGCCGCGATTTGCTCGGCCGCCGATGCTGACAGGCCCGACAGCTTATAGGTTCGACCATAGGCGCTGAATTCGACCGCGTGCCATATCCAACCCTTTGAAGTCGAAATCGAGGAGATATCGAGGCAAGGCAATTCGGTGGGGACATCCGCATGAAAGACGCGCACACAGGCATTGCGTTCCAGGTTGAGCACCAGATTCCATCGAAAGGCTCGAAAAAAACCGGCAATCAGGCCGGCGCGGTAGACGTGCTCGGAAGTCGACACCATTGAACTCAAATCCACATCTTTTCGCCGAAATGAAGTCTCCAGATCAGACTATGGAAACTACGTTTAAGACTAGCAAATCGTCGCGGTTCGCCGCCGCGGTGTCCCAGTGTTGGACCCAGGGCAGCCACCCTTCCTCCAACTCGGCGATAATCCCCGGTGATGTCGTCGTAAAGGTTCGTGCGCAAGTCGCCCTTGTGGGCTACGCGATGGTGTCTGGTCATCGGGATGATCTCCGCGACGGGCGCCTATCTTCCGGCCCTCAGCCCGTTACGGAAAACCCGCCGCACTCTCAAGGGGAGCTGCGGGGTCTCCCTGCAGAAGGGGGTGCGCCGGCAACGCAGTGCCGGCCAGGGGGAAGGCTTTCCCCCTCCAACTCCCGTCAGGGACGCCGGTATTTCTGCATTTCCTCGTCGGCGATAGTCTGCACGACCTTCATGTTCATCTCAGCAACGGGTGAGAGACGTGCGACCTCGGAAGCCACTTTTGCCCAATGCCAAAACCCGGACCTGTCCCCTTGGGCGCGGCTACGCGCGGCAAGACGCTGCGCCTCGTAATAGGCTTGGCGCCCATGTTTCTCGATCAACGTGCGCGCGTCCTGCTGCCATCGCTGGCGGATCTGCCGTCGTTTTTCGATCCAGTTGGAGAAGAGGTCGAACATCTAAAGTCACTTTCCGGTGCGGAAATAAACGGACGGGATGGCGATCACAGAGCGTGGGCTATGCCCTTGCTCAGTCGGTTCCTTGAGTACGGGCAGGAAGATGGCGTCGACCCCGACGATCTGCTTTGCGCTTTCCGGGTCCACTCTGCCTGCACAAAGTGAGCGTGAGCAAGGTTCGATGGCGATTGTGCAGCGATCTGTTGCACAGTTTCTGGGTTCCGGGGCGCCGGGGTCTCGGCTGATCGGCCCATGAAATTGGCCTCTCTGCTTCCATGGTCGTCCCGCACGATACCATCGTGTTCGATGAACGGCCTGACATCTTGAATTTTCCGGCCATTGGCCGTACATATGTTCGATAGATAGGAGATCAAAAAATGGCTGAAGCAGTAAAGAGGCCGACGTCCGGCCGCGTCCGAGGAGAGCGCCTCGAGACGCGCGTGACCACTGATCAAAAGCGACTGATCGAACATGCCGCTGCCCTCCAGGGACGTACTGTAACGGATTTCGTTCTGACAAGCCTACAGGACGCGGCGCGGCGTGCCATCGAGGAGCATCAACATCTGGAGCTTTCGGTCCGGGACAGCCAGGCGTTCGTCCAGGCTCTGGTCGAACCGCGGCCGGTCAATGAGCGGCTGACGGACACCGTTCGCCGCTATCGTGAGAGAACAGGCGTCTGACGCGTGGGGGGAGCGGATGACATCCTGCGGGTCGAGATTCTCGGCGCGCGACATGACCGATCGGGGTTCGAAAGCGGTGTAGGGCCGCTTGATCGATACTTTCAGACGCAGGCCGGACAGGACGCCAGAAAGAAGATGGCGGCGCCTTTTGTCCTCGTGCTGAAGGATGGCAGCATCGCCGGATATTATACGCTTTCGTCAACGGCGGTGCGGCTTCCGGAATTGCCGGAAGCCGTGGTCCGCAAGCTCCCGCGCTACCCGCTCATTCCGGCAACCCTTCTGGGTCGGCTGGCCGTCGATCGGCGTCATCAGGGCAAGGGCTATGGCCGTTTTCTTCTGGCCGATGCCCTGTTTCGTGCCGTCAGTAGCGAAATCGCCTCTTTCGCGGTCATAGTCGACGCCAAGGATGAGAATGCGCGGCGCTTCTATGAACGGGAGAGTTTCCTGCCGTTTCCGGATCAGCCGATGAAGCTGTTCCGGCCGATGGCGGATATCGAGGAACTGTTCAAATAACACACCAAGGGGAAGGCAGAGCGATTTGAAGAGCAATGACTTGAAACTCGAAGTCATGGCAAAGGCGATCGAGTCAAGCGGTCAGTACCGTGTTCTGCGTCGACTTCCGTCTAGGTCCATCATCGAACA
This sequence comes from Pelagibacterium sp., assembly GCF_965249125.1. Classification (GTDB taxonomy): domain Bacteria; phylum Pseudomonadota; class Alphaproteobacteria; order Rhizobiales; family Devosiaceae; genus Pelagibacterium. The sequence continues at coordinate 1,252,007 of NZ_OZ252217.1, forward strand.
GCCCGATGGCTCGGAAATGCGCATGGGCCTGTTCTTGGATGTGGAGACGACTGGCCTAGACCCGGCCAAGGACGAGATCATTGAACTCGCTATGGTCCCGTTCACCTATGGCCTTGATGGTCGTATCTTCCAGATTCATGAGGCCTTTCAGCGGTTTCGGCAACCCTCAACACCCATTCCTCCTGCAATCACGGCTCTCACAGGCATTACCAACGAAATGGTTATGGGGCAGGTGATCGATCCTGCGGAGGTTATGGCGTTCGTGAGCGATGCGGCTTTGGTAATTGCTCACAACGCCGCATTTGACCGGCGCTTTGTTGAGCGTCTCTGCGATGTGTTCGTAACTAAACCTTGGGCCTGCTCCATGACCCAGGTCGATTGGGGTAACGAGGGCTATGAAGGAACCAAATTGGCCTATTTGGCCATGGGGGCTGGTTTTTTCTACGACCGCCATCGAGCTGCAAATGATTGCATGGCGGCGATCGAGCTCTTAGCCTCGCGGTTACCCAAGGCCGGTGTCCCAGCTATGCGCCACCTTCTGGAGAGGGCAAGACGTCCGAGTTGGCGTATTTGGGCAGAGAATGCGCCATTTGATCTGAAGGACGCTCTAAAAGCGCGTGGCTATCGATGGAACGGCGATGAGAATCCAAGTCCCCGTGCCTGGTACATCGATGTGGATGACGATGCAAAGGAACAAGAATTAGTTTATCTTCGAACTGAGATCTATCAGCGTGAATTAGAACTTCTGGTGAGAAAGATAACAGCTTACGAAAGATTCTCTGATCGATTATGAAGTGGTCATAAAATTCTGAGGCTATACCATAGCAATTTCTGGCTATGTATTAAGTATACTTGGGGGGGGTATTTTGTCCATTGAGCATTTGAAGCCAACCATCGAATGTCTCAGCAGGGAAGCTGTGCTGGTTCAAGCGTGGAAAAAGGCCTCCTCTTACATTCGATACCACAATTGGTTTTCCGATACTGTGGAACTCGACAAGATTGCAATCAATTTGCCCGATTTCATCGCAGAGCTTTCAAATGAAATCTCAAGCGGTCGTCTCACGGGCAGCAAACCGTTGCGGATGGTGCCTGCTCCGAAAAGTCAGCGATGGCGCGTCGATGCTCAAGGGCGGTGGCAGCCATTGAACGCGGGAAAGACTGCATCGAAAATTCGACCGCTCGCTCACGTAACCTTAAGGGATCAGGTTGTCGCGACCGCGATGATGTTGTGCCTGGCGGATCGGGTGGAAACGGCTCAAGGTGATCCGAGAATTCCCTTGGACTCACCAGAACTGAGTTCCGTTACCTCTTACGGCAATCGTCTCTTTTGCGACAAAAACGCTGGGAAACTCAACCATCGGTGGGGTGCTTCGAAGCTGTATCGCGGATTTTACCAGGATTATCAAAGATTTCTTGCCAGACCGGAGGCAGTGGCCGAGCCCCTCGCCGAAAGAGGGAAACGCGTGGTCATACTTCAGTCTGACCTTCGTCAATTCTACGATCGCGTGACACCCGCTCTCCTTCGCGAGCGGGTGAATATTCTGCGGCAGGACGATGATGAAAAGGGGTTCTTCGACCTCTTCGGGAGTTTCATGGACTGGCGTTGGGCTGACCGGGATCTGGATGAGGTTCGGATTTATGCTGAGCAAGCCGGCTTAACAGACTTCAATCATGTCTCGCTTCCGCAAGGACTGGTTGCTTCGGGCTTTTTCGCAAATGTTGTGCTTCTCAATTTTGACAGGGCGCTTAGGCAGAAGGTGGGCAAGGAAGTATTGCCTGGTGCAGAGCTTCATGATGCGGTTCGCTATGTGGACGATTTGCGCCTCGTCGTGTCGTTGAGGGCTGATGCAGATGTGGCTGATGTTGAAAGCGGCCTTTTTCGATACCTGCAGGATCAGCTGCGAGAGGAGGCTCCAGGTCTTGAGGTATCGGAGGAAAAAACCTTGGCTTCGGCCTTCCGAGGTGACGAGCGTCCCCTAGTTCAGCAGAGTCGCCGGATGGCTCGAATACAAACGGCGATCTCCGGTGGTTTCGATGTAATCGCTGGCGGGGACATTCTCGACTCTGTTCTTGGCCTCGTGCGAACTCAGGAGCGGCTTGCCGCGAGCGAGGATATAGGGGCAAGGCATCCGTTCTTGGCGGTTCCCGATGTACGTGATGCAACGGTTGATCGGTTTGCCGCCGGTCGGTTCCGAACCACTTACAGATCGCTGAGACCGCTGCTGTGGCATGACGATGCCGAGAAGGCCGCAGCCGACGTGGACGCCGACGATCAGTTAAGTCAATTTCGCGGAACGCGTACCAGAGCCGAGCTTGATGACGAAGCACGAGCATTTGCTTTGGCTTTGGTAGCGAAGTGGGTGGACGATCCATCGAACGTCCGTCTCCTTCGAATCGGGCTGGATTTGTGGCCAGCTGCGGATGTTCTTCAGCAGATCCTGGAACTGCTAAGGCCGTTCACCGAAAAGGGTGGCCCGCGAAAGGCACCGCGCCGAGTAGCCTGGTATTGCCTTTCCGAGATACTGAGAGCCGGTGCTACTGAAACTGGTTTTGTCGAGGACTCGGAAGCGTTACCCGGGCAGCTTGACCTAGGCAAATACAGGGAGGTCCTGCGCGAAGAGGCTCAAAGGCTGATTTGCCAGACCGGCGTAAAGATTCCCTGGTACCTGAAGCAGCAGGCGCTTCTTTTCCTTGCCACCAATCCGCCTGCGGATTTTAGGCAGTTGCGTGGAAATGGGAACGTGGAAACGCGCCACTATCGCGAACTCATCCGATTTTTGTTGGGTGAAACCAAGGGGCTCGGAACCGTCGACTACGCGACCTACGCAATTTACGCGCGAAGATCATTCCTCGATCGAGAACAATCCATCGAATTGGTCCGAAGCAGTCTATCACCCGCGCGACTCAATCGTATTGCTGCTTTGGACCCAAATTTTGGGCGAGAGGTCATTGAGGCATTTCCAAACCTCAGGGGCGACCTGATGCCTCGCATTGTGGCAGATCTCGGGCTGAGTCAGTCCATAGACAGCTCAAGAAAGCAGACGTTGGCGTCCATGGTCTTATCGCCGGCGACGCGGGAGGTTCTCAGAAATGAACTTTCCCTCCTCAGCTTTGCAAACGCGTTTCTGGAGGCACTTGCTGATCGGGGCTCCGTTAGGGTTGTTACGCCGTCGGACGTCACACTGACAATTTCATCTGACACAGATCGCCTAAAGCGGGTAGGGAAGGTAGATATTTCGGTTCCTCGACATCTTGCCGGCCTCTCGTTGTACGACCCCCCATCGTGGGTCGAAGAAGCTGGGCGATGGCGGTTCCAGCTCGGCTATCTACTTCGCTTCATTCTTACGGGGCAGCAGGATTTCACCAGATTCGTGAGACCCATACACTGGAAAGAGGGCCGCGAAATCTATCGCTCGACCGAGAGTCATTGGTATCAGCGGATCTACGGGCTTTTTAGCGGACACGCTGCCTTCGGCGACGATTGGCTGCCAATTTCAGAATGGACTGAGACCCTTTTGTTCCGCTTGCTTTGGTGGCCTGGTTGCCCCGCGAGCGAGCGAGTTTACGAAACTGTCGGAAGGATTGATCTTCTTAAGAAGGAGATAGAACAACGTCTTGAATTCCTGCAAAATATGCAGGGATCAAGTGTAGCTCTCATCCCGATGAATCTTCCGCGAAGCTATGTCAATCAAGGCGACCATCCGCTGCGAGCCTGTATCGTTCAAACGGTAATTCCGGGAGAAGAAGGCGACTTTGATCCTTCGGATCTCACGCTATCAGATCCCACAATGCGCATCCGACATCGCAGGCATCTTTCTGCGGCGTTGGCGGCTGTCGAACGTGCATTGGCCTTGCGGGAGACACATAAGGGCCGAGAGGGAAGACTCGATTTGCTGATCTTGCCTGAGCTGGCCGTCCACCCGGATGATGTTCAGACACATCTGGTTCCCTTTGCGCGAGCCTATAAGGCAACGATCCTAGCTGGGCTCACTTATCAAAGCCTGGCTACAGGCGGACTTCTAGTGAACTCTGCCCTTTGGATCATGCCCACGCAGGATGCAACGAGAGGGCTTCAGATACTGATACGGCGTCAGGGCAAGGGTAACCTTGCCCCGATGGAGTTGCCGTTCAACAATCCAACCATGAAAATTGAGCCGTTTCGACCTTGCCAATGGCTAGTGGGCTATCAGTGGTCATCAGTTCCCTCAGCCGACCCTCTTTGGTTGACTGCCGCTGTCTGTTATGATGCCACCGATATTCAGCTCGCCGCTGATTTGAAGAACTATTCTGACGTCTTCATCGTGCCGGCTTTGAATAGAGACGTCCCAACCTTCGATCAGATGGCGTTGGCGCTTCATTATCACATGTTTCAGATGGTGATCGTGGCCAATAATGGGCTCTACGGGGGAAGTAATGCTTATGCGCCGTTTACGAATTCCTGGGAACGGCAGGTATTTCATATGCACGGACAGCCGCAGGCCTCGATCGCTTTCTTAGAAATCGACCACATCGCAGCATTCAAGGCGCGTAAAATACCTTCTCCGACTGGTCCTTCCAACGCGGCTCCATATCAGTTCAAGCCACCCCCAGCGGGGAACAACTCCAGGTAGTTTTCAGCACTCGGTGCGAATCGAGGCCATTGCCAACCCTGTGCGGTGTTGGCGGGCCATTTCGAGATCATCACGCATCTCAGATGCGAGAGAATTCCTCGCCACGCTCCTGCGAGAACTGCTGGTGAAAGGTGAAGGATGCTCTAGTCAACGTGAGTCGCAGTTAGAACCGCATCTTTGACGAACAACAGCCGCTAACCTTTTCGGTTTACGGCTTATGGACGTTCCTCCGAGCGGAGGTAGGAGGGAGCTTTCACCTTCGCGCTAGGGGGAGGACTTGGGCGGTCGGGATGTCATGCGGCCTTCAGGTGCTTCTTCGCGAGCATCGCCCGAACGAACTTGTCCCATTTCGCCATTCCGGCGCGCTTCTCGGCCATATAGTTCCAGCGGTCGTAGTGCTTGGAACTAACGTCCTGTAAGGAGTGGTTCTGGAGCCGGTCGCGGATTTCTTTGGAAAGGCCTGCCTTGCCGGTCAGCGTCTTGAAGGTCCGCCGCAGGTCGCGGTTCGTCACATAGGGGATGACGCCGCGATCCCGCTGTCGCCACATGAACGAGTAGAGCGTGCCGTGGCTGACGGGTTTCGAAGGATCTTGGGCTGAAGGGAAAAACCAGCCGTATTCGTTGACATTGATAGAGGCGAGCAACTCGGCTGCCAGCGAAGGTACCGGAACGGCATGGGGCTGATCGTTCTTGGTCTTGGACCAGTCGATGATCTTCTCCTGGGCGTCCCACTGGTCGATGTGAAGCCGCGCGATTTCCTGCACCCGCTGGCCGGTCAGCATGAGAAGCCTGACCGCGCGCGTATAAGGCGGATGGACCGGCGTGTCGGGATATTCAAGCCAGCGATAGAGTCGAACGAACTCGTCCTCGTCGAGCCAGCGCGTGCCCTTGACCTTGGGTTCGGTTGGAATGCCCGACGCCGGATTGAAGGGGATCCGGAAGCGGCGAGGGGATTGTTGCCGATAGTCGTTGTCGGATTTCATGCCCCAGCTAAAGGCGGCATGGAGATAAGAGCGCACATGGTCGGCCATCGACTTGGCACCGCGCTCGTAGATCGGGCGGATCAGCTCGATGATTTCCTCGGCCTCGATCTCGCGGGCGAGACGGTTGCGCCCAAGCGTGTCGGCGACCTTGTTCAGACCCTTTTCGGTTTCCTTCCAGGACGGCTTCCCGGCTTCCTTGAGCGCGGCGACGTAGCCCTCGAACAGATCGGCGACAGTGCCGGGGCGGGTATCGGTGGCGATCTTGATGCTCCGGCCCTTCTGGATCACATCGGCAAAATCGCGCTTGAAGATCTCGCGCGCCTGCGCGAGCGACATGGAGGGATAGGAGCCGATCTTCTTCTTGGTGCGCTTGCCGTCTCGCCACTGCTGGGCCATCCAGTCGGCAGTAACGCGCTTGGGCATGGGCTTGAGGACGAGAATGAGGCGGCCGGTGCCGCGCCCTTCGCCATCGGCGAGGTTCTCTTGTTTCTGGCTCATCTCGACCCGTTTCAGAGCGTGTCGGATCGAGGTGTCGGTCAGGGCGGGCATAGCGTTTCCTCCTGTTCCGCAACTGGGATCGGTCAGGGGGAAACGGGGATCGTTAGCTGGGATCGGGAAGCCGTTTTCTACCCCTTTTACAGCCCCCAATTTGCCATAACTGCCCCCACTACGCAACGCTCAAAATCACCGAAATCGCTAGTGTTTCAACGTGATTAAGCGGGATTGTTCGTGATCAAAATCAGTGAGTGGGGTGGTTGTGGACCAGGATCAGCGCCGTGGCCGAAAGCTCCAGAGTGCGCTTGATGACTTCACGCGGATAGACCGGCGTGTGGTCCACGGTCCCGGTCTGCTGCACTTCATCGGCGATCAGCTTGTTCTTTTTGTCAAGAAACAGGATGCGGAACTGCTCGACGGTTTCGTAGGACATCGCAGCCTTGCAGTAGTCGATGACTTCGGTCCATGAGCCGAGAATCGGGCGGTTATGAACGGCATCCCGGCCGATGCGCTGGGTAGCGGCGAGGACGACCTTGAGGTCGGTGATCGCGGTGGGACCAAGGCCGTCGATTTCCTCGAGCAGGTGCGGGGGCGCGCCAATGGCCTCGGAAAAACTGCCGAAGCGTTTGAGCATTGCCTTGGCGATGGGCTTGGTGTCGCGCCGGGGCAGGATGCGGAACAACAGGAGTTCGAGCAGTTCGTAATCCTGCAACGCCGATGCGCCCCCCTTGGTGAAACGCTCGCGCAGCCGGTCGCGGTGCCCGTGATAGTCAGGTGCGGCTTCCGCCAATCCACTCATGTCGCTTGCCCCCGGTTTCGACGTCATGGATCGTTGCGGGCCTTAAGGGGATTGAACAGACCACGCGGCGAGAGCGTGAAAATCTCGTTGCTCGTTTCGGTGATGCCGATCGAGTGCTCGCACTGGGCCGAAAGGGTGCGGTCGCGGGTGACTGCGGTCCAGCCATCGTTGAGGATTTTGACCTGGGGGCGGCCGAGATTGATCATCGGCTCGATGGTGAAGATCATGCCGGGCTTGAGTTCGATGCCGGTTCCGGGATTGCCGAAATGCATGATGTTGGGCTCGTCGTGGAAAAGGCGACCCAGCCCGTGGCCGACGAAATCGCGCACCACGCTGGCGCGCTCGCCCTCGGCATAGCGCTGGATGGCCGCTCCGATGTCGCCGGTGGTGTTGCCCGGCCTTGCCGCCTCGATGCCCAGCCGCAGGCTTTCATAGGTGATTTCGATGAGTCGCTCGGCCTTGCGCGAAATATCGCCCACCGGATACATGCGGCTCGAATCGCCATGCCAGCCATCAACGATCAGGGTAACGTCGATATTGACGATATCGCCTTCGCGCAGTGGCTTTTCGCCCGGCATTCCGTGGCAGACGACGTGATTGATCGAGGTGCAGGTGGAATAGCGGTAGCCGCGATAATTGAGCGTCGCGGGGGTGGCGCCGTTGTCGCGCGCAAATTCATAAACGAAGCGATCGAGTTTGGCGGTGGGCACGCCCGGTTCGACCAAAGGCACGATAAGATCGAGCACTTCGGCGGTCAGCGCGCCGGCCTTGCGCATGCCGGCAAAGCCGTCCTCGCCATGCAGCGGGATGACTCCCGGCATGCGCTTTTTTTTCGCCGCCGCTTCGACGTAGGTGGTCATTGTCGTCTCCTGTTGGAGGCAAAGGTAATCGGCTCACTCCCGTATGGGAAGGGGGTCGCCAAGGGTGATCGCCTCCGATGTTATATCGGTGGCGTAGCATAGCGCCTCAACCCCCGCAGCGCGCGCGTCGCCAAACGCACTGGCATAGGCCCTGTCGATATCGGCGGCGAGGGTGAATTGGGTGCAATCGCCGCGCTGGACGAGATAGAGCATCACCGCGCGGTGACCCTCGCCAATCATGCGCGCGAGGTCTGCCAGATGGCGGGCGCCGCGTGTCGTCACCGAATCAGGAAATTCGGCCAGTCCGGCAGCGCGCACCAGATGAACGTTCTTGATCTCGAGATAGCAGTCGGGGAGGCCATCGCCTGTCAAAAGGAAATCGACGCGGCTTTTTTCGGCGTATCTGACCTCGGGCCGGACGCAATCATAGGCGGCCAGTTCGGGGATGGCGCGGGCCCGCAGGGCCTCGCCGACGATGCGGTTGGGATGGGCGGTGTTGATGCCGACTATGCCGGTGGGCAGTTCGACCAGTTCGAGGGAATAAGCGAGCTTGCGCTTGGGGTCTTCCGATTTCGAGAGCCAGACGGGCAGGCCGGGCATGTTGAGTCCCGTCATCGCCCCGGGATTGGCGCAATGGGCGGTGAGGGTTTCCCCTGTTTCCAGAGTCACGTCGGCAAGGAACCGCTTGTAGCGCCTTATGAGGGTTCCGCGAATGAGGGGAGAAGGGAAATGCATGCTGCCGGTCCGTGGTCGAGGCCGCAACCGATACCGCTCCGGGCTTGGGTGTGACAAGCCATGAGGCTATTGTTTCCCTAAGGTTGGCAATGCGGGAGCAGGCACGATGACAAAAGCGGTGGATACGGACATTTTTGCAGGCAAGACCGGGCGCGACTGGCAGGAATGGCTGGTGTTTTTCGAGGATATTGGCGCCCCGGCCCTTTCCCACGCCGAGATCGCGGCCAGGATCGTCAAAACCGGGGATGCCAGTTCCTGGTGGGCCCAGAGCCTGGCGGTGGCCTATGAACAGCACATCGGTCGGAGACTGCCTGGGCAACGCTCCGATGGCACCCACGAGACGTCGGTCACAAAGACCGTGCAGGGCAGTCTCGACGAAGCGCTCGACCTCTGGCGGCAACGGCTCGAGACCCTTGAAGCCGAGGGTGCGATCGGTTTTGCCGAACCCGCCTCGGAATCGCGGAGTGACAACTGGCGCTATTGGCGCCGACCGCTGGCCGATGGAACGCGCTTGTCGGTTACGATTGGCGAAAAGCCCAACGGCAAATCCACAATCGCGGTCACACACGCCAGGCTGGTGGACGCCGAAGATGTCGCGCAATGGCGCGCCTACTGGAAGGCGGCGATCTCGGGTCTCGCGGATTGATGGGCGCTCGGCGATCCCTGAGGAATTTGCCGCGGGCTATCGGGCAGTGCTTGATTTTTCAGTGCGGGGCGGGCATCCATGGCGCTTCCGTTTCTAGCGACCGAGCCGATGACCGAAACTGCTGTGACCGCTGGCCTCGTCGTTATCGGCGATGAAATACTTTCGGGCCGGACTCGCGACGTCAATATCGCCACCACCGCGCAGTTCTGTACCGATCTGGGGATCGAATTGCGCGAAGTGCGTATCGTTTCTGACGATACCGATGCGATCATCGAGGCGGTCAATGCGCTGCGGGCCCGCTGCACATATGTCTTTACGACTGGCGGGATCGGGCCGACCCATGACGATATCACCGCCGACGCAGTAGCGAAGGCGTTCGGGGTCGAACTGCCGATCAACGATCAGGCGCGGGCCATGCTCGAAGCACGCTGGGCAGAAACCGGCACGCCGGCAACGCCGGCCCGGTTGCGGATGGCTCGCATTCCGGCGGGCGCCGAGCTGATCGTCAACGCGGTTTCGGCCGCGCCGGGCTTTCGTATCGGCAACGTGCATGTCATGGCCGGCGTGCCCAAGATCATGCAGGCCATGCTCGAATCCATTGCACCGGCCCTTGAGGGCGGCCGCAAGGTGGAGAGCCGGACGGTGCCTGCCGCCGTGGGGGAGGGCGCCGTGGGCGATCCCCTGGGCGAAATCCAGTCGCGCTATGACGACGTCAAGATCGGGTCCTATCCGCAGATGGGGAATACCCGTGTTATGACCTATCTCGTCTTGCGCAGCCACGATATTGAACGGCTGGAACAGGCGACGCTAGAAGTGCAGGCGCTGGTCGATCGCCTTCACGCTGAAAAGAATATCGTTTTGCCCAAGGAACCTTACGCATGACCCCGCAGAACAAATCTTTCCCGGTCTCATGGGATCAGTTTCACCGTGATTCCCGCGCGCTTGCCTGGCGGCTGACCAGCGAAGGGCCGTTCCATTCGATCGTCGCGATCACCCGCGGCGGGCTGGTGCCGGCGGCGATCATCGCACGCGAACTCAACATTAGGGTCATCGAGAGCGTCTCGGTCAAATCCTACGATCACCAGAGCCAGGGCAAAATCAGTGTGCTCAAGGCGATCAATTCCGACCTGATCGCGGCCGATGCCGCGGGCGAAAAACTGCTCATCATCGACGATCTGGTCGATACGGGGGCCACAGCCCGGGCGGTGCGCGACATGCTGCCCAATGCCCATTTCGCGACGGTCTATGCCAAGCCGCAGGGCCGCGAGATGGTCGACAGCTTTATTACCGAGGTGAGCCAGGACACATGGATCTTCTTTCCGTGGGACCTGGATTTCACCTATGCAGCCCCGATTGCCGGCGGCACCGACTGATGCTCATCAAGCTCGAGGTGCTCGAGAAGATAAAGTCGGGTGAGATCACCGTGCAGTTTCGCCGCTGGCGGCGCCGGACAGTCAAGGCTGGCGGTACGCTCAAGACCAAGGTGGGCCTCTTGCAGATCGGCGCCATTACACCGATCAGGGCCGAAGATGTTACCGACGCGGATGCCCGCCGCGCCGGCTTCGGGGATGGCGCTGAATTCCTGAAATGGCTCGATACCATGAAGCCGGGGGAATTGGACCGGATCGAGGTCGGGTATAAGGGAGAATAGGCCGATCGCGTCTTGCGGGCGTGGTGGAATGGTAGACACACAGGACTTAAAATCCTGAGGAGGTATCTCCGTGCGGGTTCGAGTCCCGCCGCCCGCACCAGTTGGCTATTTGGCGCTCTTTTTATCGGGCGCAGGAGTGGCCTTATCGCTTTTCCGGGCCTTGAGCTTGTCGAGCAAGGCTTGCTTGGCGTCGTTAGACGCTTTGCGGCGGTCGGCATGATCTGGAAGCTTGAAGGCCATTTCGCGCGCTCATTTGCAACGTCACCGAAAGAAATGACCCGGCCAGGAGGTGGAAACTCCGACCGGGCCAAGCCTTCAATCGGCGAAGATCGAAGGGAGGCGAACAGTTAGAACACGGCGTCACCCAATGCAAGATTTATTGCCGGCTTGCCTCACTCGCAGCGTGAGAACAGCGTTGCCTCGGTTCCCCGGTCCGGCCAGACAATGGCGATCTGTTCACCTGCCTGTGCAAAGCTGATCGGTTCTCTTATCGTTTCGCCTTCGGACTGGCAGGCCAGTTGAGCCGTCGCTCCGCCTTCGGGGGTGGTCTCGATTTCGGTCATGTCGCAGATGTTCTCGCGGCCCTCGAAGCGGGCTGGTGTGATAGTGATCGGGAAGCCTTCGGACTGGTCCGTACACCACACGGGATCGGCGGCCCACTGGCCGACATAGAATGGCGCGGGTTCGGGTGAAGGCCCGCCTGCCGCTTCGGAGTCGCCGGCTTGCGCGCTCGCCTGGGGCGCTTCGCCATCGGAACATGCGGCCAGAACTGCAGTGAGCATGAGCGCGCAGAATGGAATGAGTTGGCGTCGCATGATTGTCCTCCCGAACCTGATTGGCGCAAGGCTGACACAAAATCGGCCGCCCCGCGAGCGCGGAACGGCCGACCGGGAGGAGGTCTGCACCAAAATCTGAGGGCAGGGGATCCCTCAGAAGTCTCGTTTACTGAGCAGCCGGCGCTTCCATGGTGTTGGCCGGGGCTTCGGTGGCCGGAATCAGGGCCGCGAATTCTTCAGCCGACAGCGAACCGTCGGTGTCGGTATCGAGCATGGCAAAGCTTTCCGGGGTGAGGTCGGGGATCGCAACCTGCAACTCTTCCATGCTGATGACGCCGTCAGCATTGGCATCGAGCGCATTGAAATCGAGGGCCTGGGCGAATGCGCCGCCTGTAACGGAAAGGCCAAGGAGAGCGGCAAGGGAAAGAACGGTCTTGTTCATGGGTTGTGCTCCATGTGTGGTTGGTACATGCCGTACCATTCATTCAAGATCGACCGGCAGGATGCCGGGCGCCGGCTCCGCTGATCGCGAAACCGTGAGCACATCGTGAGCGGGGGCAATGGCCGTGGTGGGACCCCGGTGCGGCCATGTAGCGGAGTTTATGAGGATATTTTGTGTCGGGGCGTGCGGACTATGGCGAAATATCGATCACGTCCGAGGCGCGAAAAGCCCCGGTCGGACAGTGGAACGTTCAACAAATGGCGCGCCAATCTGGGCAATGCGTGCCCGATCTGCCTTACAGGTTAAGCTGCGACGCTTGCCCGGGCCACCCCTTCGCGTTCGGCAATCGAAAGCGTGCACATGGGCTGGGCGAGCATTTCACGCAGCAGCATGAGCCCTCTGGTCCAACGCGCCAGGGCGACGGGGTCGGAGGGAGAGACATTGCCGGAGCGCGCATGGGAAATCACGGCTGCCGCCTCGGCAACGGGCAGGGCCATGACGTTGCAATAGAGGGTGAGCGCATCGGTGTGCGGGTTGACCGCCGACTCGACCTTCTCGTCTCGAAAGGCCCACACCAGCATTAGCGCCAGTTCGTTTCGGGTAGGGATCGTCATGGCCATTTCCCATTCTGGAAAATCTCTGTTCGCTGACGCTACATGAAGTGGGGCGGCCAGACGGTAAACGCCGGGCGCGATAAAGGAGCGGATTGGAAACGGGGTGAATGGGCAGCTTGCAGGAAAGATAAAATTGTAAGGAAAATTCTGCTGGCCACGGGTTTGAGCCTTCGGCGGGGCGCTTTGATTTGTGATCGGGGCTCGGGGAACCGGCGCGATTGCACAGCATTTACAGGCGCGGAGCAATCATGCTGCCGCTTGATGAAGGTGTGAAATGCACAAGGACGAAGTCAAGGGCGCCGGAAACAAGGCGAAGGGAGCAGTCAAGGGCGCGGTGGGCAAGGCCACCAGCAACAAGAAGCTCCAGGCCGAAGGGAAGATGGACAAGGCCAGGGGCGACATCCAGCAAAAGGCCGGCAAGGTAAAGGACACGATCCGCAAACACTGAACCGGCTGCGAACAGAAAAGGCCGCCCCGGTAAGAGGCGGCCTTCGTGTTTTAAGGGGCGGAGGACGTCAATCTGCGCCCTTGGCCAGCGTCCGGGCCGTAACAAAGCGCTTCTGGTAGAAGAACAGTCCAACCGCGACGGCGAGGCCGAACAGGTCGGTGTACCAGGTGCCTTCGATCATCGAGAGCGCGGCGATGAGCAGGATGGCCCGCAGGACGATGCCGATAGCGCCGAAATAGTACCCCTGCACCGATGCGGAGAGCAGATACATACCCAGCAATGCCGTGCCGACGACGCGGGCGATGTCGATCCATTCCCCCTGCATGAGCAGTTCATGGCTGTAAAAGAACATGAACGGCACGATGAAGGCGGCAAGCCCGATCTTGAAGGCTTCGACCGAGGTCTTCATGGGATCGGACCCCGACAGGCCCGCACCGGCATAGGCGGCCAGGGCTACGGGCGGGGTGATCGCCGACATCACAGCGTAATAGAACACGAAGAAATGGGCGACGAGGACCGGAATGCCGAGTTGGATAAGGCCCGGCGCCACCACGGCGGCGGCAACCGCATAGGCGGCGGTGGTGGGCATGCCCATCCCGAGGATGATCGAGATGCACATCGCAAAAAACAGCGCGACGAGCTGGTTCTGTTCGGCGATGCCGAGCAGGAGCGAGGAGAACCGCGCGCCCACCCCGGTGAGCGCAATCACGCCCACGATGATACCGGCCGCGGCACAGACCGCCACGAGCTGAATGGACATCTTGGCGCCCAGCTCGAGCGCCCTGAGCACGGCGACCGGCCCCATGCGATAGGGAGTGAGCCAGGACACGACGGCGGCCGAGGCCATGGCCACGGTGCCGGCACGGATCACCGAATAGCCGGCAAACAGGGTGTAGATCAGAATGATGATGGGCAGGAACAGGAAGACCTGCTTGGCCAGAGCCCGGAACTTTGGAAGTTCGGATTTTGGCAGACCCTTCATGCCCAGCTTGGTGGCCTGCAGATCGATCATGAAATAGACCGACACGAAATAGAGCAGGGCCGGGATGATCGCGGCAATGACGATCTCGGTATAGGGGATGCCTGTCACTTCGGCCATGATGAAGGCACCGGCGCCCATGATCGGGGGCAAGATCTGGCCGCCCGAGGATGCCGTGGCCTCAATGGCCGCTGCGCTCTTGGACGGGTAGCCGACCTTTTTCATCAGCGGGATGGTGAGCGAACCGGTGGCCACCACGTTGCCGGCCGAGGTGCCGTTGATCATGCCCATCAGGCCCGATGCGAACACGGCCACCTTGGCCGGACCGCCGCGCAGATTGCCCGCCGCGGCAAAGGCGAAGTTGACGAAATAATCGCCGACGCGGGAGGCCTGCAGGAAGGCGGCAAAGACGATGAACAGGATGATGTAGGTCGAGGACACCGCAATCGGATCGCCCAGGATGCCCTGGTCGGTGAAGATGTATGTGAAGAAGCGTTCGGCGGTGTAGCCGCGATGGGTGAGGAAGCCGGGCAGCCAGGGGCCAACGAAGGAATAGGCGATAAAAACGCCCGCGATGATGACCAGTGCCAGCCCCGCCACGCGGCGGGTCAATTCCAGGATCAGGATCACGCCGACCAGCGCCGCATAGAAATCGGCGGTCTGGGCCATGCCCGTGCCGGCCCGCAGGCGCAGGGCGCCGACGTTGAAGATGATGTAGCCGAACATGGCGAGCGCGGCGATGCCCAGCAGCCAGTCGGCCGGATGGACCCGCTCGCGGTCGCGGTCGGAAAACAGCCAGGCGGCAGCGACTGCGGCGATGGTACCGATCAGCAGCGGCAGGCCGTAGGTGCTGAACACGAAGGCGTCCGGCATGGGTGCAAATCCGAACCAGCGGCCGGCCCAGGCGTATGCGACCATGGCGGCGCCGTAGAGGACGCCGGCAGCGCCAATGGCGATCAGCCCCCATTCGATGGGGCTGCGGCCGCGGGCAGCGATGGGCGCGTCGGGATTGAGGGTCAGCGCCGAATAGGTGAGAAAGCCGATGAACAGGCCGCCGGTCACGTGAACCATGCGGTAGGTCCAGGGTTCGAGCGGGGAGATGTTCATCACATAGATGTGGAACATCGTGTAGGCGATGGCCATGATTGTGAGCGCCAGGCCGATCCTGCCCGCAAGGCTGCGCTGGTTGGTGGCGAGGGGCTCCTCGTCGGTCCCCTGTGCGATCATCGGACCGGTGTCGTTTGCCGGTGCGGACTTGTCCTGAGACATTGAACTTTCCTCCCGTGGGCCGTCTGGGCCCCGGACGGCGCATGAGCATGCGCCCAAATTGGTTTTCCTGCAAACAGGCGGATGGCGGTAAAGACCGTCATCCGCCCCGATTGCCTTTCAGACGTCTGGCGTTAGCCGCGCAGCTCGTCAGGGATGTCGATGCCCACTTCGTCGTAATACCGCACAGCGCCCGGATGGAACGGCATGAAGGTATTCTTGTCGACGTTGTCAGTGGTGGTTTCGGCGGCAGCCGAGTGGATCTGAACCATGCGCTCGGTGTTTTCCATCACCAGCTTGGTGATTTCGTAAGCCAGGCTTTCAGGCATGGATTCGCTTGCGATGGCAAAATTCCACATTGCAACCGTGGGGCTTTCCTCGGGGAAGCCTTCATAGAGACCGCCGGGGGCGTCGAACGCTGCCATTTCGGGCATCTGCGTCAGGATCTCGCCGCGCTGTTCTTCGGTGAAACCGAAGATGTTGACGTCGTTTTCCGCGGCGATCTGGGCGAAGGCTGCGATCGGAACGCCGGCCGCAAACGCGAAGGCATCGATCAGGCCGTCCTTGACCTGGCTTACGGCGTCATTGGCGCCCGAATAGCTGATCTCGGGCGAAACGCCCAGGATCTCGAAATAGCGCGGCCAATAGGTGGCAGCCGTGCCGCCGGCGGGGCCGACAGAAACGCGCTTGCCGTCGAAATCGGCAACCGATTCGATGCCCGAGGATGCGAGCGTCACAACCTGGAAGGGGGTCTGATACATTGGGAACAGAGCACGCAGGCTCTTGTGCTCCACGCCCGGTGCCAGTTCGGAAACACCGGTCCAGGCCTCATAGGCCGGGCCCATAGTCACAAGGCCCATGATGTGATCGCCGGTCTCGATCAGCGTCGAGTTCTGGACGGGGCCGCCGGTCACTTCGCCCGAAGCGTTGATGCCGAGTTCCTGGGTGATCAGGCCGCCAAGGCCAGTGCCATAGATGAAGTAGGTGCCGCCCTGGCTGGCGGTGCCGATGGTCATGCTCGCCGGCCAATCGGACCGGTCGTCCTGGGCGATGGCCGGAGTGGCGGCAAGCAGAGTTGCTGCCGCAAGAGCGGCAAGAGTGGTAAAACGCATGGCGTTCCTCCCGTGGGGTTACCTCTTTGGGTTTCATTCCTCACCGGGCGCGTTACGTCCTCCGCATCGCCCGGCGGTGACCCATGAGGGGCGCAATGGCCGGCATGGCGCAAGCACCTCGGGGAAGCTTGCCATAGTTTTTTCATATTTTCCGAAGCGGATGGGTGGAAACGGTAACATCGGGGCTGTCCGGTGTGTGGAATTCCCCACATTTGAAGCCCGCCTAGTCGGCTTGCGCCTCGCTGGGCAGGTAGCGGCTGCGCTCGAGCCCATATTTCTGCATCTTTTCATAGAGCGATTTACGCGACAGCCCGAGAGTCTCATAGACCGGCTTGAGGCTGCCCGCGTGGGCGATCAGCGCGCTTTCTATGACGCCGCGCTCGAAATCGGCCACGCGGTCGGCGAGCCGCGAATCGGTCTCGGCGCCATCGTTATCGCTGGCCGTTTCGATAAATGGCAGTCCCAGATCGAGAATGTAACGATCGGCGGCATTGCGCAGTTCGCGCACATTGCCGGGCCAATGGCGTTCGCTGAGCGCGGTGAGGACCTGCGGCGGCACAGTGGTCGGATCGCGCCGATAACGGGCCGCGGCCTCGGTCAAAAGCTGCATGAAGAGCAGGGGGATATCCTCGCGCCGCTCGGACAGCGGGGGAATTTCGAGGGTTATGACGTTGAGCCGATAGAGCAGATCGGCACGGAATGTGCCTTCGGCGACATTGGCTTCGAGCGGGGTTTTCGAGGTCGCGACAAACCGCACATCGAGCGGCAACCCGTCATTGGAGCCGAGCCGGGTAATGGTCCGCTCCTGGATGACCCGTAGCAGCTTGCCCTGCACATCCATGGGCATCGAGCCGATTTCATCGAGCAGAATGGTGCCGCCCTGGGCCAGTTCGAACTTGCCGAACCGGGCCCGCATGGCGCCGGGAAACGCCCCCACCTCATGGCCGAACAATTCGCTTTCGATGAGATTGGCCGGCAGCGCCGCGCAGTTTATCGCGACATAGGGCTTGTTCGACCGATGGGACAGATCATGGAGCGCCCGGGCAGTGACCTCCTTGCCCGATCCGGTATCGCCGACGATGAGGACGGCGGTATCGGTCGGGCCGATGGTGCGCAGCTTGCGCCGCAACTCGACCATGGCGTTGGAGCGGCCCAAGAGCCGTTGTTCGAGGTCGTCGCTCTGGCCAGCGGCGGCGCGCAACACGCGGTTTTCGAGTACCAGCCTGCGGTATTCGAGCGCCCTTGCCGCGATTTCGGCCAACTGGCTGGTAACAAAAGGCTTTTCTATGAAATCATAAGCGCCTTCGCGCATGGCGCGGACGGCCAGTTGCACGTCGCCATGGCCGGTAATCAGGATAACGGGTATATCGCGGTCGAGTTCGTGCAGCCTGTTCATGAGCGTCAGGCCGTCGAGGCCGGGCATGCGGATATCGGTGATGACGATGCCCTTGAACCCAAAGCCCGCGTAATGGGTGGCCTGTTCGGCCGAGGCGAAGTCGATGACCTCGAAGCCGGCCAGTTCGAGCGCCTGGGCCGTCGAGTGGCGCAACTCGTTTTCGTCGTCGACAAGAAGGATCTTTTCGCCGCTCATTGGGCAGCTTCCGTCGTGGCTTCGGTTTGAACGCACACGAGTTCAATGGTGAACAGCGCGCCGCCCCCGGAATGGTTTTCCACGCGCAACTCACCTCCGAAGTCCTTGATGATGTTGTAGGAGATCGAAAGCCCCAGCCCCAGCCCCTTGCCGACACCCTTGGTCGAAAAGAACGGATCGAAGATGCGTTCGCCCAGGCCGGACGCAATGCCGGGGCCGTGGTCGCGAATGGTGACGAACGCGCGGTCATTTTCGCGCCTTGCGGTCAGGTCTATGCGCCGGTCGGTGCCGGTTTCGGCGGCGTCTATGGCATTGGTGAGGATGTTGACCAGCACCTGTTGCAGTCGCACCGGGCCGCCAACGACGGTGAGCGGGCCGTCGGCGATGTCGAGGGACAGCTCGATGCCGGCTGATTTTACGCGCCAGTCGATAAGCTCGACAGTATCGCCGATGACCAGATCGAGCGGGACGTTTGCGAGCTTCTGGTTGGGTTTTCGGGCGAAGTTCCGCAGATGGCGCGATATGGAATTCATGCGGTCGATCAGCCCTGAAATGCGCCCGACATTGGCGCGCGCATCCTCGATCCGCCCACGCTCGATCAGAACCAGGGCATTGTCGGCGTAATTACGGGCCGCCGAAAGCGGCTGGTTGAATTCGTGCGATAGCGCCGCCGACATCTGGCCCAGCGCGGCGAGTTTGCCCGCCTGAATCAGGTCGGACTGGGTCTTGCGCAGCATCTGCTCGGTCACCCGGCGCTCGGCCACTTCCTCTTCGAGCTTGATATTGACACTGGCGAGTTCGGCGGTGCGTTCGGCGACGCGGCGCTCGAGCATTTCCTTGGCCTCGCGCTGGAGGTGCATGCGCTCGCGCAGCCGGGCCCGTCGCTGTGCGTAGATGGCGCCGGCCAATGTGCCCAGCGCGATGGCGAGCAGGGCGATGATGGTGGTGGTGAGCGCCTGGGCGCGGGCCGAAGCCGTGTCGAGCATGACGCTGACCGTCCAGTTGGCCTCGGGCATGGCTTCCGACACCACAAGATACTCGCTGGCCGTTTCCTCGCGCTCGATGCTGATCAGGCGATGGCGCTGGTCGCCCGTTTCGCGGAACGGCAACTCGGCCAGTTCGGCGTTGGCATAGCGGCGGGTTTCGGCGGTGCGGGCCAGCCGGTCAGGGGTAAGTGGCAGCATGGAATTGTAGAGCAGATCGGCCCGGCTCGACATGAAGATGATGCCTTCGGGGTCGGTTACGACGATCAGATAATCGCCGCCGCGCCATGTCTCCTCAATGGAATCGACATCGACCTTGACGGCTACGACGCCCTTGAATTCTCCACCGACAAGAACGGGCGCACCGAAATAATAGCCGCGCTTGAACGATGTTGTGCCCAGAGCAAAGAATCGGCCCTCGCCGCCATCGATGGCGTCGTAGAAATAGGGGCGATACTGGAAATTCTCGCCCACGAACGGTGCTTCGCTGTCGTAATTGGAGGCGACGATGGTCGTGCCGTCTTCGCCCATCACGTAGATGTCGGACGATTCGAACTGGGTGTTGATCTGCTTGAGATAGGCGTTGACGTCAGCAACCAGGTCTTCATTGCCCGGATCGGCGACCACGGCCTTGATGTCATCAAAATCGGCGATAACCCTTGGCAGGCTTTCATAGCGCTCCATATGTCCGCGCAACACGGCCACGGCAAGGCGCAGGGTGTTGTTGCCGCGCGCATTGGCTTCGTCGAAATAAAGCCGGTTGGCGTATCCGCTGCCCCATAAGGCGACCGCCGCCATGGCGAGCAGCGCAAAACCTGCCGCCGCGATCCAGCGGCGGGGCAGGGGCCGATGAAGCGGCGCGCTTATGGTTTGAGCAAGGGTCATGGCGTCATAGTACTGGCGGCATGAAGTTTTCGAAACAATTTCTTGGGCCGGGGGTTCTCCCCATTCCACTTGTTGACTTGAAGGGTAGAACTTATGGCGCTTGGACGATGGACGAGAAGGATTGCGGCTGGATTGCTGTTTGGAACGATGGCGGCACCGCTTGCGGCCCAAACGCCGGAGCCGCCGATCTGGGTTGTCGAGGACGATAATTCGACGATCTACATGATCGGCACCGTTCACATGATGCGCGACGGCGTCGACTGGGAAAGCCCGGAACTGGCCGAGATCCTCGATGAAGCCGACAGCGTCTGGCTCGAGATCGACAGCTTCGAGCCGCCCGCCAACCTGTTCGGGCTCATCATGGCGTCGGGCATGTCGCCCGACCGGCCTTTGTCGTCGCTGCTCAACGAGGAGGAAATGGCGGGCCTACAGACCATTCTGGACGAGCATGGAGTTCCCCTCGACAGTTTCGACGGGCTGCGGCCCTGGTATGCCTATCTGCAGATTTCCGCGCTGATGCTGGTCGAGGCCGGGTTTGATCCCGAAGGCGGCATCGATATGCATATCAAGGCCCGCGCCGACCAGATGGGGACGCCGGTGATGGGGTTTGAAACGTTCGAAGAACAGTTCGAAACGCTTTCAGGCATGGATGAGGACGTGCAGCTGGACGTGCTGCGCCAAACCATCATTGAATATGAAGAGGCCAAGACCGAACTGGTGGACCAGCTCGAAAGCTGGATCGATGGAGATCTTTCAACTCTCGAAACGGAAACCGCCGAAATCGCCGAAGAACTCGAAGGGTTCTATGACGTCCTGTTCGTCGAGCGCAATCACGGCTTTGTCGATGGCATCGAGGATATCCTCGACGGCAAGGGAACGGCGCTGGTTGCCGTGGGGTTGGGTCATTACGTGGGCCCGGACTCCATTCCCGAAATCCTGCGCGAACGCGGCTACACCGTCGAGCGGCGCTAGCTGAGCGCCGCAGCGGCCTCATCGACGATTTCGTCGATCGACAGCGCGACATCGATTGTTATGCCGTGCTCGTCGGGTCCGAACTGCTCCAGGGTCGCAAACTGGCTGTCGAGCAGGGCGGGCGGCATGAAATGGCCGGGCCGGTTGGCCTGGCGCTCGGCGATGACCGACTTGTCTCCGTGCAGCAGCACAAAGGCGATCGGCTCCTCGGCGCGGTTCCTGAGGCAATCGCGATAGGACCGGCGCAGGGCCGAGCAGGCGCACACGACACGCCCATTGGTGTCGGCGGTGTTTCGCATCGCATCCGCGACGATCTCCAGCCAGGGCCAGCGGTCGGTATCCTCGAGCGGGCTGCCGCCACGCATCTTTTCGACATTGGCACGGGGATGGAGGTTGTCGGCATCGATGAACGGCACGTCCAATTGTTCGGCCAGTTCTTCTCCGATCGTTGATTTCCCGGCGCCCGAGACACCCATGACGACGATGAGACGGGGCTGGGCGGTGGACGACGATGACATGGGAATCCGGTTAATGCTGGCTGACGCTTTCTTACCTGCCACGGTACCGCCCGCGCTGCAATCGGTTGCAGTCGATTGATGCATCGGGGTGACAGCAAGGCCCGACGATGCACGGCGGAGGGACGCCACAACTTGCCCCGGCCCGCGTCGAGGGCTAGAGACAAGGACTATAGAACTAAAGTTGAGAGGCTTTGTGCATTGAAGAGGCAGATATCGGCCTGGTCGGGCTCGGGGTGATGGGCGAAAATCTTGCCCTCAACATTGCCGACAATGGCTACAAGGTTGCCGTTTACAATCGCACCGCGGACAAGGTTGATGCATTTCTGGCCAATGCCGGAGATCTCAAAGCCAACGTCATGGGCAGCGGCGAGCTGGCGACGTTCATTTCCATGCTCAAGCGGCCGCGTTCGGTCATCATCATGGTTAAGGCCGGCGATCCGGTCGATCAGGTGATCGCCGAGCTCAAACCGTTGCTGTCCGAGGGCGACGTCATCATCGATGCCGGCAACGCCAATTACCGCGATACCGTGCGCCGCTTTTCCGAACTCGACGGCACGGGCATCGGCTTTCTGGGCATCGGTGTGTCGGGTGGCGAAGAGGGCGCGCGCCATGGCCCCTCGATCATGGTTGGCGGTTCGGAAGCCCAGTGGAAAAACGCCGAGGCGGTGCTGACCGCCATTTCCGCTAAATTCAATGGAGAGGCGTGTTGTGCCTATCTGGGCACCGGGGGCGCCGGGCATTTCGTAAAGACCATTCACAACGGCATTGAATATGCCGACATGCAGATGATCGCCGAGATTTACGGAGTCATGCGCGATGGGCTCGGCATGAGCCCGAGCGAGTGCGCCAAGGTGTTCGAGGAATGGAACAAGGGGCCGCTCGACAGCTATCTGATCGAGATCACCGGACATGTGCTCAGCGCTAACGACGAGGGCACCGGCAAGCCGCTGGTCGAGGTCATTGTCGATGCCGCGGGCCAGAAGGGCACCGGTCGCTGGTCGGCAATCGAAGCGCTCAATCTGGGCGTCTCTGCCACCACCATCGAAGGCGCTGTCGCCGCCCGGTCGATTTCGGCCATGAAGGACGAACGCGTGCGGGGCGAGGAGATCTACGGCGCGGGCGTCAAGGGTAACGCGACGATTTCGCTCGAAGCTCTGGAAAAGGCTTTGCTGGCCGGCAAGATCGCTGCCTACGCACAGGGCTTTGCCGTCATGGCCAAGGCATCCGAGGAGAATGGCTGGAACCTTCCGCTGGCGACCATCGCCAAGATATGGCGGGCCGGCTGCATCATCCGGTCGCGCTTTCTCGACCAGATTTCCCAGGCCTTCGATAGCGGCGGGGCGGCCAATCTTCTGACCCAGCCGGCGTTTGTCGACATGATGAAGGACAGCAATGGCGCGTTGCGTGCGGTGGTCGCGACCTGCGCGATCAACGAATTACCGGCGCCATGCCTTTCGTCGGCCCTTGCCTATTTCGATGCCTATCGGCAGGCGCGGGGAACGACCAATCTCACCCAGGGTCAGCGCGATTTCTTCGGCGCCCACGGGTTCAAGCGCTTGGACAAGGATGGTGACTTCCACCACACTTGGCCGAGCCTGATCGGTCAATAACGAGAAGGCCGGGGAAACCCGGCCCTATTCGCTTGCCTGTCGGGCCACGGCCTCCGGCTCTCCATTGCCGTTTTCATCCTCGGGCAATTCGGTTTCCGGCGGATTGACCGCCTGGCCACTCGGCTGGGTGTAGCGCGGCTTTTCGCGTGCTTCATCATAGGGCCGGTGCGAAAGATCGTACCTGATGGCGGCGAAAATGAAGAGCACCATGGCGCAGGCAATGATAATCCCGGCTGCAAAGAACGGCGCACCAGGGAAGGTGATCGGGCGCAGGTCGTTGGTGGTGAAAAAGGAAAACATCTGCGTGGCGGCAAGCGGGGCGATGATGGCGGTCAGCGAGTTCGAGGCGTTGACCGCACCCTGAAGTTCGCCCTGCTGGTTGGCGCGGGCGTTGTTGGCCAGAAGCCCGGTAAGGGCAGGGGCCGCGATGCCGGAAAAGGCGCCGACCACGAGGAACGTCCAAAGGCCCAGCTCGGTGTGGATCAGCGAAACGCCGATAAAGGCAATCATCGCCAGCGTGAGCCCGATGATGACAGTGGCGGTGACACCGAGATAGCGCGTGGAAAATCCGACCAGAAGCGCCTGGCTCAGCGCGAACAGGATGCCGAATATGGCCAGCGACCGGCCAACCTGCGACGGACCCCAGTTGAACTGCTCGATTGTGAAGAAGTTCCAGACGTTGGGATAGGTTTGTCCGGCCAGCGAAAACAGGAACACGCAGCCGAGCAGAACGAAGATCACCGGCGTATGCCGGAACGCCCAGAGCGCGCCGAAGGGGTTGGCGCGTTTCCAGTTGAACCGCCGGCGGCGGAATTTCGACAGGCTCTCGGGCAAAACGAAAAAGCCGAACACCACATTGGCGGCGGCCAGTGCCGAGGCAAGGTAGAAGGGCGCGCGGGGCCCGAATTCACCCAGTTCGCCGCCGATCACCGGTCCGACGATGAAGCCCAGCCCGAAAGCGGCGCCGATCAGCCCGAACCGCTGGGAGCGCTTTTCCTTGGGCGTGATGTCAGCCACATAAGCCGTTGCCGTCCCCATCGCCGCCCCGCAGATGCCCGAAAGCACGCGGCCCACGAACAGCCAGATGAGCGTGGGCGCCCAGGCCATGATGAGATAGTCCAGTGAAAGCCCGACCAGCGAGAGCAGCAGGATCGGCCGTCGGCCCCATCTGTCGGAAAGATTGCCCAGAATGGGCGAGAAGATGAACTGCATCGAGGCATAAACGAAGATCAGGTAGCCACCGATCTTTGCCGCGTCAGTTATCGTATCGTGCGAAAGCTCTACGATCAGCCCCGGAAGCACAGGCAGTATGATGCCCAGGCCCACGATGTCGAGAAACACCGTGAGCAGGATGAAAACGAGCGTCAGCTTCGATTCGGGATTAACGCGCATGGAATTGTACGGCGGCCTGTGGTCTGGGGATCAGTTGGCATATCGGCGAAGGGAAAGGCAAGAACCAACCGGCCGGTTCCGGCGCCGCCGATCAACTCTTTCCCGTTTGAATGGCATCATAACCATAAAGCCAGCCCAGACGCTTGAAGTGTCCTTCGGGGCCCTCGCTGCGGATGACAAGGTTGCGGGCCAGCGAGAGGGGAAAGCCCATATGAAAGATCTTTCCGTTGCTCGCCGAAACCTCCTGCACACGGTTGACCCGCTCCTGACGCAGGGCGGCAAAGCGCGAAAATGCGTGTTCTGCGCTCGGTGAGGCGGCGAGCAGGGGCGCCAGAACCGCCGCATCCTCAATTCCCATCGCTGCGCCCTGCGCCTGAAACGGCAGCATGGCGTGGGCGGCGTCGCCGATCAGCCCGATCGCGCCCTTGTGCCAGATCGGCGTTTTCACGCTCGAGAGCACCCAGGGTGTCCAGCCCTCGCCCACTGATTCCAGAATGCGGGCCAAGCGGCTGTCTTTGCGCGGGGTTATGCGCGGCGCGCGGTGGTCGAGGATGGAAAGATCGCGTTCCTTTTCCTGCGTGAACAGGGCCAGATTGACCGCGTTGCGGTGTGGCAGGGGATAGACCACGAGATGAAAATCGGGATTGAGCAGCAGGCTGGTTCGATTGAGATCGAGGACATCGGAAAGCGCTTCAGGCGCGACCAGCGCGCGCCAGGCGACCTTTCCGGTGTATCGGGCCTCCGGGCCATCGAGATAGCGGGTCCGGGTAACCGAGCGAACGCCGTCGGCGCCGACAAGCGCGAAGGGCTTTGCCTTGCGTTTTTTCCCGTCCGGGTCCTCTGCACTCACCGTCAGGGTGTTGCCCGAGATTTCGAGGGTAAAATCGGAGACGGAAAAGACGACATCGATGTTGGCGAAACGTCTGGCAGCGCTGTGGAGCACTTCGAGCAGATCGGCGCGATGCATCACGGCATAGGGCGCGCCGAAGCGGGTTTGGATGGCTTTGCCCAGCGCAAGGGTCTGGAGCGGTTTTTCCCTTGCGTCGGGAAAGATATCGATACCCTCGGGTGCAAAACTTTTCGCGGCTATCGCTTCGGAAAGCCCCAGGCCGTCGAGCACTTTGCGGGCGTTTGCACTGATCTGAAGTCCGGCACCGAACTCGGAAACCGACTCATTGCGCTCGAGCACCACCACATGCAGGCCGAATTTGGCCAGTGCCAGCGCCAGGGTCAGTCCGGCAATACCGGCGCCGGCGATATAGATCGTGCGAGGAGCGCCCATAGGGCTCTAGGCGTGTTCGACCTCGAACACCGCGCTGGGCGGATTGGCCGCGCCGTGGGACAGGGCCGGGCTGAAGACGTAGAGAGTCGAGCAATAGGGGCAAACGATCTCGGTGTCGTGACCCATGTCGAGGAACACATGAGGATGGTCGAAGGGCGGCCTGGCGCCGACGCACTGGAATTCCTTTGCACCGATCTCGATGCGGGCAAGGCCCTCGGTGTTGTGAAAATGTGGGGTTCCGCGCTGTGCCATGAGAGCGACCATCCGGCTGGGCTTGGTTGAAGTCGGGCGGACCATACCGATTTGGACGTGCCATGGCCAGAGGCATGTTGGCGCTGTTGGCGGGCTTTGCGCGGCTTGCTAAAGGTGAGAAAATCGACGAGTCGAAAGAATCCCTTATGCCGGTTTTCCAATCCGAAGGTTTCGCTCTTGCCTACCAGGTTCATGGCGAGGGGCGGCCGATCGTTGCCGTCCACGGCTTTGCCTCGAACGGCAATGTCAACTGGGTGGCCACCGGTTGGGTCGACGCACTCACCAAGGCGGGTTACCAGGTCATAGCGCTCGACAATCGCGGTCACGGCGCTTCGGAAAAGATCTACGATCCTTCTGTCTATGGCGCCCCGGACATGGCGCGGGACGTGGCCAATCTCATCGACCATCTGGGGTTCGAGAAAGCCGCACTGATGGGGTATTCAATGGGCGCGCGGATCAGCGCGTTCGTGTGCATCCAGAACCCCGAAAAGGTCGCCTGCGCCATCTTTGGCGGGCTGGGCGGCAATATGGTGCGGCCCATGCTCGACAGCGACGAGATCATCGCCGGGCTCAACGCGCCAACCCTTGCCGAGGTGACCCACAAGACCGGGCGGCAATTCCGCATTTTCGCCGAACACACAAAAAGCGATCTCAAGGCGCTTTCAGCCTGCATGGCGGGTTCGCGCACAAGGATGGCCGAGGAGCAGGTTCGGCAGATCGGTGTGCCGGTTCTCGTCGCGGTGGGCAGCGAGGACGAGGTGGGCGGCGATCCCGGGGCATTGGCAAGCCTTATGCCGCACGGCGAGGCGCTGACCATTGAGCGCCGCGACCACATGCGGGCAACCGGAGACCCGCAATTCAAGCGCGGCGCGCTGGAATTTCTGGGACGGGTTTATCCGGCATAAGGCAAAAGTGAACCAATTTGCTTTGCAACCCTTTGTTTGAGACAATGGGTTCGCCTATATGTGGCATCCAGAAAACGAGTGTGCGGAGTACGCCATGTCCTCGAGCGTCAAGAAGCCCGGCAATATCAAGGCCGTCGATCCCATCTGGGATGCGATGACGGTCGAGGCCGAGCGTATATGCGCGGACGAGCCTTTTCTCACGCAAATGGCGATATCGAGCGTTCTCAACCACACGAGCTTTGAATCGGCGCTGGCCCACCGGCTCGCCGCCCGGCTCGATCATTCCGATGTCCCGGCCGATCTCATCCGGCAGGCGTTCGATGAAATGCTCGACAGCCACCCCGAGATCACCGCTTCGGCGCGCGCCGATCTGGCCGCGACGCTGGAACGTGACCCGGCCTGCCACCGGATCGTCGAGCCCTTCCTGTTCTTCAAAGGCTTTCAGGCCATCCAGACACACCGTTTCGCTCATGCGCTCTGGAATACCGGGCGGCGCGATTTCGCGCTTTATCTGCAGAGCCGGTCCAGCCAGGTGTTCCAGACCGACATCAGCCCCGCCGCCCGGATCGGCAAGGGCATCATGCTCGATCACGCAACCGGGTTCGTCGTTGGTGAGACAGCGGTGATCGGCGACCACGTCTCGATCCTGCACGCGGTGACGCTCGGCGGCACGGGCAGGGCCGATCAGGATCGCCATCCCAAGATTGGCAACGGCGTTCTGATCGGGGCAGGGGCCAAGATCCTGGGCAATATCAAGGTGGGTGACTGCTCGCGCGTTGCCGCCGGCTCGGTGGTGCTCAAGGAAGTGCCGCCGCGGACCACCGTTGCCGGCGTGCCGGCCAAGGTGGTGGGCGAAGCCGGCTGCAACCAGCCGGCGACCGTCATGGACCAGATCGTAATGGTGTCGCGCGACTAGAGCGCTTCCAGGATTAAGTGGGTGCCGCTTATCCGGTTCGGAAGCGCGGCAAGACAAACCTGGGAGCAATCGAGGCGATTGCTCCGACAGCGTGCGCATCGGGGAAAAATCATCCCCGTTCTTGCGTTTAAGACTGTGATGGATAAAGTCGCGCCGACCTCGAAATGATTGCAATCGATAGCGTTCCCGGCGGCGGACACTTGTTCGCCGAGCGATAGCGCGCAATGGAGACTTTTTGTGAAGCACGAAGAAATCATCAAGCTGCAGAAATATCTGCAACACAAGTTCGGCAACCGCTCCATCGATGTTCGCCCCCGCCCCAAGCAGGACGACTCGGTCGAGTTGTATCTGGGCGATGAGTTCATCGGGCTGATCTATCTCGACGAGGACGAGGGCGAGCGCTCCTATATGGTGCAGATTTCCATTCTCGACATCGACCTCGACGAAGTCAGCTAATCGGCTGAAAATAAATACCGAATTTTGAGAAAGGCTTCCCGATCGGGGAGCCTTTTTGCATTTTGCCCATTAGCCGTGCATGCTTTCCCGATGGGGGATTTGTTGTGGCTAAGAGAGGGAGGCTCCCATGGAAGCCTGGGCCGAACGGTTGGGTTTGAGGACAGACCCGGCAATCTTTTTCGTTTCGGCGGGACTCACCGTCGTGTTCGTTCTGCTGCTCGTTGTCGTTCCCGAGCCGATCGGCAATTTCTTTGAGGTGACGCGGGCCTGGATCGTCACCAATCTGGGCTGGTTCTTCATTTTCGGTGTCAATGCGTGGCTGGGCTTTCTGGTCTGGGCCGCCGTCAGCCGTCACGGTCACATCAAGCTCGGCCCGCGCGACAGCACGCCCGACTATTCCAATCTTTCATGGTTCACCATGCTGTTTGCGGGCGGCATCGGCACGGTCTTGATGTTCTGGGGTGTGGCTGAACCGATCAGCCATTTTTCCAACCCGCCACTCGCGGGCGTCGAGCCGTTCAGCGAACAGGCGGCCAAGGACGCCATCTCGATCTCGGTCTATCATCTGGGCCTGCACACCTGGACGATCTTTACGCTGCCCGGGCTGGCATTCGGCTATTTCATCAACCGCTATGATCTTCCGGTGCGGGTCAGCTCGGTGTTTTATCCGCTGCTCAAGGATGGCATTCACGGCCCGATCGGCAAGGCCATCGATATCGCCTCGATCCTGGGCACCCTGTTCGGCGTGGCTGTGTCCCTGGGCCTTGGAGCTTCGCAGATTTCGGCGGGCATCGCCGCGCTGACGGGCCTTGCGGACGATGTTCCCTTGACGGTGGCGATACTCTCTGTCCTCACGGCAGTGGCGGTCGTTTCGATTGTTGCCGGTCTCGACAAGGGCGTGAAGTTTCTCTCCAACCTCAATATCGGCATGGCGGTGGGCCTGATGGTCTTCGTCCTGGTGACCGGTTCGACGCTGTTCCTGCTGCGGGCTATCGTTGAGACGTTCGGCCTCTACTTCTACAATCTGCCAAAGCTGGCGTTCTGGAACGACATGCTGGCCAATATCAATCCCACCAACGATGCGTGGGGCTGGCAAGGAGACTGGACGGTCTTTTACTGGGCCTGGACGGTGACCTGGTCACCATTCATCGGCCTGTTCGTGGCGCGAATCTCGCGCGGGCGCACAATCCGCGAGTTCGTGTTCGGGGTGCTCCTGGCACCGTCGCTGTTCACGCTCATCTGGTTTGCGATCTTTGGCTGGCAGGCCATGGAAATCGACGGGATCGGGCTGGCGCTTCGCGAGCAGATGGGGCCCGCCGCGGGCGAATTGAGCCGGGCCGTCGCCGATTCGGTTCCGCTGGCGATGTTTGCCTTCTTCGAGCATTTCCCGCTCGTCACGCTGGTTCAGGGCATTGCCATCGTCGTCGTCGCGATCTTTTTCGCGACCTCCTCGGACTCCGCCTCGCTCGTCGTCGACATGCTTTGCACCGGTGAGGCCGATCCCGGTCCGGTGCGCCAGCGCGTGTTCTGGGGCGTGGCGGAAGGGATGGTGGCCGTGATGCTCATCATCCTGGCCGGCGATCTGGGCCTGACGGCGCTGCAGCAGGTGATTACGGTGGTCGGGCTGCCGATCTTCTGCCTGGTGTTCATGATGATCCCCTCGATCATCATGGGCTTTCAGATTGAAGATATCGACCACGTCACTGTGGGCCGACGGCCAAAGCTCCACCAGTTCTAGGCCGTTGCCGCCGGATTATTTTCGGAGAGGCGACAGCGCCTCTTCAATACGGGCGTCAAAACCGCGCCAATTGTCCAGTGCGGCGGGATTGAAGGTGACGATTGCGGTGTTGCGATCGGAAAGGGTCAAAACGCGCAGGCAGGTTCTGTCGCCGAGCGTCATGGCGAGCGGTGTCATGCATTTGGCAACGAAAGGGTTGGCGGTCAGTGGGTCGTACCACACCGTCTCGCCCGTGGTTCCGACATCGAGTTCGAGCGGTTTGCCGACAAGGCCGGGAACGCCCGATAGCTGGGTGGGGGCGAACTGGTGCAGATACACGCTGTCGAGCAGGGCGGCACTGGTGCGTGTTCGCCCGCGCGGCATAATGGTGATCGCGACTTCGCTCAGTGTCCCGTTTTCGCCCACAGGCAGGGCTAGCGTCAGATCCATCCGTTCGGCGAATCCGTCGCGGCGCTGAATCGGATCTGCCAGCAGCGCGGCGGGAACCGCGTAGCGCTGGGCTCCTATGGTGATGATATGGCTGGCCGAGAGTTCGGCGGGCGGCGCGTGATTGGCCGTCGAATCGAGCCAGCCCCGTACGCCATAGGCGGCACCAAGCGCGCCGATGGCCACGATCAGCCCGGCGGCAACCACCGTATAGAGCGCCGTGCCCGCCGTACGGGCAGGGGGAGCGTTTTGGCGGGTGTCTGACGGGCTGTTCACATTAACCATAGATGCGCGTGAGCGATGACAACGAGTTTGGCGGCACTTATGCTTAATAAATCGTAAATCCGGCCGTCTGCGCAGCTCGGCGTTGGAGGAAAGCGTGACGCATCTGATCTTGGCGCTGTTTCTGATCGCCATCGGCATGAGCGTGGCCGGCACCGGCACGCATCTCTACCAGCAGATTGCCCGCAAGGTGGCCGAGTTCCGTGTCGAGGGCGCAAACGCCATCGAGAGTCTCGTCAATCTGTTCGTGATGTTCATTTGCGGGCCCTACATGGTGTTGCGCCTCGGCTTGCGGGCCGATGCGAGCGGGAAGGCTTCCACCGTCAATGTGTTTCTGGCCGCGATCATTGCGTTTGGCTGGAGTTTTGTGACGGGGATGATGGTGTTGGGCACCTACATCTCGGTTCTAAAGGCCGCCGCCTGAGGCCATGCGCCTGTTGCATGGCAGCCATGCCTTGCGCTGGGGCGTCGTTTCCGGTCAAACGGTCCCTACGAACCCTGGACCCGGTGAAACTCCGGGTGGCTCTTCCGGCCGCCGATCCGCCGGACAACTAAATCAAGTTTCCAGCACTTCTGGACCGGAGCTCTCGCTCCGCTGGTTTGGTTCTCAACAACTCGGAAAATAAATGACCTCATTGACCGCCTATCGCGCGCAGTGGCTTGGCAATGTGCGCGGCGATCTTCTGGCTGGCCTCGTCGTTGCGCTCGCGCTCATTCCCGAAGCCATCGCGTTTTCAATCATCGCCGGGGTCGATCCCAAGATCGGCCTTTATGCCTCCTTCTCCATCGCGGTCATCACCGCGATTGCCGGAGGGCGTCCGGGGATGATCTCGGCGGCCACGGCGGCCACCGCGGTTCTCATGGTCACGCTGGTCCGCGATTACGGGCTGCAATATCTACTGGCCGCCACCGTGCTGGCCGGGCTTTTGCAAATCGGCATGGGCATGCTCAAGCTGGGCAATCTCATGCGGTTCGTCTCGCGCTCGGTGATGACGGGGTTCGTCAACGCGCTTGCGATCCTGATCTTCATGGCGCAATTGCCCGAGCTGATCGGCGTGCCGGGGCTCACCTACGTCATGGTGGCTGCGGGCCTTGCCATCATCTATCTGTTCCCGCGCCTGACGCGGGCCGTGCCCTCGCCTCTGGTCTGCATCATTGTTCTTACAATTGTCAGCCTATCGTTCGGGCTGGACGTGCGCACTGTCGGCGATATGGGCGAGTTGCCTTCGACGCTGCCTGTGTTTCTGATTCCGGATATTCCGCTAAACCTCGATACGCTCATGATAATCCTGCCCTATTCGGCAGCGGTTGCCGTGGTGGGGCTTCTCGAATCGCTGATGACCGCGCAGATCGTCGATGAGCTGGCCGACACGCCCTCGGACAAGAACCAGGAGTGCATAGGGCAAGGCATGGCAAATACCGTAACCGGCTTTATGGGCGGCATGGCGGGTTGTGCGATGATCGGTCAGTCGGTCATCAACGTGAAATCGGGCGGGCGAGGACGCCTTTCATGCTTTGCGGCGGGCGTTCTGTTGCTGTTCATGATCGTGGTGCTGGGCGATCTGGTGGCGCGCATTCCCATGCCCGCGCTGGTCGCTATCATGATCATGGTTTCGATCGGAACCTTCTCGTGGTCCTCGGTCCTTAACCTTCGCACCCATCCGCGTTCGTCGTCCATCGTGATGCTGGCGACGGTCGCAAGCGTTGTCTACACTCACAACCTCGCCATCGGCGTTCTCGTGGGCGTGCTGCTGTCGGGCATTTTCTTTGCCTGGAAGATCGCCCAACTCTTTCACGTCGCTTCGGAAATTTCCGAGGATGGCCGTCATCGGACCTATAAGGTCCGGGGGCAATTGTTCTTTGCGTCGACCGACGATTTCATGGCAGCCTTCAATTTCAAGGAAGTTCTGGAAACCGTCACCATCGACGTCAGCCGGGCCCATATCTGGGATATTTCGAGCGTTGCCGCGCTCGACATGGCGGTGCTCAAGTTCCGTCGTGAGGGTGCGACGGTCGAAATCGTCGGTTTGAACGAAGCGAGCGAAACGATCGTCGATCAATTGGCCGAGCACAACAAGCCAGGCGCCGCCGACAAGCTCATGGCGCATTAGAGCGTGGCCAGCAAAAGTGGAAACGGTTTTGCGGTTCGGACACGCGACAATACAAAGGTTAAGAGCCGAGGATTTGATTCAATCAAATCCTGAACGGCTCTAGGGAGGCTGTAATGGGAAGCAAACTCGTCGCGCTGGTCGATGGCTCGATCTATTCCAGAAGCGTTTGTGAAAATGCGGCCTGGCTGGCAAAGCGCGCCGGCAAGGCCGTGGAGGTACTGCATGTGCTTGGCCGCCGGGACGTGCCGGTCACCGATCTGAGCGGATCGATCGCGCTTGGCGCGCGCTCGGCGCTGCTGGCCGATCTGGCCGAACTCGACGAACGCCGCGCCAGGCTGTCGCAACAGAAAGGCAGGGCGATCCTGGAGGACGCGCAGGCCATCCTGAAAGAGGGGGGCGCACCGGCGGTTACGACTCGGCTGATGAATGGCGATATCGTCGAGACGCTCGGCGAGCTGGAAACGGATGCCGAATTGCTGGTCATTGGCAAGCGGGGCGAAGGTGCGGATTTCGCCAAAATGCATCTGGGATCAAATCTGGAGCGTGTCTCGCGGTCGTCCAAACGTCCCGTGTTCGTTGCGGCACGGAACTTTGCCGATATCAACTCAGTGCTCGTTGCCTTCGATGGTGGGCCAAGCGTCATGAAGGCCCTGGACTATATCGCCACCAGCCCGATCTTTTCGGGTTTGACGGTCCGGCTGCTCACCGTCGGCAATGAGAGCGGGGAGGCCCGAGCCAAACTCGAAAGCGCCAAAGCCAGGCTCATCGCTGCCGGTCTTGAGGTGACAGCCGACATTCAGGCTGGACATCCCGAAACGGTCATCGCCCAGGTGGTGGAACAGGGCGGCATCGATCTCTTGGTCATGGGAGCCTATGGCCATTCGCGCATAAGGGCCCTTTTTATCGGCTCGACCACCTCGGAAATGATCCGTTCGTGCAAGATCCCGGTTCTGCTGTTCAGGTAGGGCCGCCAAGAAAAATGCCGGCATTCGGGGTGGAATGCCGGCTCAGTAAACACTCCTGTCGGGGAGTGAGGACGGTGCCCCGGTGACGGGGAAAATCTTTAGTATCCCGCAGTCGCCGTCACGAGTTCGTCACGGCCGTCAAGAATGTCGACCCAAAGACCGGAATGGGCCTGCGACTGGCGCTTGAGGTAGGTGTAGGGTGTGTCGGTCCAGAGCTTGATGAGCCCTTCCAGGTTGTCGAGCACAAGATCGCCGCGGTCGGTGCGCACCATCAGCACGGCATGGCCCTCGCCGTTGGGTTGCTTGACCACCGAGATCAGCAGGTTGGCGGGGTTCCAGCCGCCCTCGATCAGCGCGGCGCGCTTGGCAAGGACGAAATCCTCACAGTCGCCATAGCCCGATGTGGGATAGGTCCAGAATTCCTCGGTGCCGTAGAGGTCGCTGTCGCTCACGGCGGTGATTGTGGTGTTGTAGTGGTTGTTGATGTCCTGAAGCTGGCGCCACAGATCGTCGTTGAGCGCGGTTGGCGCCGCCGCAGCCATGGGCTGACACTCATAGGGGCGCTTCTGGCAGAACTCCATGTGGCCGACCGGAATGGATGTCGTGCCGGCCGAAACCTCGGCATAGGCAAGTTCAAGACGGCCGTTCTGGGCCAGCGCCGGTGCGGCGGCCCCGGCGAAGGCGATGAGGGCGACAAAGCCCGAAATAAGGATCGACTTGTTTTTCATTATCGTGATCTCCCCGACGGAGACCACGATAGGGGGCGGCAATTGCCCCGATAGAAAAATTGCCGCGCAGTTTTTAAGCGTGTTTTATCGGGTTATTTTACAAGCCGTTAGGCATAATTTTTCCGATGGCGATTCAGCGCCGCGCGTAAAAGGCGTTGCCGCCCGCCACCAGCACATAATGCATGTTGCGATAGGGAAAGCTCAGGCCCGCCGTGTGGAAATACATCGCGTCCTGCACGCCGGGATGGCGCTCGCCGCGCAGCACGCGGGTTGCCATCTGGGCGGCAAGGTTGAGGCTGCGCTGCTCGGTCATCTGGCGCGAGAGTACGCCGTCCGCGAACTGGTTCTTCTGGCCGACGACGCCGCAGACGTCGCTGGGGAACTGGTGGGAGTTGACGCGGTTCATCACAACCGTGCCCACGGCCAGCATGCCATCGGGGCTCGAGCGGTTGGATTCGAAATACATGACGCGGGTCATGCATTCATGCGGCGTTTTCGATCCAAACAATCCGAACAGCGAAACGCAGCCGGAGAGGGAGGTGAGGGCGGCAAGGCTCACGGCAATCGCCGCGACCTTTTTTACGATACGCATGACTTGTGACCATCCAGAATACGCGGGTGGTTGCGCTTTCCGACCCCGCCCCCCAGCGACCGGTCCTGCGCATGTGAGGGCACTTTAGGGCAAGCGGGTTAAGGATCGGTTCACTACGAAAATTTGCGGCTTGATAATCAGTCCGATCGGTCTAAAATTCGACCAATCGGACTGGAATCGGATTCCGCATGGCAAGTTTTATCGAAGAGGCGCGCAAAAAGCAGATCATCGAGGCAGCCATTCTTGTGCTGGCCAACGAAGGATACGCGCGGGCCTCGCTGTCGCGGATCGCAGCGCGGGCGGGAATTTCCAAGAGCGTCATTACCTATCATTTCGCCGGCAAGGACGAGATGTTCGAGGCGGTGTTCACCCATGTCGCGGACGCGGCGGGCGCGTACATGACGCCGTTTCTCGAGCAGGCGGGCGATCCGGCCGAACAGATCGCCGCCTATATCCGGCACCAGATCGCCTATATGGGCGATCATCGCGATGAATTGCTGGCCATCGGCACTTTGGCGCTGAACCATGGCGGCGCATCGGGCACACCCAATTACATCGCGCGCTCGGCGGAGGAGGAGCACGCGATATTGACCTCGCTTGTCGCGGCTGGACAGAGGACAGGGCAGATCCGCGGCGACCTCGATGCACAATTCATCGCGGGCCTGATCTCCAAGACTGTCGAAGGCGGGCTCAGCGAATGGGCGTGGCGCCCCGAAACCGACCTTTCGGCCTATGCCGACCAGCTGATCGACCTTCTCGAGCGCGGCATGCGCAAGACCTGAGATCACAAAGGGAGACTGAAATGGAAAAGATCGCATCGCCTTATCTGCGGGTCGGTATCGTCTGGCTGGCCATGGTGGCTATCTGGCTGCTGCTGGGAACGCTGCGGGACCTGATCTGGGGCACCGGGCATGACGGCTACAGTTTCGGCGGGCATGTGGCGAGCGCGATTCTCGCGACGGTTCTCGCGGTACCGGTGATCGTTGTTGCAAGGCGCGTTCTGGATGGCGGATCGGTCGCCGGCCTCGGGCTGCAACTGTCCCTGGCCGCCATTCCGGCCTTCCTGATCGGTGCGTTGGCCTTCCTGGTGCCCTCGGCGCTGGGATTCGCCATCGTCCTGGGATTGGGCTGGGCGGAGGCGACCCCGCTCGCGCCGATCGGTGAGATCGTGCTGTTTATTCCGGTGCTGGCGGTTCTGGTCTTTCTCTATGAGGCGCTGCCCGAAGAGCTGGCGTTTCGCGGCTACATCCAGGTCAATCTCGAAGCCCGGCTGGGCTATTGGGGTGCGATTGTCGCGCAGGCCGTGCTGTTCGCGCTCTGGGGCGCGGCGCTGTGGACGATCGCGGCGGGAGCTATCGCGGTCGACCGCTTCGTCATGTTCTTTTTCATTGCCCTTGTCCTGGGTATGGTGCGCGGGACCACAGGGTCGGTGTGGGCATCGATCGGCCTGCACGTGGCGTTCCAGACAGTTGCGCAGCTCATGCTCAACACCGAGCGGGGGCATTTTGGCCTGGAGGGGGCCGATATGGTGCAGTTGGTGGCGCTGGGCGTCGTGCCGTTCTCGCTGGCCGTGCTGGTGGTCGAGGTCCTCAAGGCCCGCGACAGGACGGCAGCCGAGGTCAGTTGATCCGCAGGTTCTGCTGCACCACCGTGAGCATTTCCTGCACCGAGGCGAACTCCACCGCGATGCCGTCGGAGAAATGCCGCACCACGCGGGCGCGCATGCGGCCCAGTGAAATCGGCGTGCCAAGCGCTGGCCGGACCTCGATCTCCACCGCTGCACCCGAGAGCGAGATGTCGGTGATCTTGCAATTGTAGCGCCGTCCGTCCTCGAGAACGATCGAGGAGTGGCGGATGTCGGGGACTACGCGCTCGTGGCGCCGGTCTTCGGGCAGGTTCAGGATGTCCTTGTTGGCCAGCCAGGTCAGTTGGGCAGCCATCTTGTCGCGTCGCCTGGCGGAGGCCACGATATCCATGTGAAAACCGCCATCGATCAGCGCGAAGATCGTGCCCTCGACGCGACCGAGATGATCGAGATAGATAATGACTTTCTCGCCGACCCTGCCGGAAACCGGAGCAATGACCATTGCGTCGCCAGGCGACATTTCGATCACCTGGCAGGGAAATTCACGGCGGTCGGCCAGCATGTACCGGCCGAGCACGGAGACCTGGACACGCTGGAAGCGGTCGGGGTCTTCACGCGGGAGGACATCAGCCAGCGTCGTCCGAAGCGTTGTGTCTTCGCTGAACATGTTGCGCGCCGCCCTGTTGTCTGCCGGTTTTCATGGCAACAATATCCGCAATAGCGTTAACGGACGGTAAGGAGTAGGGCGGCTGGGTCGATCTTCAGACTTTTCCGCCGTCGATGACAGACAGGTGCGCATAGCGGCGGGCCGAATAGCCGCCGACCGTTGCCGGCATGGGCGCGGAGGGGCTGTCGTTCATTGCTGCGGCTATGTCGTCGAGCATGGCACTGCGATACCCCTCGGGGGTCACTGTGTCCTTGTCGTCGGACCAGATCAGCCGCAGCCCGGTGATGCGCTGGTCGACGATGGGGTGGATGCCGAGCCAATAGGGGCTGTCCAGCGCCGAGAGCCCACCCATCATGCGCGATGTGGTAACCCCGTTGTGCCGCAGCGGAAACAGGGCCAGCTCGAACGAAAGCTTTTCGCCGCGCTCGGTGCTGCCCTCAAACGTGACCAGTGCAACCGCATGGTCTTCGGTCACCGCCCGCATCAGGGTTTCGAGCGCATCGTGATCGCGCATCGACCACAGGGCCGAAAAGGGGCGGGATTTGAGTTCGCGGCAATAGGTGGCGCAGATATGGGACCCGGCCAACCTGAAATTGAAATCGAGCCCGTCACCGGATTCGAGAATGAAGGTATGGGCCAGCGCGTCGCGAATCCGTGTAGGGTCGATGTCCCGGCGCTCGGGAGTGGAACGGGCGCCGCGGATTTCGTTCCAGTAGGAGTAAAGCGTTTTCGTCGAGCGCTGTTGCATACGGGCAGACCTTAACAATACGATGCGGCAGGCCGCGATGAGCGCCCGCCAAGACAACGCTACATTGCCAAATCGGCTGCGTAAAAGCGCTCTTAAACAATCATTAAGGTTAATTTCCACCGGCTCGGTGTGGATAAGCCGCGGACCCGGTACAAAGCCGCCGCAAAGCAAGGGAAAACCTGATGGCCGATACCTCGCAAGAGCCCCAGCGCGAGCCGATTTTCAACGTGCCGGGCATCGTCATGATCCTGATCGGCCTGATGTGGGCGATTCACATCGCCGCCGATATAGCGCTCGATGAGTACGGGCTGGGCAATCTGCGAATCTGGTTCGCCTTCATCCCCGACCGGATCGCCAATGGCGCTCAATGGCCGGGCGGGGCGCTGCCCCTGCTGTGGACGGGATTTACACATGCCTTCCTGCATGTCGACTACATGCATCTGCTGGTCAACACCGCATGGCTGATGGTGTTCGGAACGCCGGTCGGCCGCCGCTATGGCGCGGCGGGCGTGCTTGTTGTCTTCCTGCTCGGAGCGTTGGCGGGAGCGATCGTTCAAGCTGTCGCCCTCATGTTTTCGGTCAATCAGTTCGCCATTCTGCTCGGCGCGTCGGGCGGGGTTTCCGCGCTGACCGGCGCGGCGATGCGGTTCATTTTCGAACCCATAGTTGTCGGCAAGGATCCAGAGACCGGCGATCCGGTCGCGCTCGGCCGGCGGACGTCGACGCTGGCCGGTGTTTTCGCCAACCCGCGCAGCCGGGCCTTCATCATCTTCTGGCTGGGGCTGAATCTCCTGATCGGTTTTGCCCCCTTCATCCTGGGGGCCAATGTCGCCATCGCGTGGGAAGCCCATATCGGCGGCTTCGTCGCCGGGTTGTTGCTGCCGTCAGTGCTCGACCGGTTGGCGCGGCGCAATCAGCGTCCGTAAACCTCTTTGGGATCAAAGAGTGGAGCGTCGCCGGTATCGCTGAGCCGGGCTTCGCCGTCGGTCATTTCGACCTTGCGGTAAAAGCAGCTCTTGCGGCCGGTGTGGCAGGCTGCACCGTGCCCTGTCTGGTTCACCACAACAACCAGCGCGTCCTGATCGCAGTCGGTGCGCAGTTCCACAAGTTCCTGGAGTTCGCCCGAGGTTTCCCCCTTTTTCCAGAGCGTGCCGCGTGACCGGGACCAATAGGTCGCGTGGCCCGAACGCAGAGTCTCGGCAATTGCCTCGGCGTTCATGTGCGCGACCATGAGCACTTGATTGGTGCCCGCTTCGATTGTCACGGCGGTCACCAGCCCGTTCGCGTCGAATTTCGGCGCAAAGGTGCTGCCCGCTTCGAGATCGGCCTTGGAAAGGGTTTTGGGGTCGGTAAACTGTGTCATGGCGCGGTGTTTAACTGATACCCGCG
This sequence comes from Pelagibacterium sp., assembly GCF_965249125.1. Classification (GTDB taxonomy): domain Bacteria; phylum Pseudomonadota; class Alphaproteobacteria; order Rhizobiales; family Devosiaceae; genus Pelagibacterium. The sequence continues at coordinate 1,291,416 of NZ_OZ252217.1, forward strand.
CCTCGGGAAAGCTTCTATCGCCCGGCGCGGATGAGGGCGAAGAAGCGGTCCTGTTCCTGCCGGTCCTCGGCAAAAACGCCGGTGAAGCGGTGGGTCACGGTGGACGAGCCGTGCTTTTTGATGCCGCGCATCGACATGCACATATGCTCGGCCTCGAGCATCACGGCGGCGCCGCGCGGATTGATGGCCTCGTTGATCGCCTCGATGATCTGGGCGGTGAGGTTTTCCTGGGTCTGCAAGCGCTTTGCGAAAACGTCGGTCACCCGCGCCAGCTTGGATAGGCCGACAACGCCGTCATGGGGCAGGTAGGCGATGTGCGCCTTGCCCACGAAGGGCACCATGTGGTGCTCGCAGTGGGAATGGAAGGGGATGTCGCGGACAAGAACGATATCGTCATAGCCGCCGACCTCGGTGAAGGTGGTTTCCAGCACGGCCAGCGCGTCTTCCTCATAGCCCGCGAAAAATTCGCGATAAGCATCGGCGACGCGGCGCGGCGTATCGATCAGTCCTTCGCGGTCGGGATTGTCCCCGGCCCATGCGATCAGCGTGCGCACGGCCGCCTCGGCCTCGTCGCGGCTCGGGCGCTCGATCACGCGGTCGAGCGCGGTTTGCGCAGGCTTGGGCTTGACGTTCATGTCCATGAAGGGTGTCCCCTTGAAAATCGACGGGCGCATTTATGCCCCTCATACGTCGACAAATTGAGTCTGGACCAAATGCGTTTGCAGCCCGCGACGACGCTCCTTATATAGGCGGGGCATGCCGGTCGACAAGAAAACAGATTGGCAAATTTGAGTGAACAACGGGGTGCGGCCACATACAATCGGCCCGAAAAATGGAATTTTCCGACCTTTACAGCAATCGGATCCTCGAAATTGCCGGCGCGGCGCGCCAGATGCCGCGACTCGAAAACCCCGATGCGACAGCGCGAAAGGTATCTCGGGTCTGCGGTTCGGTGGTCGAAGTCGATCTCAATCTCGACGGTGGCCGGGTCGCAGCCTATGGCGCGACCGTCAACGCCTGCGCGCTGGGCCAGACCAGTGCCGCCATCGTCGCCGAGCGCATAATTGGCTCGACACCCGAGGAGCTTCGCGCCGTCCGCGACCAGATGGCCGCCATGCTCAGGGCCGATGGCGTCCCGCCCAACGGGAAATGGGACGATTTGAAATATCTCGAGCCGGTCCGCGGATTTCCCGCCCGTCACGCCTCAACGCTTCTGGTGTTCGATGCGATTGTCGACGCGCTCGAGCGGGCGGGCGCGTGATGGATCGGGTATGGGCGGTCATCGACTGGCCTTTCAAATGGGCTGCCTATCTGCTCATCCAGGCTTATCGCTATACGCTTTCGTCGGTCACCGGCCGCACGTGCCGCCACGCCCCGACCTGCTCGGAATTTACCCGCGACGCCATCTTGCGGCACGGGTTCTGGCCCGGCGGCTGGATGGGTGCGGGGCGTATCTGGCGGTGTCGTCCCGGCGGGACGCACGGATATGATCCGGTGCCGGCCGCCTTGCCGGATCGGGCGCGCTGGTATGTGCCGTGGCGCTATGGACGATGGAACGGAGGACAAAATGACCAACACCAATAGCATCCTTAAGGGTTCCTGCCTGTGCGGCGGTGTGGCCTATGAGGTCGAAGACGCATTCCGCTATGCGCTCAATTGCCATTGCACCGATTGCCGCAAGGCCACGGGCGCTGCCTTCAAGCCGATTGCCGGTATCGAGGCCGAAAAGCTCTCGATCACATCGGGGCAAGACAATGTGCTGCGCTATGGCGGGGTGGCACCCGGGGAGTCCCATGATATCCACTGCAAGCTCTGTGGTTCGCTGCTCTACTCGATCGTCCAGAAGGGCACCCGGGCCAATGTTTCGCTCGGCACGCTGACCGATGCCCCATCGATCAGGCCGACCATGCACATTTTCGTCGGCTCGAAGGCGCCTTGGTATGAGATTACCGACGATCTTCCCCAGCACGAGCGGTTTCCCTAGTCCGTGGCCGGATCGGACCGGCCACAAAGGGCTGGATTGACCACCAATTCATGCTAATCAACCGCCCGTCCATTCAACTGATTGTTGAGTGGATGACGTTCAGCTTCGCCAATTCTGGCAATTAATGGAGATCCAAGATGATTAAGGTGACGTTTCCCGATGGTGCAGTGCGTGATTACGCATTGGGCACCACCGGGACCACCATCGTCGAAGGCATCTCCAAATCGCTGGCCAAAAAGACCGTCGCCATGCGCTGGAACGGGGAATTGGCGGATCTTTCGAGTGAGCTCGACGCCGATGGCCGGATCGAATTCGTTCTGCGCGACGACGAAGCCGCGCTCGAATTGATCCGCCACGATGCGGCGCACGTTCTCGCCGAAGGCGTGCAGGAGCTCTGGCCCGATACGCAGGTCACCATCGGTCCAGTCATCGAGAACGGGTTCTATTACGATTTCTATCGCGCCGAGCCGTTCTCGGAGGACGATCTGCGCGCCATTGAAAAGAAGATGGAAGAAATCGTCGACCGCGGCGCCGAATTTACCCGCGAGGTCTGGGATCGCGACGAAGCCAAGAAGGTGTTTTCGGCCAAGGGCGAGCAATTCAAGGTCGAATTGATCGATGCCATTCCCGCCGACCAGAAGGTAAAAATCTACAAGCAGGGCCAGTGGTTCGATTTGTGCCGTGGGCCGCATATGCGCACCACGAAAGATGTGGGCAAGGCGTTCAAGCTGACCAAGGTGGCCGGCGCCTATTGGCGTGGGGATTCCAACCGGGAAGTGCTGAGCCGCATCTACGGCACGGCATGGGCCTCAAAGGACCAGCTCGAAGCCCATCTGCATATGATCGAGGAGGCCGAAAAACGCGATCATCGCAAGATCGGCCAGGAAATGGACCTCTACCATTTCCAGCACGAGGCGCAGGGCTCGGTGTTTTGGCACCCCAAGGGGTTCGTCATGTACAATCAGATGGAGGAATATATCCGCCGCCGTCTGAACGCATCGGGATACAAGGAAATCAAGACGCCCCAGCTGCTCGACAACAAGCTGTGGGAGAAATCTGGCCATTGGGGCAAGTTCCGCGAGAACATGTTCGTGGTGCCTGACGAGACGCCGTCGACCGAAGGCGATCAGCCCGAAATCTCGGCCGACGCCAACCTTCTGGCGCTCAAACCGATGAACTGTCCGGCCCACGTGCAGGTCTTCAACCAGGGCATCAAGTCTTACCGCGATCTGCCTTTGCGGCTTGCCGAATTTGGCTGCTGCCATCGCAACGAGGCGCATGGCGCCTTGCACGGGCTGATGCGCGTGCGCCAGATGACACAGGACGATGCGCACATCTTCTGCCGGGTCGACCAGATCCAGGCCGAGACCGAGAAATTCTGCGCGCTGCTGGATTCGGTTTACGAGGATATGGGCTTTACCGAGGTCAAGATCCTGCTCGCCACGCGGCCGGAAACCCGCGCTGGCGAGGACAGCGTCTGGGATCTCGCCGAAAAGAGCCTGGGCGATGCGCTCGAGGCGACCGGGCGTCGTTTCGAGATCGCGGAAGGCGAGGGGGCGTTTTATGGTCCCAAGCTCGAATTCCATCTTAAGGACGCCATCGGCCGGTCCTGGCAGTGCGGCACATTGCAGCTCGATTTCGTGATGCCGGAGCGGCTCGATGCGTCCTATGTCGCCGAAGACGGGTCGCGCCAGCGCCCCGTCATGCTGCACCGGGCGATCCTGGGGTCGCTTGAGCGGTTCCTGGGCATGATGATCGAAAGCTATGCCGGGCGCATGCCGCTGTGGCTGGCGCCGGTGCAGGTGGTCGTTGCGACCATCGTTTCCGATGCCGACGATTACGCGAACAGGATCGTCGCCGATCTGCGCGCGCAGGGCGTTCGGGCCGAGATCGATACCCGCAATGAATCGATCAACTACAAGGTGCGCGAGCACTCGGTTGGCCGCGTGCCCTTCATCTTCGTGGCTGGTCGTCGCGAAGCTGAGGAAAAAACCGTTTCGATCCGCCAGCTTGGCAGCCAGGGGCAGAGCGTTAAGCCCGTGACCGAAGCGATCGCCGATCTGGTGGGTGAGGTCACTCCACCCGATCTCAAGCGCAAGAGCGCATAGTTTTAGGGGCCGCGCATCGCGCGGCCCTTTTTTTGTCGCCGCCACCCTGCAGCGTAGAGACGATCCCCGCGCGCCTAGAGCATTTCAGCGCTTCTTCGAATCGCTTCAATTGCTCTAGATCCTTGTTTTGTCGCGCTTCCGAACCGGATAAGTGGTGCCCACTTATCCTGGAAGCACTCTAACCGCCCCCTTCGTCATCCGCGGGCCGCCCCCCGGCGGCTCCATCACCGCCGCTCACCCCACCCCCTTCGTCATCCTCGGGCTTGACCCGGGGATCCGCAGGGCGTCCGCAAGCGCGGCAGAAGTGGTGATCCTTGACGCGTCATCGGTCCCCAACCCCTTCACCGGCTGCCTCGACGCGGCAGATCCCCGGGTCAAGCCCGAGGATGACGACGGAGAGGATGGAGACGCGCACGAGAAACTTTATCCCCGCTTCCACCACCTCCCCCATACTGCCCTCACGAACCCGCTTATATGGACGCAAGCGCAACGAACGTTTGGGCGGGATCGGTTCGGGTTCCTTGCGGGTCGCCGCAGGGAAGGCCCAAAGCGGACGGATGGCCGGACGAGGAACCAGGCGTTCCACGTCGCACTCCCGAAAGGGAGAGGGGCACCGACGGGAGGTTGGCAGGGAAAGTGGGGACCGGTTTCCCGGTTCGCCAACCGACCCACTAAAAATGCCAATATCCCGGACGACAAACCCCAGCCCGAGACGCCGCCATAAGCCAAAAACCCCGGATGCGTGGGGCGATGATCGCTTCATATAAAAACTAAATCATGCGGAGCGCTCATCGCCCCATGCCGTCTGACCCTTCATAGCCCGAGGTCATTGGCCGTCGGAGGTTTCGGCGTGCGCGGCGCTCAATACACCGTCGTCAGGATTTCGACCTCGCGCGGGCTGCCGGCCGTCACCTCGAACTCGCGATTGTAGACATTCTCGCCCAGCTTGGCCAAAGCCAGATAGTCGCCCTCGGCCAGCACGGTGGTCGGGAACGCGCCAATGTCGGAAAAGATCGTTTCGCCCTGCGGCGTCTTGATGGTCCATTCGACGTCGGCGATGGCCTCGCCGCCATCTTCGGACACCAGCCGCAGCGCGACCTGTGCGGCCTTCTGGTACAGCGT